>DASQLF010000134.1:0-12961 GCA_035630135.1 Gaiellaceae bacterium
CGCAGCGACAGCGAGGCCGTGTCGAACGGCGACTCCGCCTGCTCGTCGGGCACGAAGTCGCCCAGAGAGGAGTCCTCCTCCTCGCCGATCGGCTTCTCGAGCGAGATCGGGAGCTGCGACATGCGCAGGATCTCGCGCACCTCGTCCGGGTCGATCTCGAGCTCCTCGGCGATCTCCTCGGGAAGAGGCTCGCGCCCCAGGCGCTGGACGAGCTGGCGCTCCATGTGGACGACCTTGTTGAGCTTCTCGACCATGTGCACGGGAATCCGGATCGTGCGCGCCTTGTCCGCGATCGCGCGGGTCACCGCCTGGCGAATCCACCAGGTCGCATAGGTCGAGAACTTGAAGCCGCGCCGGTAGTCGAACTTCTCGACCGCGCGGATCAGGCCGAGCGAGCCTTCCTGGATGAGGTCGAGGAAGGAGAGCCCCCGCCCGAGGTAGCCCTTCGCGATCGAGACGACGAGCCGGAGGTTCGCCTCGATCATGTGCTGCTTCGCCCCCATGTCGCCGCGCTCGATGAGCTTCGCGAGAGAGACCTCCTGGTCGGCAGTCAGGAGCGGCACCTTGCCGATCTCGCGCAGATAGAGCCGCAGCGAGTCGAGCGACGGCTCCACCGAGAGGTCGAGCTTGGGCGTCTCGACCTTCTCCTCCTCGGCCGGCACAGGCTCCGCGTGCGGGAGATCCTTGTGCTCGACGCCTTCGTGGAGCTCGATCGCATGGTCGATCAAGTACGCGTAGAAGTCCTCGATCTGCTCCTTCGTGAGCTCGACGTCGTCGAGACCAGAGACGATCTCGTCATAGGTGAGGAAGCCCTTTTCGAGCCCTTGCTCGACAAGACGTTGAAGCTCCTCGACCTCGGGGAGGGCGATATCGACTGACAGCATGGGCCGGCTTTCTCCTCTCGCGCTCGAACGGATACTGACCTTGCGACGTGCATGAGCCGGCCCACCTGCCGCCCCGGCTCCCACCACCAAAGCGCGCGGATACTAGTCCGGAAAAGACGGTCTGTGAAGAGGGCCGGATGATTAACGTGCGGGTTCGTTCCGGAGAGCACAAAGCTCGCCGACGACTTCACCGCGCGAGTTCACGACCGGAGCGTCGGCAAGATCGCCCGACGCGAGCCCGAGCTCGGCGAGGAGCGCGGCGAGTGCGACCGCGAGCGGGCGCTGCCCCCCGTCCTCGCACTTGAGCGCGATACCGAGCCCGCCGCGCGCAGCGCAGAGAAGCCCCTCGGCACCGCCTTTGGCGACCCAGCCGTCACCGAGGCGCATGAGCTCGGTATCAGGGGCGCCCGGCCCGCGGACGAGCTCCGGATAGGCTCGCATGCCTTCGGCGGCTCGTGTGCCGCCCTCGAGCGACTCGAGCCGCGCGAAGGCGTGGGCCATGCGCTCGAGCGTGAGTGCGTACGTTACGACCCCGCAGCCGTCGATCGCCGTCGAGAGCGAGGCCGGATCGAGCTCGGCCGCGGCTGCGACCTCGGCGAGCATCGCCTCCTGGCACGGGTGCGCGGCCAGGCGATAGCCCTCGGTCGGCCAGTCGTTCACCCGGCAGAGGAGCAGCATGCCCGCGTGCTTGCCCGAGCAGTTGTGCTCGAGGCGCGTGGGCTCCGGTCCGCACTCGAGATCGTCCTCGCTCGCCCCGGCCTTCGTGAGCAGGCGCTCGACGGGCTCGAGCTGGTCGGGGCGATGCAGGTGCGACGCGCACGCGATCGCGATCTCGTCATCGTCCAGATCGGGCCTGGCGCGTACGAGCGGCAGCGCCTGGATCGGCTTCGCCGAACTGCGGAAGAGGGTCACGAGCTCCGGATCGCCGTACGAGGCGACGATCTCTCCGTCCGCGACGGCGACGGCGTCCACGCGGTGGACGGCCTCGGGGACGTCCCCACGCATCACGACGACGGTCATCGGCCCCACCTGGCCAGCCTACTTTCGTGGCGTCGTTTCATCCGGAGAGGGCCTGGGTAGGCCACTACGAACCAAGCCGTCGACACCGAGGGGAGATTCCATGCACGGTTCATCGACGCGACGACGCACGAGCGTCGTCGTACTGACGATCACATTCGTCCTCGCACTGCTCACCATGGTCTTGCCGGGCGCGGCCACATCCGCCCCGCCAGGCTGCAAGAGCCGGACGAACAACACCTACGCGAAGCTCCTGGACTGCGTGACGCTCGAAGGAGTCCGCGCACACCAGGCCGCGCTCCAGGCGATCGCCGACGCGAATGGCGGCAACCGCGCCGCCTTGACACCCGGGTATGACGCAAGCGTCGACTACGTCGTCGAGACGCTCGAGGCCGCCGGCTGGACGGTCGAGACGCACGAGTTCAACTTCGCAGTCGCACAGCCGATCCAGCAGCACACGCCGGCCCCCGCGACGACGCATCCCGTCGGGGACGTGACCGGCAGCGCAGTGCAAACGGTGACAGCCACCGTGACCGCTGTCGACATCAACCTCGTCCCACCGCGGGCCAACACGAGCGGATGCGACGGTGCCTACACGGAAGCCGCGATCGGAGCGCCGCTCATCGCCGATCCGGGCGGGCCGAACGACTTCGCGGGCTTCACGGTCGGCAACATCGCGCTCGTCCAGCGCGGTGGCTGCAGCTTCGCCCTGAAGGTCGCGAACGCCCAGACGGCTGGCGCATCCGCGGTCATCCTCTTCAATCAGGGCAACACACCCGACCGCAGCGGCGTCCTGGGCAACATCACGGCAGAGCCCCCGGCGGGCTCGGACTTCACGACGATCACCGTCCCGGTGGTGGGCACGAGCTTTGCCGCGGGCGAGTCGCTCGCCCTCCCCGGCACGACCGCGACCGTTGCTGTGGTGAACGTTCCGCAGAGCAACGTGATCGCCGAGCTCGACGGGCGGAACGACGACAACGTCGTCATGGCCGGAGCGCACCTCGACTCGGTTCCCGAGGGGCCGGGGATCAACGACAACGGCAGCGGCTCCGCCGCACTGCTGGAGACCGCCGTGCAGATCGCGAAGCTGAAGCCCGAGAACACGCTTCGCTTTGCGTGGTGGGGCGGCGAAGAGGCCGGCCTGGTCGGCTCGACGGCCTACGTCGAGGACCTGTCGCAGGCAGAGCTCGACCGCATCGCGCTCTACATGAACTACGACATGATCGGCTCTCCGAACTACATCTTCATGGTGTACGACGCGGACGAGTCAACGTTCCCGGCTCCTGCCGGCGTCACGATCCCCGACGGCTCCATCGCGATCGAGGATCTCTACGAGTCGTACTACACGCTCATCGACGAGCCCTACGACGACTCGGAGTTCTCGGGTCGGAGCGACTACCAGGCGTTCATCGAGAACGGCATTCCCTCCGGTGGCCTCTTCACGGGCGCCGAAGAGCCGAAGACCGCGGAACAGGCCGAGATCTGGGGAGGCACGGTGGGCGCGCAGCTCGACCCGTGCTACCACCTCGCCTGTGACACGTTCGCCAACAACAACGATCACGCGCTCGAGGTCAATAGCGACCTCGTCGCATTCGCGGCCCTGACGTATGCGTATTCGACGCAGACCGTCAACGGCGTTCCGGGGCAGAGAGTCCCCGGTCCGGCACTCGTCCTTCCGGCACCCGCGGGTCCCGAGGGCACGTTCGAGCCGTAGAAAGCACGTACGACCGGGGTCGGGCTCAGGCCCGACCCCGGTCTCACCCTGAGCGGTTGCGAATGGTCGGGATTTGCCGTATGTTCCGCGGTTATCGACCGTTATCCCGACTACGAGCTCGACGACGTCCTCGTCGTCACCGACCCGAAGCAGCTCCGCGCGCTGGGTGACGCGCTCCGCGCTCGCATCGTCATGCTGCTCCGCGAGCGCGCCGCGAGCACGACCGAGCTCGCAGGCGTTCTCGAGACCCCGAAGGGCACCGTCGGCCACCACCTGAAGGTCCTCGAGCAGGCCGGCCTCGTGCGCGTCGTGCGCACGCGCAAGGTGCGGGCGCTGACGGAGAAGTACTACGGTCGCGTCGCGCGGCTCTTCGTCATGCGCGGAGACGAGGCCGGCCTCGAAGAGCTGGAGGGCGGTGTGCTCGCCGCGATCATGCTGCGCCAGGCCGCTGACGAGATCGTCGCCGGGGGCGGGCCTGACGACACGTCCGCGCTCATCCACATCCGGCTGACCGCGGCGGACCGCCGGCGTTTCGAGCGGCGCCTGAACCGGCTCGTCGCCGACCTGCAGCAGGCCGACGCCGTCGAGGGCGAGAGTCATGCCCTGTCCTACGCGCTCTTCCGCTCGCCCACCCCGCTTCCGCCGACTGAGACCGATGATGCGTAGCCTCTGGCCGAAGGGCGGGCTCTGGCGCCACGGCGACTTCCTGAAGCTGTGGTCGGCCGAGACGATCAGCCAGTTCGGCTCGCAGATCGACGACCTGGCCTTCGCGCTCGTCGCGATCCTCGTGCTGGACGCAAGCGCGTTCGAGGTCGCCGTTCTCGGCACGGTGCTCTTCCTGCCGTTCATGCTGTTCACGCTGCCGGCGGGGGTCTGGGTCGACCGCCTGCCGCGGCGTCCGATTCTGATCATCGGCGACTTCGGCCGCGCCGCGCTGTACGCCACGGTGCCGATCGCCTACGTCGCGGACGTGCTCACGCTCTGGCAGCTCTACGCGGTGGGCTTTCTCGTCGGCGTGTTCCAGGTCTTCTTCGACGTCGCCTACCAGTCGTACCTGCCCTCGCTCGTCGACCGCGACCAGATCATCGAGGGCAACTCGAAGTTCGAGATCAGTCGCTCCGCGGCCCAGATCTCCGGTCCCGGTCTCGGCGGGATCCTGGTCGAGATCCTCACCGCGCCCTACGCCGTTCTCGTCGACGCGCTCAGCTTCGTCGCATCCGGTCTGCTCATCCTCCGTATCCGCAAGCCGGAGGAGCGCCCCGAGCGATCCATGGTCGACGGTCGCAAGACGAGTTTCTGGGAGGACATCAAGGAGGGTCTGCGCTTCGTCCTCGGGAACCCGAATCTCCGCGCCCAGGCGGGCTGCACCGCGACGTCGAACCTCTTCTTCAGCCTCGGCTTCTCCGTGTACCTCGTCTTCGCGGTGCGCGAGCTCGGGCTTTCGCCCGGGCTCATCGGCGTCGTCTTCTCGATCGGTGCCGCGGGCTCGATGGTCGCCGCGTTCACGGCCACGCGTGTCTCGAGGCGCTTCGGCATCGGCCCGACGACGATCGCGGTGACGATCCTGCAGGCGCCGGCGTTCCTCGCGGTCGCCTTCGCACCGGAAGGGAACGGCGCTCTCCCGTTCCTCATCGCGTCGCAGCTCGTGCTCGGCTACACGCTCGTGACGTACAACATCGTGCAGGTCAGCTACCGACAGGCGATCTGCCCGGCGCGTCTCCAGGGTCGGATGAACTCGGCCATGCGCTTCATCGTCTGGGGCACGATCCCGTTGGGGACGCTCGCGGGCGGCGCTCTCGGCACCTGGCTCGGACTGCGCGAGGCGATCGCGATCGGCGCCATCGGCAGCGGTCTCTCGTTCCTCTGGATCCTCCTCTCGCCGCAACGTCATCTGCGCGATATGCCGGAGCCCGTCGACGACACGCCCGCGGCCGTCGATCCCTTGCCTGCCTAGGCGCTACCGTCAGCTCCATGCCGGAGCTACCCGAGGTGGAGGCCTGGGTGCGGGAGCTCGATCCGCTCGTGTCGCGGGCGCCGATCGACCAGGCCGGGCCGGCGCACATCGCGACGCTGAAGACGTTCTCACCGCCACTCTCAGCGCTCGACGGCCGACGCCTCGCGGGGTCGGAGCGCCGCGGCAAGAACCTGCTGTTCCCGCTCGAGGGCGACGACCTCGTCCTGCGCGTGCACCTGATGAGCGCCGGGCGCCTCCGGTTTCTGCCGGGAGGAGCGAAGGCGCCGAAGACGCCGATGTTCCGTCTCCGCTTCTCGGGTGGCGACGAGCTCGTGCTGACGGAGGCCGGCAAGAAGAAGCGCGCGGGCGTCTGGCTCGTCACCCCGCAGCAGCTCGACGAGGATCTCGGCCACCTCGGGCCGGACGCGCTCGAGCTCGACGCCGCGGGCCTCGGCGAGATCCTCGGTCGGGAAAGGCGGCAGCTCCATCCGCTGCTTCGCGACCAGCGAGCGCTCACCGGCATCGGGCGCGCGCACGCGAACGAGATCCTCCTGCGTGCACGGATGTCACCCTTCAAGACGTCGACGGAGCTCTCGGACGACGAGGTCGAGCGCCTCGCAACCGCGATGCACGACGACCTCGCGCGCGCGCTCGAGCTGCGGGAGCGCGGCAAGGGCGACGCGGACGTCTACGTCATCCACAACCGACTAGGCGAGCCGTGCCCGCAGTGCGGTTCGGCGATCGCCCGCGTCGACTTCGAGGAGCACACGATCTACTACTGCCCGAGCTGCCAGACCGGCGGCCGGCTGCTCAAGGACCGTCGGCTCTCGCGCCTACTCCGCTGAGCCGGTGTCGTCACGTCCGACGCGCTCGCGCGCAATCGTCGTGCCGCTCCCCTTCGCGCGTGCGATGGCGAACTCGTCGATGGCGGCGCCGAACGTTCGCCACTCGCGGGACTGCATTCTCGTCTCGGCGAGATAGACCGAGAACCCCACGGTACCCGCCTCGGCGAGCAGCGCTGCGTAGCGCGCGGCGCTCGGCTCGTCCTCCTCCTGCCCCGCGTACACTCCTACCGTCGGGTGCACCGCGCCGGCGGGGAAGAAGTCGGCAGCGCCCGCGGCACACGAAGCCGGAGACGCCGCAGCACCGAAGTCGTTGACGTAGGCCTGAGGCATGAAGACGAATCCGGATCGATGCCACGCGTCCCAGTCGATGTCCGCCCTGTCTGCGCGGCAGTAGGAGGACATTGCCGACGGAGTGTCCGGCTCGAGCTCACGAAATGCGTCCACGAACCTCTGCGAGCGCCCGTAGCGCTCCGCGCTCGGACCGAAGTCATCGCTGAGCTTGTACTCCGCCTCGGGGTTCGCGATGTAGAAGTCGAGCGAGTGCTCCGCGAGCAGCCTGTGGGCGAGGTCCGCTTCCTGCTCCGGCTCGGCTCGCAGGACGCCCCAACCGCCGACGAGAAGCTGGCTCGCCTCGCGAAACCGACGGATCCAGTCCCCTTCGATCGGGTCCGCGTCGACGCCATCGTGGAGGAACACAGCAACCCAGGAGAATCCGCTGTCGCGCAGCTGCACGCCGAGCTCCTCGGGAGCGACGTCGGTCTCGTGCCAGACGAACGCGCCGGCACCGGCCCACGGCATCTCGGTCGCGCTTCCGCCCACGTGCGGGACCGCAGCGGGCTGCACAGGGCTCGTCGCCGGCCGCGAACCGGACGGGATGGAGGGTGACGACGGCCGCTCGGGGGGTCGCGGGGTCACTCCGGACCCCTGCGTAGGAGGCGAAGTGGACACGTCGGCCTGCCACGGAGGTGTCTCGGGACACGGAGCCGACGCGGCAGTGACAGATGCGCCCTCGGAGCGGCGCCCGACGCCGAGCGCTTCGACCGTCAACGTGTAAGCCGTGCCGCACGTGAGTCCTGCGACGACGAACGTCGTCCGTGCGGTTCTACCGATCCTGGAGCCGTCCTTCGAGATGTCGTACGCTCTCGCCGGCCCGCGAACGCCTGCACTCCAGCTCAGCCGCAGGCTCGTGGGCGAACTCGAAGTGACACCGATGGACGTCGGTGTCGCCGGTGGTTCACGCGACTCCGTCGAGCGGCCGACGGCCGGGATCAGCAACGCGCCGACGACGAGAGCAGCCGTAGCCGGACGAGGTCGGACGCGAGGACGACTCGGACAAGCGGCATTCCACACCTTTGCTGCGTCGGCGGGGTTGACGGCAGGGCCGTGCCCCGAAAGGGGGGTCTATCCCTCGAACGGGACCGCCGGGTGGAACCCCGCTCCGCTCTACGGAGTGGTGAAGGCGGTAGCAGATCGGGTGGTACGGTGGCCGCGTGGCGGATGGGGTTAAGCTCGCAGACGATCTGCAGGCGTCTCCGCCCGAGATCGCGCTCGCATTGTCGCGCGCCGGGGTGAGCGGTGTGCAAAAGGCGATACGCATTCGCCGTGGAGACGCGCAGACCGTGATGGCTGCGGTGATCGACTGCACGGTCGATCTCGCGGCCGACCAGAAGGGCGTCCACATGTCGCGCTTCCCGGAGCTCTTCGAGGAGGCGATCGAGCTCGTCGTCGAGGAAGAGGCGCTGCTCGTGGAGGTGCTCGCCGAGCAGATCGCGCGCCGGGTCGTCGAACGGCAGGGCGCGCTGAAGGCGGAGGTCTGGATCCGCGCGCAGTGGCCGATCCACCGGCGAACGCCCGTTACGGGGCTCGCGACCCAGGAGATGGTGACCCTCTGCGGGATCGCCGCAGCGTCGGAGAGCGGGACACGGCGCGTCGTCGGCGTCGAGGCGACGGGGATCAACGCCTGCCCGTGCGCCCAGGGCCTCGTGCGCAATCGCGCCGCGGAGCGACTGCTCGAGGCCGGATTCGGCGGCAGCGAAATCGAGAAGATCCTGGAGCTCGTGCCCATCGCCACGCACAACCAGCGCGGCCGGCAGACGCTGTTCGTCGGCACCGAGCAGGACCTCGACGCGGAAACGCTCGTCGACGTCGCCGAGCGCTCGATGAGCGCGCCGATCTACGACCTGCTGAAGCGCCCCGACGAGCTCTTCGTCGTCGAGCACGCGCACCTGCAGCCTCGCTTCGTCGAGGACTCCGTGCGCCACGCGCTCCGCGACGCGCTCGAGACGCTGCCGCACCTCGACGACTCCGACTTCCTCCTCTCGAAGCAGGTCAACTTCGAGACGATCCACGTGCATGACGTCGTCGCCGAGCGCTACGGCACCGTCGGCGAGCTCCGCGGTGAGCTCGCGACCGGTGAGCCGAGCGCGAGCCAGACGACGCTGGCCGCCTGGCTTGCGGCCTAGAGCGACCTTGTAACGATCAGTCACAACGCGCGCTGGCGGCGCAGCTCGAAGCGGTGCTCCGTGCCCCCGGCGAGGCGGCGGATGTTCTGGCGATGGAGGACGAAGACGGCCGCGGCGGCCGCGATTCCGAAGGCGACGATCGGCCACGGATACCCGAGCACGACGACGAGGACAGCGAGCATCACGGCCGTGACGAGCGACGCGAGCGACGCGTAACGCGTGGCCACGAACACGAGCAGCCACGTCGCGACGCAAAGGGTCGCGGCGAGCGGTGCCAGGGCGAGCGTGGCTCCTCCGGCCGTCGCCACCATCTTGCCGCCCTTCTCGAAGCGCAGGAAGATCGGCCGCGCGTGCCCGACCATCGCGGCCCCGGCCGCGAGGACTCCGATCAAAGCGCCTCCGACCCAGAGCCCCAGCAGCGCAGCGGCGAAGCCCTTCGCGAGGTCGAGGAGCGCGACCGGGACGCCGAGCGACCGTCCGTAGACGCGGAAGACGTTCGACGCGCCGACGTTCCCGCTGCCCTTCGTCCTGATGTCCTCCCCGCGAACGAGCTTCGGCACCCAGTAGCCGAACGGCATCGACCCCAGGAGGTACCCGCCCAGGACGGCGAGCGCCTCCTTCACGGGCTACGCCGCGGGTATGGAGTAGGTGCCGACCCAGCCGTTCACGACGCCCCAGTCGAGGTTCCGGAGGAAGGCCTCGATGTAGGCGGCGCGGTCGGTCTGGTAGTCGAGGAAGTACGCGTGCTCGTACACGTCGAGCGCGACGAGCGGCGTCGCGTTCCACACGGGGAAGGTGTTCTGCGCGTCGCCGATGTAGTTGAAGAGCCGCCCCTCGTCCCAGTCGTATGCCGTCCAGGCCCAGCCGCGGCCACCCATTCCGGTCGCGCGCAGATCCGCACGCCAGGCGTCGGCCGAGCCGAAGTCGCGCTCGATGAGCTCACCGATCGCGCCGTCCGGGTCGCCGCCCGCGCCACCGAGGTGCTCGAAGTAGATCTCGTGGTTCTTGATGCCACCGACGGCGAAGGTGAGGTCGACCTTCAGCGCGCGCACCTCGGAGTAGATCTGGTTCGCCGCGCCGAGATCGACGCTGGCCAGCGCGCCGAGGATCTCGTTCCGCTTCCCGACGTAGCCCTGGTAGAGCCGGTAGTGCGCCTCGACCGACGTCCGCGAGATGCCGTCGAGCTCCAGGAGCGCCGGCTTCAGCTCGCGGGGCCTGATCTCGACGAAGTTGGACATCGTTTCGTTTCCTCCGTGGGCGGGGCGGGAACGCGCGGAGCATATCCTTGCCCGGACGAAACTCGTATCGAGAGGAGAAGCACGCATGCCCTTCAGCGTTCCCGACCTGAGCTACCCCTTCGACGCGCTCGAGCCGCACATCGACGCGAAGACGATGGAGATCCACCACGACAAGCATCACGCGGCCTACGTCACGAATCTGAACGCCGCGCTCGAAGGCACCGAGTGGGCCGAGAAGTCACTCGACGAGATCCTCACGAACCTCGACTCGATCCCGGAGGACAAGCGCGCGGCCGTGCGCAACAACGGAGGCGGGCACGCGAACCACACCCTCTTCTGGGAGATCATGGGCCCGAACGGCGCCGGCGAGCCCTCGGGCGCGCTCGGTGACGCGATCTCGGAGACGTTCGGCAGCCTGGACGAGCTCAAGACGGCGGTGAACGACGCAGGCGTGAAGCGTTTCGGCTCCGGCTGGAGCTGGCTCGTGTGGAACGGCTCGGGCCTCGCCGTCGAGTCGACGCCGAATCAGGACACGCCCGTCATGGACGGCAAGACACCGCTTCTCGGCATCGACGTGTGGGAGCACGCCTACTACCTGAACTACCAGAACCGCCGCCCCGACTATCTCGCGGCCTGGTGGAACGTGGTGGACTGGGAGGCGGTCGGCGCGCGGTACGGTGCCGCCAGGTCGTAACGCCTCGATCTCACGTGGCAGAGATGAAGGAGCGGATGCTGCGCGGCGAGCTCTATCACGCGAGCGACCCGGAGCTCGCCGCGGAGCTCGCCCACTGCCAGGGCCTCCTCGAGCGCTACAACGCTTCTTCCCACGCCGACCCCGATGAGCGTGAGCGATTGCTCAAGGAGCTCCTCGGCGAGGTCGGCGCCGGGGTGACGGTTCGGCCGCCGTTCCACTGCGACTACGGGTGGAACATCTCGATCGGCGCCGGCACCTTCGTCAACTACTCGTGCGTGCTGCTCGACGTGCTACCGATCCGGATCGGGAGCAACTGCCAGGTGGCGTCCGGAGTGCAGCTCCTGACGGCGACCCACCCGCTCGAGCCGGGGCCGCGGCGCGACGGCTGGGAGTACGGCGAGCCGATCGCGATCGGCGACAACGTCTGGCTCGGCGGCGGCGTCATCGTCTGCCCCGGCGTCACGATCGGCGACGACACCGTCGTGGGAGCGGGTGCGATCGTCACGCGCGATCTGCCGGCCGGTGTCGTCGCGGTGGGAAACCCGGCACGCACGACCAGGAGCCTCGCCGACGGCTGAGCGAAATCCACCGGCACGCGACGCACGTACCACTCCACACATGACGACCGCGTTGGCCATACGGACGGGTTCGGTCCGCTTCGGACCGGGAATCATGCAGGTCGTGGAGCTTCCGGAGGCCACCGACGGCCAGCTGATCGTGCGCATCGCCGGCGGAGACCGCGGAGCGTTCGACGAGCTCCACGGGCGGTACTCGCGCGCGGTGCTCGGACTGGCGCTTCGCCGCCTCGGCGACCGGGGACGCGCCGAGGATGCGACGCAGGATGCATTCGTCGCCATCTGGCGGTCCGCACGGACGTACGACCCGGCGCGCGGCCGCGGAGCCGCGTGGCTGTACGCCGTCGCTCGAAACGCGATCACGGACGGCCTGCGCCGTACGCCGGAGCCCGTCGCGGAGCTCGAGGAGGGGCCTGGCCGTGAGCCGGACCCCGCGGACGAGGCGGAAACGGCCTGGGCCGCATGGCGCGTGCACCGAGCCCTCGAGATCCTCCCTGCGCACGAGCGGCCGGTGATCGAGCTCGCCTACTGGCGCGGGCTCTCGCAGAGCGAGATCGCCGATCGACTCGAGATCCCGCTCGGTACCGTCAAGACGCGAACGCGAAGCGCTCTCGCACGGCTCGCAGACGCTCTCGAGGAGGAGCTGCGATGAGGCCCGACTTCGACGATCTCGTCGACGGCGACCTCGAGCCGGGAGAGCGTGCGCGGCTCGAGCGCGTGCACGAGCTCCTCATCGCGGCCGGCCCACCCCCCGAGTCGCCGCCCGCGAGCCCGGTGGGGGCGCTTCGGCCGAGGCGGCGGGGAGCGCTCCTCGCCCTCGCAGCAGCACTGGCGGTGGCGGCGTTCGCGCTCGGCGCGGTGCTCTCGGGTGGATCCGACGGCCGCACCCTCGACTTCACGGAGACGATGAGCGGGACCGCTGCGGCGACCGAGGCCAGAGCGTCGCTCGCGATCTACGACATCGACGCCGCGGGCAACTGGCCGATGGAGCTCGAGGTTTCCGGGCTCAGCCCAGCTGCGAGCGGCCGCCGCTTCGAGCTCTGGCTCACGCGCGGCGGCGAGCTCGGCGCGCTCTGCGGATCCTTCCTCACGAACGAGCGAGGCAACGCCAGCGTCCCGCTGAACGCGCCGTACCGCTTCTCCGAGTTCGACGGCTGGGTGATCGTCGAGGAAGGCTCGAAGGAGCCGCTCGTCACGACCTGAGCGCGTCTCTACCTGCCGAGTGCGATCGTCGAGATCGTGCCGCGCGAGAGCTGCACCTTGCGAATCGCGGGCACTGGCTCGATCTGCGCGACGACGAGCGAGCCGTCGCGAGCGAACCCGAGAGCGCTCGGAAGCATCGGCGCCCGAAGTGCCAATCCGTCTCGATGGGTGCCCAGGCGCCCCGTTCCGGCGACGCGCGTCAGCTGGCCGCTCGGAGAGATTCGGACGACGCGCCCTCCGGTCGGACTGCCCGTCGCCCCGTAGACGGAGCCGTTCGGAGCGACCGCGACCTTGAAGGCGTCGACGTTCGCGAACGGCGTCGACGCGCCGGTCTTCGCGTCGACCCGACTGACCGCGCGGCCGTCGTGAACGAGG
>DASQLF010000135.1:0-10803 GCA_035630135.1 Gaiellaceae bacterium
TCACGTCGCGGCCGGCGAGCTCTCGCATGATGAGCTTCCCGACCTCGGTCGAACCCGTGAACGCGAGCTTGTCGATGCCCTCGCTGCGCACGAGATGGGCCCCGGTCGTCCCGTCGCCCGTGACGAGGTTGACGACACCCGGCGGCAGCTCCGCCTGCCGGCAGATGTCGGCGAAGATCATCGCGGTCAGCGGCGTCGTCTCCGCAGGCTTCAGGACGACGGTGTTCCCGCACGCGAGCGCCGGAGCGATCTTCCAGCTGAGCATGAGGAGCGGGAAGTTCCACGGAATGATCTGGGCGGCCACGCCGAGCGGTCGCGGCTTGCGATTCGGGAATGCGTACTCGAGCTTGTCGGCCCAGCCGGCGTAGTAGAAGAAGTGCGCCGCCGCGAGCGGGACGTCGACGTCGCGCGACTCCCGGATGGGCTTGCCGCCGTCGAGCGACTCGGCGACCGCGAGCTCGCGGGAGCGCTCCTGAATGAGTCGCGCGAGCCGGAACATGTACTTCGCGCGCTCGGAGGGCGCGAGCTCCGACCAGCCGTTCTCGAACGCACCTCGCGCCGTGTCGACCGCGTGGGCGACGTCCTCCTCACCGGCGAGCGCCACCTCGAACAGCGCCTCCTCCGAGGACGGCGAGATCGAGGGGAACCACTCCTTCGTCTGCGGCTCGACCTCCTCGCCGCCCACGAAGAGCCCGTAGCGCTCGCGGATCTGCACGACGTCGCGCGCCTCGGGCGCGGGAGCGTACTCCCACTCGAACGTGGCGGGCAGGCTGGACGCGCGCTTCTCGACCTGTGCCATCAGTCGATCGTGAAGTAATCGCCGGACTGATAGCGCCCCGTCTTCTCCTTGCGGAGCTGCATGAGGACGTCGTTCAGAAGCGAGGATGCGCCGAAGCGGAAGAGATCAGGGGTCATCCACTCCGGCCCGAGGGTCTCGTACAGCGTGACGAGGTACTGGATCGCCTGCTTCGACGTGCGGATGCCTCCCGCAGGCTTGATGCCGACGATGTGACCGGTCTCGACGTAGACGTCGCGGACGACTTCCATCATGCAGAGCGTCACGGGCAGCGTCGCTGCGGGGCTGACCTTGCCGGTAGAGGTCTTGACGAAGTCCGCCCCGGCGGCGATCGCGATCAGCGACGCGCGCCGGACGTTGTCGTACGTGCCGAGCTCGCCCGTCTCGAGGATGACCTTCAGATGCGCGTCGCCGCACGCCTCCTTCACCCGGACGATCTCGTCGAAGACCTTCGCGTAGCGGCCCGAGAGGAAGGCGCCGCGATCGATGACCATGTCGACCTCGTCCGCGCCGAGCTCGACGACAGCATGCGTCTCCGCGAGCTTGATCTCGATCGGCGACTGCCCTGATGGGAACGCCGTCGCGACCGAAGCCACCTTCACCTCGCTGCCCGCGAGACGTTCCTTCGCGACAGCGACCAGGCTCGGGTAGACGCACACGGCCGCGACGGGAGGAACCGAGACGTCGACGGGGTCCGGCCGCATCGCCTTCGAGCAGAGCGCCGCGACCTTGCCCGGCGTGTCCTGTCCCTCGAGCGTCGTCAGGTCCATCATGCGCACGGCGAGCTCGAGCGCCTGAACTTTCGACTCGCGCTTGATCGAGCGCTTCGCGAGCGTCGCTGCGCGTTCCTCGAGCGCCACCGCGTCGACGGAGCCGACGCGCGGAAGCCGTGGGCCGGACGGGAGCTCGAAGCCGCCGACGAGTGCGGGCGCCTTGGCCATCGAGGACGAGTGTAGCTCCGGGTCGACGCATCCTCGCGAGCCGGGCCGACGCCTCCCGCGCAGCTTTAGACACGAAATCGTGACACAGCCGTCACGACCTGGTTGCCATGATCGACGACATGAGCGCCGCTCGACCCTTTGCCCTCCCACTGCTGGTCGCGGCGCTCGCCTTCTGCAGCCCTGGCGCCGCCTCCTCGCAGGGCAGCGTCTCACTCGCGCCTGCAGGACGTGTCGCTGCCCTTCTGGTGCGAGTGGGGCTACGACTGGGACGAGCACTGCTACCGCGACGACGGCGACCGGTCGGCGGGGACGACGACAAGGTCTGGCGCGCAGCGCTGAGGTTCCCGACCTCTCCGATTCCGGCCGGCTCCAGGGTCGTCGGCGCGAGGCTGCACGTGTTCCACGACGGCCGCTGTCTTGCGCCGAGGCGCGCAACCGTGCGTGTGCTGCACGGAGGTACGAGTTCGAGGCCGACCCGATCCTCTATACGGACTGATTCGCCGAGCGTGACCTCGACCTCGGCTCCGCGTACGCGGTCGCGGAGCTCGAGAACGCTGCCCAACCGCAGTGGCTCACGTTCGATCTCACGTCGCTGGTTGCCGAGTGGGTGGCCGGGGCACGCCAGAACTTCGGAGTCGTGATCAGGCTCGCAGACGGTGGCGAGAGCTATGGCGTCAGCGGCCCGAGCTTCCCGTCATCGAGCTTCGCGCACGCCACCCTTCGACCACGGCTGGAGGTGACGTACGTGCGGTCTGGCCCCTGAAGAACTCAGAGGCCGAGGCGCTCGAGCATCTTCGGATCGCGGCGCCACTTCGGCCGCACCTTCACCTGCAGCTCGAGGAAGATCGGCCGGCCGAGGAGCGCCTCGACCTCGGGCCGCGCGCGCGTACCGATCTCGCGAATCGTGATGCCCTTCTTCCCGACGAGGATCCCCTTCTGCGACTCGGTCTCGCAGTACACGAGAGCACGGAGTCGGCGATCCTCGATCTCGTCGACCTCGACGGTGAGTGCGTGAGGCACTTCCTCGCGGGTCAGGTGGAGTGCCTTTTCCCGGATGACCTCGGCGATGCGCTCCTCGAGGGCGAGGTCGGTCGCCTGGTCGGCCGGGAAGTACGCCGGCCCCTCGGGCAGCAGGAACACCAGATCGTCACGGAGCTCGCCGATGCCCTCCTTCGTCTTCGCGCTCACGGGATGGAGCGCATGGAAGTCGCCGAGCGACGCGGCAGCCTTCATCTGCATCGCGATATGCGCGGGTTTCAGCCGGTCGACCTTGTTCAGCGCGATGATCACAGGCTTCTCCAGCGAGAAGACGCGGCGAGCGACGAAGCGGTCGCCCGCGCCGATGCGTGCGCGGGCGTCGACGACCAGCAATACCGCGTCGACATCCTCGAAGGACGCGTCGACGGTCTGCTGCATCCGCTCGGTCAGCGTATCCATCGGGCGCTGGAAGCCGGGCAGATCGACGAGCGCGAGCTGGTAGTCGTCGCCATGGGCGACGCCGAAGATGCGGCGGCGCGTCGTGTTCGGGACCTTCGAGGTGATCGCGACCTTCTCGCCGCAGAGCGCGTTCACGAGCGTGGACTTGCCGACGTTCGGGCGGCCGGCGACGGCCACGAATCCCGACTTCATCCGATATCTGAGGCGTCGAACGACTCCGGCAGCAGCTCGTCCGGTGTCATCGTCACCACCCGCCCACCGTTCCGGAACAACACGCGCTCGACGCCCATCTCCAGCAGCCACTGGCGACAGCCACCGCACGGCGATGCGGTGATGGCGGCGACGACGAAGTCGCCTGGGCGGTACCCCTCGGCCACCGCCCGCGAGAATGCCGTCCGCTCCGCGCAGACGCCCAGCGGGTAGGCCGCGTTCTCGACGTTCACGCCCTCGATCACGCGACCGTCGCGCGCGAGCACCGCGCAGCCGACGAGGAAGTTCGAGTACGGCGAGTAAGCGCGAGCGGACGCCGCGTCCGCGAGTACGAGCAGCTCGTCGTCCGTCATCCGAAGACCTGGAAGAGGAGGAGCGTCACGAGCGCGCCGAGCAGCGCCCCGGAAGCGACCTCCGATGCAGAGTGAACGCCTGATTCGACACGTGTCTGCGCCACGAGCAAAGCCATGATGAACGTCACGGACGAGATGAGGAAGCGCTGCGACGAGTCGTCGAGGATGAGAGTCACGGCCATCCAGCCGGCGAACGCGACCGCGGCGTGCCCCGAGGGGAGGCCGCCGCGAAGCGGCGTCCCGCGCCCCGTGTACGCCTTCACGGCGATCACGAGGATCACCGTGACCGCCAGTGCGACGAGCGTCAGCTCGGCCGGCTGGTCGGTGAGCCGAGTAACGAACCGCGAGCTGCGGGTCGCGACCTCGCCGGAGAAGACGAGGTAGCCGACGGCGACGGCGTTGAGCGCCGCGACGAGAACCGCCCCAGCCGCTATGTCCTTCGCGATCTTCGCCATCGGATCGAAGGAGGTCGAGGCCACGTCGACGGTCGCCTCGACCGCGGTGTTCACGAGTTCCGCCACGAGGACGAACGTGATCGCGAGCAGGAGAACCGCGAGCTCGAGCTTCGTCGCGCCGAAGCCGATCGCGGCGACGAGGACTGCGACGGCGACTGCGAAGTGGATCCACAGATTTCGCTGCGTCCGAACTGCGTGGACGATGCCCTCGGCCGCGAAGTTGAAGCTCTGGAAGAGCGAGGGCGAGCGCTGCCTGCTCATGACGCGGCGTGGACTCGCTCGCGCGCGGACATCTCCTCGCCGTGGTCGTATCCGAGCAGGTGCAGCAGCCCGTGCACGAGTGGCTCGCGCCAGGCGTCGCCGACGACCGACGGGCAGAGGACGACGTCGCCGAGTGCCCGCGGCTCGCCTGCGGGAAGGTCCTCACGACCGTCGAGCGGGAACGAGAGCACGTCCGTCGCCTCGTCGATCCCGAGATGCTCGTGCTTGAGCGCGCGCATCTCATCCGACGCCACCCACGCGATCCCGAGCTCGCCCTCCGTCACTCCCTCGGCCTCGAGCACCCTGGCCGCGAGCTCTTCCGCCGCACGCTCGTCGATCGTCGCGCCGCTCCGGTTGACCGACTCGACGTCGATCACCGGCGGCGCGCCGTGCCGGTCTCCTCGGCGTGGCGCTTGTACGCCTCGACGATCCGCTGCACGAGCTTGTGCCGGACGACGTCCTCGTTGCCGAACTCCACGAAGCCGATGCCGTCGATACCGGCGAGGATGTCGCGCACCTGGATGAGTCCGGACGCCTGCTCGCGCGGCAGGTCGACCTGGGTCACGTCACCGGTGACCACCATCTTCGAGCCGAAGCCGAGCCGGGTCAGGAACATCTGCATCTGCTCGGGCGTCGTGTTCTGGGCCTCGTCGAGCACGACGAACGAGTCGTTCAGCGTGCGGCCGCGCATGAACGCGAGTGGAGCGACCTCGATCGTGCCGCGTTCCATGAAGCCCGTGAGCCGCTCGGCGTCCAGCATGTCGTAGAGAGCGTCGTACAGCGGGCGCAAGTACGGATCGACCTTCGCGAGCATGTCTCCCGGCAGGAACCCGAGCCGCTCGCCGGCCTCGACGGCAGGTCGGGTGAGGATGAGGCGCCCGACGGCGCCCTCCGACAGCGCCGACACGGCAAGCGCCATCGCGAGGTACGTCTTCCCCGTGCCCGCCGGGCCGATGCCGAACGTGACCGTCGCGCCGCGGATCGCGTCGACATACCGCTTCTGGTTCACCGTCTTCGGCGTGATGTTCTTCCCGCGGTGGCGCCAGACGACATCGTCGAAGACCTCCCTCACGTCCTCGGCCTGGTCGATGGCCGCGAGGACGGCGCCGACCGTGTCCGGCCCGATCTCGTGACCGCCCTCCACCAGGTCGACCAGCTCGTCCACGACCGCCTTGGCCGCGGCGACGTGCTCGTCGTCCCCGCCGAGCGTCAGTCGGTTGCCGCGGAGCGCGATCGTGCACTGCAGACGCTCGCGGAGCGCGTCGAGGACGCCGTCCTCCACACCGGCAAGCTCGGCTGCGACCTCGTTCGAGACATCCAGGACCTGCTGCATCTCGCGGCAGTGTAGGGACGAAGCCTGTGGCTCAAGCGCAAGGCAAGCCTCGCCCCTACGCGAGCTTCTCCTTGACGAGCTGAGATACGGCCGAGCCGTCCGCGCGGCCCGAGACCTGGTGCATAACGCCGGCCATCACGCGACCCATGTCGCGGATGCTCGTGGCGCCCACCTCGGAGATCACGTCGTCGATGATCTCCTCGATCTCCTCCTCCGACATGGGCTCGGGCATGAACTCCTCGAGGATCTCGAGCTCGTATTCCTCGTCGTCGGCCTGCTCCTCGCGGCCGGCGGCGCGGAACGCTTCGGCCGCCTCGACACGGCGTTTCCGCTCGCGCTGGAGCACCTGCAGCTCCTCGTCGTCCGAGAGCTCGCGCTGGAGCTCCTTCTTCGCGTTCTGGAGCGCGTTGAGGACAAGACTGAGCGCGTCGCGGCGATCCTCGTCACGCGCGAGACGCGCCTCCCGCAGCTCCTCCTCCATGCGTGCGATCAGACTCACGCGGCCCCGTCCAGGTCGAGGGCGCGAGCGAGCTTGCCGGTGTCGAAGCGGCCGCCGAGCACGTGCCAGTGCAGATGGAAGACCGTCTGCCCGCCTCCTTCGCCGACGTTGACCAGCACCTTGTAGTCCTCGAGCCCGCATGCCGACGCAGTCTTGGCGACGAAGCGCAGCATCCGGCCGGCCTCGTCGTCCGAAAACGCGCCGATCTCCCTGAACGTGTCGATGTGCCGTTCGGGGAGGACGAGGAGGTGCGTCTCGGCGATCGGGTTGA
This sequence comes from Gaiellaceae bacterium, assembly GCA_035630135.1. Lineage (GTDB taxonomy): Bacteria > Actinomycetota > Thermoleophilia > Gaiellales > Gaiellaceae > GMQP-bins7. The sequence continues at coordinate 6,557 of DASQLF010000135.1, forward strand.
TGTCGCGGATCGCGACGAAGCCGTCGCCGGCGTAGACGTGGTCGCCGTCGGCGACGAGCCTGCAGAAGAGGCAGTCCTCAGGCGGCGACGGCAAGGATTCCCTCCTCCGACACGCCGACCGCTCGCGCAGGCAGCAACTCGCCGACCTCGCCGTCGAGGAGCCACGGCGTGTAGTCGTCGGCGTACCCACGCCCGGGGCGGTCGACGAGCACGCGGTCGACGGAGCCGACACGCGCCCGCCAACGGCCTCGCGAGAGCTCGTCGGACAACGCGCGCAGCCGCGCGCTTCGCTCCTTCTTCTCTGCGACCGGCACCGTGTCGGCCCCGGCCGTGCTCGTGCCGGGCCGCGGCGAGTACGGGAATGCGTGGACGCGCGAGATCCCAGCCGCGCGGACGGTGTCCAGCGTACGGACGAACGCGGCCTCGTCCTCACCCGGGAAGCCTACGATCACATCGGCCGTGAGGTTGAAGTCGGCGACCGGCGCGAGCTTCGCGACGTACTGCGCCGCCGAGTAGCGCCTGCGCATCGCACGCAGGACTCCGTCGTCGCCCGACTGCAGGGGGACGTGCAGGTGCAGCGACGCCGTTTCCGTCTCGCGCATCGCCGCAACGAGGTCGGCTGTGAGGTGATTCACCTCGATCGAGGAGAGACGAAGCCGTTCCACGCCGGGCACGGTGCCCGCCTCGCGAACGAGCCGTGCAAGCCCGTAGCCCGCCTCGCGGTCGCGGAAGCACCCGAGGTTCACGCCGGTGAGAACGATCTCGCGGTGGCCCTGAGCGACGCGCCGTTCGATCTCGGCCAGCACCGCGTGCGCACGCCGGCTCCGCGTCGCGCCACGCACGTGCGGGATGACGCAGAACGCGCACGAGAACGAGCAGCCGTCCTGGATCTTCACGAAGGCGCGCGTTCGCTCGAGGCGGCGATCGGCCTGGACGCATGCGATCGCGCCGACGTCACCGGCGACCGCGTCAGCGATCTCCTCGCCCGGCCGCGCGACTACCCGGACGTTCGACGCGACGTCCGCGAGCGCGCCGCCGAGATTCGCCGCGCAGCCCGTGACGTACACGCGCTCGTGCGACCGAGCCGCGCGGGAGACGGCCTGGCGCGACTTGGAAACAGCCTCGTGCGTGACGCAGCACGTGTTCACGACGGCGACGTCGCCCCCACTCGCGACCTCGGCGTGGCCGTCGCCGAGCAGCCGCTCGCGCACGGCCTGCGAGTCCGCGTACGAGACCTTGCAGCCCAGGAAGCGCACCGAGAAGGTCGCCATCCGGGGGAGCTTAGTGCCGTGCGACGAGAACGTCTGCCGCCCAGCCCTCGATCTCGAGCCTGTCGACGGGCGTCCAACTCGCGCTGCGGGGCGCGTCGTCGGCGAAGTAGCCCGACGTCACGGCCACTGCGGCGGGCACGCGATCGAGGAGTCGTTCGACGACAGCGAGCTCGATGTTCGCGACGACGACGTCCACGTGCGGTAGCTCGTCGCGCAGGACATCCGCCTGGAACACGTCGATCCGGACGTCGTTCCTCTGCGCCGTCTCGGCGGCAACGGCCACGGCGACCTCGTCGAGATCGACTGCAGTGACCGGCGCAAAGCCGAGTCGAACCGCCGCGACGGACGTCACGCCGGATCCGCAGCCGGCGTCGAGAACGCTTCCGCGGTCGAGCCGAGCCAGCGCCTCGATGGTCGCTCGTGTCGTGGGATGCGCACCCGTGCCGAACGCGCGACCGGGATCGACGACCACCACCGGCTCGTCTGGAGGCGGCTCGATCCACGGTGGTCCGATCCAGATCCCGCCCGTCCGCACCGGCCGGTGGAACTCCTTCCAGCGATCCTCCCACCCCGCGTCGACGGCCTCCGACGAAGCGATCGGATAGGCCCGGCGCAACTCGGTTTCGCCCGCATCGTCCGTGTAGACCGCGAGCTCGATCCGGTCGTCTGCCGTGCGCTCCTCGAGGCCGCTTGGGAACTGCTCGAGCAGCGCCGCCGCGACGATCTCGGCCTCCTCGCGGGAGACACGGATCGCAACGCGGCGAAGCTCGCTCAGCGCAACGCGCTCTTCAGCCGGCTGAAGAAGCCCTCGCCGTCCGACTTCGAGGCGTAGGCCTCGGGGCCGAGCGTCCGGTCGACGTCCTCGAGCAACCGGCGCTGCTCGGGATCCAGCGTCGTCGGCACCGCGACGTCGAGTCGGACGTACAGCGAGCCGCGCCGCGAGCCGCGGAGCGCAGGCATGCCTTCACCGGGAAGCGCACGCACCTCACCCGGCTGCGTGCCAGCGGCGACCTCGAGCTCGATGTCGCCGGTCAGCGACGCCACCGTCGCGGTCGTTCCGAGAGCGGCATCGAGCATGGTCAGCCGCAGCGCGGTGTGGAGATCGTCGCCGTCGCGGACGAACCGGTCGTCGGGCCGCACCCGCACCACGACGAACGCGTTGCCACGCTCCGCGCTTCGGAACCCGGCGTGCCCCTCGCCCCGCACCCGGATCTGCTGCCCGTCGTGGATCCCCGCCGGAATGTCGACCTCGAGCTCGCTCCGCACGACGCGTCGGCCCTCGCCGCCGCACTCCGAGCACGGATCCGCGAGCACCTCGCCCGCGCCACCACAGTCGGGGCACGCACGCTGCTGCACGAACTGTCCGAAGATGTTTTGCGAGACGGTGCGAACCGCCCCGGCGCCGCCGCACGTCGAGCAGGCCCGGGACGACGAACCCGGCTCCGCTCCCGACGAGTCGCAGCGCTCGCACGGCGTTGCCACCTCGACGGGGACGCGCGCCGCCACGCCCGTGAACGCCTCGTCGAGATCGATCTGCGCCACCACCTGCACGTCACCGCCGCGTTGTGACCGACCGCGCTGACCGCCGAGGTCGTCGCCGAAGAACGCGGCGAAGATGTCCGCAACGGAGCCGAAGTCCGTGAACGCGGGCTCGAAGCCGCGCCGCTGGAGCCCCGCCTTGCCGTAGCGATCGTAGAGGGCGCGCCGCTCGGGGTCGGAGAGGACCTCGTACGCCTCCGCGACCTCGCGGAAGCGTTGGTCTGCGTCCGGTGCGCTCGAGACGTCGGGGTGGAGCTCGCGCGCGAGCGAACGGAACGACTGCTTGATCTCGCCATCACTCGCTTCGCGCTGAACCCTGAGCAGCTCGTAGTAGTCGGACTCGGCTCGGGCCATCACGCGTCCTCGTAGACGTCCTCGACGAACCGCGAGAGCTCGAACGCTGCCGCTCGCACGGTGCGGATGGCCTTCTCGTAGTCCATCCGCAATGGCCCGACGAGGCCGACGGCACCGAGAGCGGTCGAGCGGATGCCGTACGTCGCGCCGACGAGGGACACCGAGCGCAGCTCCGCACCCGCGACGGCCGGGCCGACGTGCACGACGGGACGCTGCGGCTCGAGGGCCTCGCTGACGAGCGCCAGCACGGCGGCACGGCGTTCCAGGAGCTCGACGAGCCGCATCGTCGCCTCGACCTCCTCGGCCCGGGCGCCTTCCACGAGACCTGCCGCCCCGCCCACGAAGACCTCGGGGCCTGACTCGGCACCGACCTCCAGCAGTGTCTGCCCGATGAGCGCGAGGAATGCGCGCTCACGGACGGAGAGCTCCGGGGCCTCGAGCCGGCGGCGAACGGTGCTCGAGCCGAGCCGCTGCCCGACCAGCCGATCCTCGAGGTACTCGCCGGCCCAGGCGACGAGCCCGGGGTCGACGTGCTCGTTGAGTCGGAACATGCGCTTCGTCACTCCGCCGGTCGAGGTGATGACGACGACCATGACGCTCGAGGGCTGGAGCGTCAGTACCTCGATGTGACGGATGGACGCCGTCTCGAGCGAGGGTGCCGACACGAGCGCCAGGAGCCGCGTCGCGTCGGAGAGCATGTCGGTCGTCGCGCGAAGCGCGTGCTCGATCTCGTCGCGCATCGAGCGGAGATCGACGCCGAGCTCGTCGGGCCGTCCGTCGAGGCCCTGGACGAGCTCCTCGGCGTAGATCCGGTACCCGCTCTCGGTCGGCGTACGGCCGGCCGACGTGTGTGGGTGCGTCAGGAGGCCGAGCGCCTCGAGCTCCGCCAGCTCACCGCGCACCGTGGACGGCGCGACGCCGAGGCCCGACCGCTCCACGAGCATGCGCGAGCCCACCGGCTGCCCGGTAGCGACGTATTCCTCGATGACGCGGCGCAGGATCTCGCGCTTCCGTGCCGTGAGCTGCATCTCGTCCGATGGTAACCGCGGCCTCCGCGGTCGACCTCTTCCCTTTCGACGCGAA
>DASQLF010000136.1:0-5931 GCA_035630135.1 Gaiellaceae bacterium
ATCGTCTTGCCAAGCGCGCTCGCGACGAGCTCGACGGCGGTGATCGCCGTCGTGTTCTCCCGGTCGAGGATGGGATTGACCTCCACCACCTCGAGCGAGCCGGCCAGGCCCGACTCCGCGACGAGCTCGAGCGCGAGATGCGCCTCGCGGTAGGTCAGGCCGCCTCGCACCGGAGTTCCCACACCCGGCGCGATCTCAGGGTCGAGCACGTCCATGTCGAAGGAGACGTGCACGAAGCCCGAGCCCGAGATCCGATCGAGCGACTCCCGCACGGCTCGCTCGATCCCGATCCGGTCGATCTCGCTCATCGTGAAGACACGGACGCCCGCATCGCGCAGCAGACGCCGCTCCCCGTCGTCGAGCAGGCGTGTCCCGACGAGGGCGACCCGCTTCGGGTCGACAGCCGGAAGCGGCCAGACGTCGCTCTCGAAGCCCGGGCCGGCGAGTCCGAGCGCGGCGGCCAGGGGCATGCCGTGGACGTTTCCGGTCGGGCTCGTCTCGGGAGTGTTGATGTCCGAGTGCGCGTCGATCCACAGCACGCCTCCCACGCCGTGCACCGATGCGAGTCCGCCGAGCGTGCCGAGCGCGACCGAGTGATCGCCGCCGAGCACGAGCGGAATCGCACCGCGTCGCGTCGCCTCCGCCACGCGAGCCGCGATCAGCTCGCACGTGTCGTGGATCTCGGGGAGGAAGCGCGCTCGCTCGTCGCGGAGCGCCGTCGCTTCCGCGACAGCGGTCTCCACGTTGCCCTGGTCGTCGACGACGTACCCGAGCCCCACGAGTCGCTCCTCGAGCCCCGCGTACCGAATCGCGGATGGCCCCATGTCGACGCCGCGGCGCCCCTGCCCGAGGTCGAGCGTCGCCCCGATGATTGCAATCTCTCGCGCGGTGCTCATGATGGGAACCTAACGGGAGACGCGGCTACACTCACCCGTCTTGGCGAGGTAGCTCAGCTGGTAGAGCACACGGCTGAAAACCGTGGTGTCGCCGGTTCAAGTCCGGCCCTCGCCACTTCCCGCGAAACGTCCCAACCGAACGGCTAGCGTCGCGGCATGGAGTTCGCGTTCCTCTCGGCGCTCGAGCAGGCGCGGCTGATCCGGGAGGGCGATGTGTCGTCGACGGAACTCGTGCAGCTCTCGCTTGCCCGCATCAAGAGCTCGATCCGACGTTGAACGCGTTCGTCACGGTCTGCAGCGAGGAGGCGCTCGCCGCGGCAGCGAACGTCGACGCGGACTCCGGCGACGCGCCATTTCGCGGCGTTCCGATCGGTGTGAAGGATCTCTCCTCGACGGCCGGGATCCGCACAACGTACTCCTCCCAGGCCTATGCCGAGAACGTCCCCGATTTCGACACCGCCGTCGTCCGACGCATTCGCGAGGCCGGGTTCGTCATCGTCGGCAAGACCAACACACCGGAATTCGGCACCGTCGCGTTCACGGAGTCGGATCTCAACGGCTCGACGCGCAACCCCTGGAACACCGACCTCACGCCGGGCGGGTCGAGCGGGGGTGCGGCCGCGGCCGTTGCCGCCGGGCTCGTGCCCATCGCGCACGCCACGGACGGTGGGGGCTCGATCCGGATCCCGGCGTCGTGCTGCGGCCTCTTCGGGCTGAAGCCCTCCCGCGGCCGGGTCTCGAACGCGCCGTTCGGCTCGCTCGAAGGACTTTCGACCGCCGGGCCGATGGCGCGTACGGTCGCGGACGCGGCCGCCTTCCTCGACGTCATCGCGGGATACGAGCCCGGCGACCCGTGGTGGGCGCCGCCGCCCGAGCGGCCGTTCTCGGCAGAGCCCGCAGAAGCCTGTCGGCCGTTGCGCATCGCGGTCACGACGACTCCGCCGATCGCCACGCGCGTCGCACCGGAGTGCGTGCGCGCAGCCACTGTCGCCGCCGAGTTGCTCACCGGCCTCGGCCACGACGTGCGGGAGGCGACGCCGCCTTGGTCCGAGCCGAAGCTGTTCGAGCTGTTTATCGCGGTGTGGCAGGTCGGCCCCGCGTTGCATCCCGTCGACCCCGCCCTTCTGACGCCGCTCAACCGCGGACTGGTCGAGTCGGCCCGAGCGGCCTCGGCGGCCGACTACGCCCGAGCGGTAGCGCAGCTCCAGGCGCTCGCGCGCCGGATCGTCTCGTTCTGGAGCGAGGTCGACGTGCTGATCACGCCCACGCTGGCGCTTCCACCCGTACCGATCGGCTGGCAGGAGGAGGTCGAGGGACCGATCGAGCAGCTTCTCAGGAACACCGAGTTCACGCCCTTCACCGCCGTCGCGAACCTCACGGGACAGCCCGCGATGTCGCTGCCGCTCCACTGGAGCGATGACGGGCTCCCGATCGGCGTGCAGGCGATCGGCCCGCCCGCCGACGACGCGCTGCTGCTGCGGCTGGCGGCCCAGGTCGAGGCAGCACAGCCGTGGGCCGAGCGCCGTCCGCCGCTCGTGACGGCCTAGCCGGCGATCGAGATCCGGACCTGCTGGCCCGGCGACGCGTGCAGCATGCGCGCGGCGTTCCCACGTGAGATCGCCAGCGACATGTTCTTGTAGCTGTCCTCGTACAGGATCACGTCCCCCGGGCGCGCGTCGGCGAACGTCCGCGCCATCACCGCGTAGTAGCGCTCGCCGGCAAGCTCGAGCTCGACCCGCGTTCCCGAGACGATCCCGAGCGACTCGACATCGTCGCGGTCGAGATTGAGCGCGATGTTCCCGAAGCTGTCGACGTACAGGAACGTCGCCCGGATCCCGCGGCCGTCGATGGCCGGTGCCGGCAGGTCGAGCCGGACGAGCCCCTCCGGATCGACCGGAGGACCGAGCTGCTCGAGCGAGACGCCTATCGCGAGATGAGCGGCGGCCGGAGCGAAGAGATCGCGGCCGTGAAAGGTGCGCGAGATGGACTCGAGCGCAAACTCGGGATTTGCCAGCTCGTGCGCCGACTCGATTCCGGCCCGTCCGGCCGCCGGGAGCAGCAGCCCGTTGTCAGGCCCTACGAACACGCGGCCGTCGGCATCCCTCAGCACGAGCGGGCGTCTGGGCCCGCCGACGCCGGGATCGACGATCGCGAGATGCACGCCCACGGGCATGAACCCGATCGTGTTCGCGAGGACGAGCGCGCCCTGCAAGATCGACGTCGCGGGAATGCCGTGAGTGATGTCGATGATCTGCGCGTCGGGTGCGATCCGCTTGATGACCCCGTGGCACGTGCCGACGAAGTCGTCCTTCAGCCCGAAGTCACTCAGGAACGTGATGAACACGGCGCGGAGCGTAACGCCGTTCGCAGCAAGAGGGCTACGGACGCTTGGCGGCGCGCATCGAAGCGCAGCGCCGGGCACGGCGTGGCTTTGCCTCGCCGCATGGCTTCGCGCCGCGCGGACGAATGCGAACGAACGCGGTCGGAGCCTGGAGCGGGAGCGGCCTCAAGAGCACGGTCGCAGCATATGCGGGCTTCCGGAGGATCACGACTCGCGGCCCTTCGCGCGCGCCAGCTCCACCAGCTCCGCGGTCTCTCGCTGGAGCCGCGCCAGCTTCGCGGCGATGATCGCGACGTAGACGAGGACGAACACGAACACCGCCGCATAAGCAGCCGCGACGAGCTCCTCCTGGCTCCAGCTCACTCGAGGGCCTCACGGAGCTCGCGCAGGTCCGCGTCGAGACGCTTCCCGGCGAGCTCGACGCGATAGAGCACGTAGGCGAGAAGCGTCACGGCCGCCCAGGAGACCAGGAACGTCGCGAAGATCGACCCGGTCATCTGCGGCCCTTCACGTGTGAACACGGTCGGGTGGATGAAGTCCTCGGCGAGCCTGATGGCGAGAAAGCTCACCGGGATGAGCGCAACCCCGAAGAGCGCGTAGACGGCCGACGATCGTGCGCGCCGTGGCCCGTCCTCGAGCGAGAACCGCAGCATGAAGTAGGCGCAGTAGAAGAGGAAGAGAACGAGGAAGAGGACGAGCTGGTTCGAGTCCCACGTCCACCACACGTTCCACGACGCCTTTGCCCAGATGGCACCCGTGATCAGGGTCAAGGCGCCGAAGATCGTCCCCTGGTGAATCGCGACGTAGCTCTCGAGGTCGTACCGCTCGTCGCCGCGCCAGAGGAGGAGCAGCGCCTTCAGGGCGCCGAGCCCGAAGCAGAAGTAGGCGGTCAGCGCGATAGGGACGTGGATGTAGAAGATGCGTTGCGAGATGCCCTGGTCGCCGTCTTCCGGCACGACGATCAGCGCGAGGACGAGCGCGAGGCCCATGGCCGCGGCCGTGATCCAGGCAAGGCTCGAAAGACTGCGAAGTGAAGAGATGGACAGGTCGCTACTCCGTGACGACGTACTCGAAGGACGCCCACGAGAGTACCGCGAAGACCGCGTCGTACAGGAGGAGGAACAGCAGGAACCGCTCACCGTCCGGGGACACCGCCGACCCGACGCCGCCGACGATCAGCGGGATCGCGAGCGGGAGGAACAGGAGCGGCAGCAGGAGCTCGCGGGCGCGTCCGGCAGCCGCCATGGCGGACATGAGCGAGCCAACGGCGCAGATCCCGACGTCCGCGAGGAGCACACCGGCGAGCGCCGTCATGTCGAGCGGCTCGAAGAAGAGGACGAACGCAGGCAGGGCGACCGCCTGAGACGCGAGCAGGAAGGCGAAAGTGGCGAGCGCCTTGCCGAGCCAGATGGCGCTGCGGTCGCACGGCGCGAGGAGGAGGCCCTCGAGAACCCCGTGCTCCTGCTCGGGCACCCATGCGCGGGCGAGACCGAGCAGCGCCGTGAACACGATCGCGACCCACAAGAGGCCGTAGGCAGCCGTGTCGCCGGCGTCGTCAGGAATCGCGAAATGGAAGACCACGAGCGCCGAGAGCACGAAGAGCAGCATCGCCGGCAGCGTGTCTCGCCCACGTAGCTCGACACGCAGGTCCTTGCGGCCGAGCGCTGCGACGTCGGAGAGGTACGTCATGCGAGCGCCAGCCCGCCGCTCGCGAACGGTTCGAGGCGACCCGGATCGTGTGTCGCGACGACGACCGTGCTTACCCCGACGAGTGCCTCGAGCTCGCGGTCGAGCAGCGCTGCACCGTCCTCGTCGAGTGCCGAGTACGGCTCGTCGAGCACGAGCAGGTGCGGCTCGTGGAGCAGAGTCCGGCAGAGCGCGAGGCGCTGCAGCATCCCGCGCGAATACGTCGACACCCGCTCGTTCCGCGCGTCCCAGAGGCTGAAGCGCTCGAGGAGCATGCCGATCCGCTCCCGCCTCTCGGGCATGCGGTAGAGCCGGCCGAAGAGGTCGAGGTTCTCCGACGCGGTGAGCTCCCGGTAGACGAGCGGCTCGTGGGCGAGGTAGCCGATGCGTGAACGGTCGACCTCGACGGTGAGATCCCCACGGCTCGGAACGGCCAGACCGGCGAGCAGCCGCAGGAGCGTGGTCTTGCCGCTGCCGTTCGGCCCTGTTACGACGGCGAAGCCGCCCGCCGCCACAGCGATGTCGACGCCGCGAAGAACGCGCTTGCGGCCGTACCGCTTCTCGACCTCTCGCCCCAGGATCATCCGCTGAGGACGTCCGCGGCGACGAACGCGAAGAAGACGACGCTGATGACGCCGTTGAGGGTGAAGAAGGCCGCGTCCAGCCGGCGGAGGTCACCCGGCCGCACGATCGAGTGCTCGTAGAGGAGCAGCGCGGCGGTCGCCACGACGCCGAGCGCGTAAGGAAGGCCGACGTCGAGTCCCACGCCGACGGTCGCGAGCAGGATCACGGTGCCAAGATGGAGAACGCGCGCGCCCGCGAAGACTCCTCGCTCACCGAAGCGCACCGCCCAGGAGTGGAGACCTTCGCGTCGGTCGTGCTCGAGATCGAACAGCGAATAGAAGAGGTCGAAGCCCGCGACCCAGAGGGCAACCGCGCCGGCAAGAGCCCACGCCTCCCACGGCGCAGCACCGACGACGGCGAGCCACGCTCCGACCGGCGCGAGAC
>DASQLF010000137.1:0-8667 GCA_035630135.1 Gaiellaceae bacterium
ATGCGATGCTCGCGCAGCTCCGCGCCGCGGGCGTCGACGTGGACGAGCGACTCGAGTTGCTCGACGGGATCGGCCGCTTCGGCTGGGCCGTCGATCCGGAGGGCAACCGCTTCGAGGTCTGGGAGCCCGCCTAGCTGACGAGTGCCGGGTGCTCCTCGAAGAGGTAGCGCAGGACTGGCTGCTTCGCCGCGCGCACCTCGTCGAGCCGCCTGACCGGGCGACCGTGCGGCGCTTCCTTGAGGAGCTCGGGTGACTCCGCCGCCTCGCGGGCGATGGCGAGCATCGCGTCCACGAAGTCGTCGAGCCGCTCCTTCGGCTCCGTCTCGGTCGGCTCGATCATGAGCGCCTCGGGGACGACGAGCGGGAAGTAGACGGTCGGCGGGTGGATCCCGTAGTCCATCAGCCGCTTGGCGACGTCGAGAGCCGTGATCCCGTGCTCGCGCTTGAGGTTCCGCGCGGAGAGGACGAACTCGTGCATGCACAGGCGGTCGTACGGCAGGTCGTAGGTGTCTCGGAGGCGCGCGAGCAGGTAATTCGCGTTCAGCACAGCGACGTCGGACATCTCGCGCAGCGCAGGGCCGTAGGCGCGCATGAACGCGTACGAGCGCACGAAGACACCGAATGGCCCCGCGAACCCGCGCACGCGGCCGATCGACTTCGGGCGGTCGTGGTCGAGCCTGAAGTCGTCGCCGTCACGCACGACCGTCGGGGCCGGGAGGTACGGCTCGATCGTGTCGCGCACCGCCACCGGCCCGCCGCCCGGCCCGCCGCCGCCGTGCGGCTGCGAGAACGTCTTGTGCAGGTTGTAGTGGACGATGTCGAACCCCATGTCGCCGGGGCGCGACCGGCCGACGACGGCGTTCAGGTTCGCGCCGTCGTAGTAGAGGAGCGCGCCGGCGTCGTGGAAGATCCGCGCGACCTCCTCGATGCCCTCGTCGAAGAGGCCGAGTGTCGAGGGGTTGGTGAGCATGAGGCCCGCGGTGCGTTCGTTCACCTTCCCGCGCAGGTCGTCGAGGTCGAGATTGCCGCGCGCGTCCGTCTCCACGCGCGCCAGCTGGTATCCCGCCATGGTCACGCTCGCAGGGTTCGTCCCGTGGGCCGTGTCCGCGGTGATGATCGTGTCGCGCTCCTCGCCGCGCTCGGCGAAGTAGGCACGCATGAGCATCAGACCGGTCAGCTCACCCTGCGAGCCCGCGGCGGGCTGGAGCGTCACGGCCGGAAGACCGGCCACCTCGGCGAGGATCTCCTGCAGGTTCCACATCAGCTCGAGCGCGCCCTGCGCGTCCTCGTCGTCCGCGTGCGGATGCAGGTCGCGAAAGCCGGGTAGCCCGGCGAGCCGCTCGTGCACTCGTGGGTTGTGCTTCATCGTGCAGGAGCCGAGCGGATAGAAGCCCGTGTCGACGCCGAAAGTGCGGTCGGCAAGCGCAGTGAAGTGGCGGACGATCTCGGGCTCGGCGAGCTCGGGCAGGCGCGGAGGCGTCGCGCGGCGGAGCGCTGCGGGGAGCTCGGGTACCGGCAGATCGGGCCGCGGAGGCCTGCCCGCGCGGCGACCTTCGCGGGACCGTTCGAAGATCAGCGGCGCGTGGCGCCAGGCGCTGCCGGGCTCGCTCGTCACCCGCACACCTCGGCAAGCACGTCGGCGAGGCGGTCGACGTCCTCCACCGACCGCTTCTCGGTGACCGCGACGAGGAGCACGTCGTCCATGCCCTCGTAGTCGCGGCCGAGCGCATACCCCGGGTTCACGCCGTGCTCACGCGCACGCTTGACGACCTCGCGCGCGGGTATCGGCGTGCGGAACGCGACCTCCTTGAACGACCCCGCGTCGAACGCGGGCTCGAGCGGAATTCGCTCGCGCGCGTAGTGGGCGAGCGCGAGGCACGTCTCCCCCACCTCGCGCAGCCCCTCCGGCCCGAGCCACGACAGGGTCGCGAGGCCGGCGAGCGCGAGCAGCGTCTGGTTGGTCGTGATGTTCGACGTCGCCTTCTCGCGGCGGATGTGCTGCTCGCGCGTCTGCAGCGTGAGGACGAACGCGCGGCGGCCGTCCGCGTCGACGGTCTCGCCGACGATCCGCCCCGGCATGCGGCGCACGTAGTCCGAGCGCGCAGCGAGGAAGCCGTAGTGCGGCCCGCCGTACGACGGCCAGTTGCCCGCGGACTGTCCCTCCCCGATCGCGAGGGCAGCGCCGTACGCGCCGGGCGCCTCGAGCACGCCGAGCGACATCAGGTCGACGTGCGCCACCGACATGGCGCCGGCGTCGTTGGCGGCGGCCGCCAGAGCCGGCGCGTCCTCGAGGCAGCCGAGGAAGTTCGGCTGCCCGAAGAAGACGGCTGCGGCGTCGGCCGCGGCGGCGCCGAGCTCGTCCGCGTCGGTCAAGCCGTCGTGTTGCGGCACCTCGACGACCTCGAATCCGAACCCTGGCGCGTAGGTCTTCACGACTTGCCGCACCTGGGGATTGAGCGCCTCGGACAGTACGACCTTGCGGCGATCGGTCACATGGCGGGCCACGAAGCACGCGTCGGCCGCGACGGTGGTTCCGTCGTACCCGGACGCGTTGGACACGTCCATGCCGGTCAGCTCGCAGATGACGGTCTGGTACTCGAAGATCGCCTGCAGCGTTCCCTGGCTCATCTCCGGCTGGTACGGCGTGTACGCCGTCAGGAACTCGCCGCGCGAGAGCACGACGTCCGCGACGGACGGCACGTAGTGGTCGTAGATCCCGGCGCCGACGAAGGACAGCTCCGCCACCGTGTCGACGTTCTTCGCGGCGAGCTCCTCGAAGTGGCGCACGAGCTCGGCCTCCCCGAGTGCCGGCGGCACGTCGAGCTCGCGGTCGAAGCGGACGCCCGGCGGGATCTGCTCGAAGAGCTCGTCGACCGACTCGACGCCGATCGCCGCGAGCATCTCCGCGCGGTCGGCGTCGGTCAGGCTGAGGTAGCCCGGGCTCATCGGTCCGTGGGAGCGCCGCTCATTGCTCGGCGACGTGCGCCCTGTACGCCCCGGCGTCCATGAGCGCGTCCAGCTCCGACTGATCCGACATGCGGATCCGGATGAGCCAGCCTTCGCCGTACGGGTCGTCGTTCACGGTCTCGGGCGCGTCGACCACCTTCGCGTTGACCTCGAGCACCTCGCCGGAAAGCGGCGCGATGATGTCCGACACGGCCTTGACGGACTCGACCTCGCCGTAGGACTGATCCTTCGTCACCTTCGATCCAGCGGTGGGCGCCTCGTAATGGACGAGCTCGCCGAGCGAGTCCTGCGCGTACCACGTGACGCCGAGCGTCGCCTCGTCGCCGTCGATGCGAGCCCAGTCGTGCTCGCGGTGGTAGCGGAGGTCGTCCGGATAGCTCTCTGCGGCTGCCACTAGCTCTCCTTCCGATAGATCGGCTTCTTCACGATGCGAGCGCGCCGGGACTTCCCGCGGACGTCGACGACGAGCTCCGAGTCGGGCGTCGCCGACGCGGCACGTACGTACCCCATGCCGATGCCCTGGTCGAGCATCGGCGAATGCGTGCCCGAGGTCACCTCGCCGCCGCCCTCGATCGGCATGCCCTGCCGCGGCACCGCTCGCTCCTCCATGACGAAGGGGACGAGCCTGCGCGCCGGGCCTTCTTCCTTGATCCGGCGCAAAGTGTCGGCGCCCGTGAACTCGGTGTCGAGCTTGCACGCCCAGCCGAGGCCTGCGGAGATCGCGTCCGTCTCTTCTGTGATGTCGTTGCCGTGGAGCGGATAGCAGACCTCGAGGCGAAGGGTGTCGCGCGCGCCCAACCCGCACGGCGTCACGCCGCGCTCCACGAGCGCGTCCCAGAGAGCCACGGTCTCGTCGACCGCGCAGCAGAGCTCGGCGCCTTCCTCACCCGTGTAGCCGGTGCGCGCGATCATCACCTCGACGCCGTCGATCTCGCCCATGGCGTGCGTGAACGCCGATGCGTCGCCGAGCCCGAGACGTTCCAGCGCGCGCGGCCCCTGAACCGCGACGAGCCCGTACTCGTCGGACGCGTCGCTCACCTCGACGCCGCGCGGCTCGCGCTCCTTGAGCCAGCCGTAGACCGCGGCTCTGTTCGAGGCGTTGACCACGAGGTAGAACCGGCCGTGCGCGAGCCGGTAAGCGATGAGGTCGTCCACGATCCCGCCCGCCTCGTTCGTGAGCAGTGTGTACTGCGCCTCGCCGTCGGCGAGCGCGTCGACGTCGTTCGAGAGCATCGACTGCAGAAAGGACTGCGCGGTCGGGCCGTCGACGTGGATCTCGCCCATGTGCGAGACGTCGAACGCGCCGGCGTCGGTTCTGACGGCCTTGTGCTCGGGGATGACGCCCTCGTACTGGACAGGCATCTCGTAGCCCGCGAAAGGAACCATGCGCGCGCCGAGCGCGACGTGGCGCTCGTACAGAGGCGTGCGCAGGAGCGTCGCTTCCACGAGTCGCGACTCTATCGGCTTGCGGAACGACCTCCGACGTCGAAGGTCAGCTACGACGCGGCGGCGAAAGCGGACACCTTAGGGATGTTCGCGGGACTGAGGATCCCACTCGGGATCCTCAGTCCTCGCGCAGAAACTCAGTCCTCGCGCAGGAAGGACGGAATGTCGATCTCGACGTCGCGCACGCTCGGTGCGTCGAACGCCGGGCGCTCGCGCGGACGCTCCGACGACGCGCTCGCGCCGACCGGCGTGTCCACCCGCCGACGCCTCGCCGCTCGCGTCCCGAATCCAGTGGCGATCGCCGTGACCCTGACGTCCTCGCCCATGCCCTCGTCGATGGCGGCGCCGAAGATGACGTTCGCGTTCGAGTCGGCCGCGGCGCGGACGACCTCTGCCGCCTCGTCGACCTCGGCGAGGCCGAGATCGGGGCCGCCCGTGATGTTGAGGAGGATCCCGGTGGCGCCGTCGAGCGACTGCTCGAGCAGCGGCGACGAGATGGCGGCACGCGCGGCCTCGACCGCGCGATTCTCGCCGCGCGCCACGCCGATGCCCATGAGCGCCGAGCCTGCGTCCTTCATGATCGTCCGCACGTCGGCGAAGTCGAGGTTGATGAGGCCGGGAACCGTGATCAGGTCGGTGATGCCCTGCACGCCCTGGCGCAGGATGTCGTCGGCAATGCCGAATGCCTCGGTGACGGGAGTCGAGCGCTCGACCACCTGGAGCAAGCGGTCGTTCTCGATCACGATCAAGGCGTCGACACTGTCACGCAGAGCCTGGATGCCGTGCTCGGCCTGGTCGGAGCGCAACTTGCCCTCGAAGGTGAACGGCCGCGTGACGACCCCGACCGTGAGCGCGCCGATCTCGCGACCGATGTCGGCGACGACCGGAGCGCCGCCCGTGCCCGTGCCGCCACCCTCCCCCGCGGTGACGAAGACCATGTCGGCGCCCTTGAGCGCCTCCTTCAACTCGTCGCGGCTCTCCTCCGCCGCGGCGCGCCCGACCGAGGGGTCCGCGCCAGCGCCGAGACCGCGCGTCGCGCGCGAGCCGATGTGGATCTTCTCGTCGGCCTCCGTCATGTGCAGCGCCTGCGCGTCCGTGTTGACGGCGACGAACTCGACGCCGGAGAGCCCGGCCTCGACCATCCTGGTGACCGCGTTCGTGCCGCCGCCGCCGATGCCGACGACCTTGATGACGGCGAGGTAGCTGCCAAGTTGATTGCTCATTGTCTCAACCCACCTCAGGGTGAAGTTCGCGTTGAACGTGCGTCGTGCCGAGCATCCTTCGCCACCGAGGGTAGGCGTCCTCCCCCGCATTGTCAACGGACGACGACGAGCCAAGTCTCGACCTCAAGTAGAGACTTGAGAGTTGCTAGGCGGCGACCGGTCGCTGCGGGACGCTGACGTCGATGTAGCTCGTGCTCGGGTCGACGAGCGCCAGCACCTTCGCGGCGACGGTGAGCTTGAGACCCACCTCGGTCGCTCGGCCGAGCCTGATCTCGGTTCCCCGGCGAAGCACGAGCGTGAGCTCGTCGCCCTCGGGCCGCACCCCCTTGACGCGAGTGCCGAGCCCGACGGAGTGTGCATCGGCGAGCGCGCGAGTGGCCGGCAGCCACCCCGCCGGAACGAGCCGGCCGAGTCGGATCGACGCTCCCTTGGCGAGCCAGAGCCGGGGGAACGAGCGCTCGGTGCCGGTCTCGATCGGGCGGATCACCTTGCCGGCGCCCGTGACGAGCCACGAGGAGCGTCCGCGCCGGACGACCGCGACCGGACGCTCGGGCGCCACCCGCACGATCAGCGTGTCGGGAAACGCACGATCCACGGACACGCCCGCCACGACGGGGAGCGCCCGCAGCGTGCCTTCCACGGCGTCGGGGTCGATCGCGACGAGGCTCGCGCCGACGAAGCCACTCGTCGCAGCCTCGACCTGACGAGCCACCTCCGGCGGCGCCCCGCGCACGTCGATCTTCTCGACTGCGAAGACGGACGTCGAGTACGCCACGAGGTAGGAGATGCCCGCGATCGCGAGGACGGCGACAGCGGCCAGCAACGAGCGGCCGGAGGGAACGAAACGCGCGAGGTCCAGGCGAGCACCGGCCGCACCTCGCGGAAACGGGACGACGACGCTTGCCGCAGCAGCATGCCGACGCGAACCGCGCGCGCTTCGTCCCCCGACCATGCCCCTCGATTCGGCACTGGCGCGAGCCCTCCTACGTCGTAGTCCGCCCTTTCGAGCTACGAGACCGCAGGCAGCTCTGGGAGGCCGGCGAAGACGACCTCGCGCTGGAGAGCCACGCCGTGCTCGTCGAGGACACGGCGGCGCGCCTCGACCATGAGCGCGACGCAGTCCGCGCTCGTCGCGCCGCCCGCGTTCTCGATGAAGTTGGCGTGCTTCGGCGAGATCACCGCACCACCGATCCGATGTCCCTTGAGCCCGCAGAGCTCGACGAGGCGTCCCGCTCCCGTGTCTCCCTCCGGATTCTTGAAGACGCTGCCGAACGTGCGCTTGTTCGTCGGCTGGGTGTCCTTGCGCCTCGCGACGAGCTCCGCGACCTTGGCCCTGATGTCCGCGGGCGGCCGTGGCACGAGCCGATACTCCACCGCGGCGACGACCGCGTCGTCGGGGAGGCCCGAGTGTCGATAGGAGAGGTCGAGCTCACCGACGCCGACCCATTCCTCACCCTCGGCGCCGACGACGAGAGCCCGGACGAGCACGTCCGACCAGTCACGGCCGTAGGCCCCGGCGTTCATGCGAACCCCTCCGCCGGCGGTGCCCGGGATCGCACATGCGAACTCGAGCCCTCCGAGCCCGGCATCGCGAGCGCGGTGCAGGCAGACGGCGTTGGTCGCGCCGCCGCCGGCACGCAGGACGTCGCCGTCGACCTCGACAGCGGCGAGGTCACGCTCGAGCCGCAACGCGAGCGCGTCGACGCCGTCGTCGCCCACGAGCAGGTTCGAGCCGAGACCGACCGGAAGAAGCGCCAGGCCCTCGTCACGCGCGAATCGCAGAGCCGCGACGAGCTCGTCGACGTTCCGTGGCCGCGCGAGAGCTTTCGCAGGCCCTCCGACCCCGATGGTCGTCAGGCGCGCGAGCGGAACCGCGCGCTCGATCTCCGTCATCCAGGGAGCCCCGCGACGACCGCCCGCGCGATGCGCCACGGCTCGCCGACACCGAGCGTGACGACGACGTCGCCGGGACGCGACCAGTGGAGCGCGAGGGCCGAGGCGTCGTCGAGCGTCGGCGCCCAGCCACGCCGCGTCGGCGGAGGGACATCGTCGAGCACGAGTCTTCCGTCGACGCCTGGAAGCGGAGCGTCGCGGCCACCGATGACCGCGGTCACGATCGCTGCGTCGGCGAGCCCGAGAGCTGCGCCGAGCTCGTGATGGAGCTGACGGGTGCGCTCGTGAACATGAGGCTGATAGACCGCGATCAGTGCGCGCGGCTCGAGCTCTCTCGCCGTCCGCAGGGTGACGGCGATCTCCGTCGGGTTGTGCGCGTAGTCGTCGATCACACGGACACCACCGCGCTCGCCCACGAGCTCGAACCGCCGACCGACACCGGCGAACGATGCGATCGCCCTCTCCGCGTCGGTGCGATCCACTCCCGCCAGCTCGAGCACGGCGAGTGCCGTCGCCGCATTGGCGCGGTTGTGGTCGCCGGGAACGCCGAGTGCCAGCGACACCGGCTCGAGCTCCCAGCCCCGGACGGTGTGTCGCGCCTGCGCCAGCCAGTCTTCGAAGAAGTCCGTGAGCTCCGCCTCGGAGCCGTACGCAGCGTGATGGTCGAGCTCGACATTTGTCACCGCCGCGATCTCGGGGCGCAAGAGCGCGATCGAGCGATCCGACTCGTCGCCCTCGACGACGAGCCATCCCTCCCCCGCACCGGCGTTTCCCCCGAGCTGGGGTACGACCCCGCCGACGATCCACGCTGGGTCGTGACCGAGCTCGCGTAGGACGTGCGCGATCATGGCAGCGGTCGTCGTCTTCCCGTGCGCGCCGCCGACGACGATCGAGCGCCGGAGCGGCAAGAGCTCGGCAAGGAAGTCGGCGCGCGTGCGCCCTTCGACCCGACCCGCGTGGGCGCTCGACACGACCACCTCGTAGCCGGGCGGCGGCTCCGGCTCGCCGCCGACGTCCAGCTCGAGCCCGTCGAGCGTCTCCATGAAGATCGTCTCGCGCGCGTCCCACCCGCACACCTCCGCGCCCCAGGCTCGCGCGATGTTCGCGTACGCGGAGAGCCCGGCGCCGCCGATCCCGA
>DASQLF010000138.1:0-7000 GCA_035630135.1 Gaiellaceae bacterium
CTGCAGAGCCACCTCTACGACGTCTGACCCGACGAGACCGGAAGCTCTTCCGCCGGGACGTGCTGCTCGGCGACCTCCGCAGCCTCCTCGACCGGGGCGCCGAGGACGAGGAAGCGACCGCCGAATGCGATCGCGCAGACCGCGAACCAGGCCCAGCCCAGAGCGAGCCCGCCGATGACGTCGGACAGCCAGTGCACCCCGAGCAGAACCCGGCTGCACGCGACGCCGACCGCGATCGCCACGGCTCCGCCGGCCAGGAGCGCGCGCGTCCGGGGTGAACGCCGGCGCGCCAGCACGAGTGCTGCGCCTGCGTAGAAGGCCGCTGCGAGACCGGAGTGACCGCTCGGGAACGACGGCCCGAGCGTCTGCGCGATCTCGTTGAACTCGGGCCGGGTGCGGTCGAGGAGCTCCTTGATCGTGTTGACGACGAGGATCTCTCCGAGGACGACGATCGCGAGAAAGACCGGGATCCAGCGATTCGGGATACGCCGGTACTCGACCACCGCCAGGACGATCGCAGCCGGGATGACGAAGAGGACCGAGGTGCCGAGCTCGGTTACGACCTCGAGCGCGTGGGTCGACCACGACGTCGCGTTGTCGACTCCCCACTGACCGACGGAGCGATCCAGGTCGGCGAGGGTGTCGCTGCTTCGAACCAGGTACGCGAGTGCGCCGATCACGAGCCCGCCGACGATCACCAGACCTAGGGCGAGCGTGAGCGCCAGCCCGGTCGCCGTTGCAGGATCCAACCGCCCCCGCACGAGCCGCAGGAGCCACGGGTGCCGCTCCATCTCCTGCTCGACCACCTGCTCCGTCTTTGCCGCCATGTCCGGTGGCGCCTTGCCAGCGGGCGTCGGATAGCGGAAGCTCGCCCACGCGAACAACGAGCCCGCTGCGAGAGAGATCAGAAGGAGTACGAAGATCGGCATGACGAGAGCGCAGTAGCGCCGAGAGTTTTACCCCTGTGCCGGAAGGGTAAACGCCGCGGAATGGAAACTGAGACACCGCTCGGGCCGCCCGTCCACACGCGTCCGCGGGAGCTCGATCCGAGCGTCGGCGACCACCCCGGTCCGCCGATCGTCGAACCGGCTCCCGACGGGTTCGCCGCCGAGTTCGCCGCGCGCTTCGGGCCGACGAACCCCGTGCGCGTCTTCATCCTTGCGCTGATCACGGGCTGGGCGTTCCTCGTCACGTTCATGGTGTTCCTTGGCCTTCTGCTGATCCACGTGATCCTGGACATCGGCGGCCTGAGGGAAGCGGACGAAGACCTCATCCAGTGGCTCGAGGACAATCGCTCGCCCGGGCTGGAGGACGCCTCGTGGGTCGGCTCCACGCTCGCCGGAGGCCACGTGATCCCGGCGGTCATCGGGATCTCCCTCGTCGTGCTGCTCATCATGCGCAAGTGGCTCCTGGCCGCATTCGTGGCCCTGGTCGTGGCGCTCGAGTCGGCGACCTACCGGGCCACCTCGCTGGTCGTCGAGCGAGAGCGGCCCGATGTGGAACGGCTCGAAGGTCTGCCCGTCGACGCGAGCTACCCGTCGGGCCACACCGCCGCGTCGATCGCACTGTACGGCGGCATCCTGCTCCTCCTCGCGTCGAGGATCCAGAGCACGGCGTTCCGGATCGTCGCCCTCCTCGTCGGAATCGCGATCCCGCTCTTCGTGGGGTGGGCGCGGATGTATCGCGGCATGCACCACCTGAGCGACGTCGGGGCCGGAATGCTCATGGGCCTCGGTGCTGTCGCGATCATGGTCTTCGCGGCACGGGCCTCACGCGCAGCCGCATACCGTCGCGATGCGGAGACGACGACGTGAAGAAGATCGCCGTAATCGCGCATGCAGGCAAGTCCATGGGGGGCGGGCTCGGAGAGCTTCGAGAGGCGCTGGCGGCCGCCGGCGTCTCCGATCCGTACTGGACGGAGGTGCCGAAGAGCAAGTACGCCCCGGAGCGGGTCGAGAAGGCACTGGCCAAGGGCGCCGAGACGGTGTTCGTCTGGGGTGGCGACGGGATGGTGCAGCGCTGCGTCGACGTGCTCGCGGGCACGGATGCGCGGCTCGCGATCCTCCCGGCCGGCACGGCGAATCTCTTCGCGTCGAACCTCGAGATCCCGGACGACATCGAGGAGGCCGTCGCGGTCGGGCTCGAAGGCCGCGAGCGGCGGCTGGACGTCGGGAAGATCAACGGCGAGCACTTCGCCGTGATGGCGGGCGCCGGACTCGACGCCCGCATGATGCGCGACACGGACGGCGGCCCGAAGGACAAGTACGGACGCCTCTCGTACATCTGGGCGGCATCCAGGAATCTCCGGACCGAGCCGTTCAAGGCGCGCATCGAGGTGAACGGCGACCTCTGGTACGACGACGATGCCACGTGTCTGCTCTTCGGGAACGTCGGCGCGCTGTTCGGTGGGCTCGAGGCGTTCGACGACGCGTCGCCCGAGGACGGCCAGCTCGAGGTGGGCGTGACGCACGCCGACAGCCTCGGCCAGTGGGCGCGCACGGTCGCGCGCACGGCGGTCGGCTCCGTCGGGCAGTCCCCGTTCGTGCAGGCGACGAAGGCGGAGCGCGTCACCGTCGAGTTCGACCGCAAGATCCTCTACGAGCTCGACGGCGGCGACCGCAAGGAGGTCAAGCGCCTCAAGGTCAAGGTCAAGCCGGAAGCGCTGACGGTGATGATCGCGCAGGAGTCGACCAAGCTGGACGAGGCGGCGGCAGAGGCTGAGCCGACCCAGGAAACGGCCGAGGCGCCGCCCGCGCAGGAGCCCGCCGCGTGAGCACCGCCTCGCACGTCCGCGAGACCTGGGAGCTGACCGGCGACGACGCACGCGAGACGCTGGCGTCGACCGGCCGGATCGCGCTCATGAAGGACGCGCTCGCGCGTCTCCGCGCCGCCGACGGCACCAGCCACTCTCGCGGTCTCGCGTACGCGGCCGGCCTCGTGCTCGTGCAGGGTCTCGTCGCTGTCGTGGGCCTCGCGGTGGCCCTGGGCTCGCCCGGGTTCCGGCAGCTGCTCCTGGACACGATCAACGCCTCGACGCCCGGACCGACGAGCGACCTGCTGACGAGCGCCGTCGAGCAGGCGACGCGAGTGGGGCGGTCGAACCGGTACCTCCCGCTCGTCCTCGGTCTGCTGGGAACGACGATCACGGCCACGATCGGGATGGCGCAGCTCGAGCGCGCGATGAACCGCATCTACGGCATCGAGCGCGATCGGCCGTTCGCGCAGAAGTACTCGCGCGCGTTCGTGCTCGCCGTGACAGCCGGTCTCGCGCTCGGCGGCGCGTTTGCCCTGCTCGCTTTCGGGCGCGGGGTCATCGACGACTCGAGAACGGTGCATTCCGTCTGGCTCGTCCTGCGCTGGCCGCTCGGTATCGCGCTTCTCGGTGTCGGCCTCGCGATCCTGTTCCGCTGGAGCCCGAGGCGCCGGCAGCCCGGCTGGGCGTGGCTGGCGATGGGCGCGGCGGTCTCGATGGTGGGGTGGACGCTGGCGACGGGCATCCTCGCCCTCGTGTTCGGCAGGTCGTCGAACTTCGGTGACACCTACGGCGCGCTCGCCGGACTCGTCGCGTTGCAGCTCTGGACGTTCTTCTCGGCGCTCGCAGTCCTCTACGGCGTCGCGGTCGCGGCGCAGCTCGAGGCGGTGCGGGCAGGTGTGCTCGAGCCGCAGGACGAGGCTCGTCTTCGGGCCACCGGCTCGGCCGAGCTGGCCTCGGCCTAGCACGACCACCCCGCGCCAGGAACACCGCCCGCGGCACCGAACTCACGCGCATGGCGCCCACCGAGGCCCGCGTGCTGAAGCTGCGTCCGCAGACGGTGTTCCTCGTGATCGGGCTGTCCGTGCTCGTCGGCGGAGCTCTCCTCCTCGTCTACCTCGCCTGGAACGTCCTCTCGTGGATCGTGATCGCGATCTTCCTGGCGATCGCGCTCAACCCCGCCGTCGAGTCGCTCGAGCGTCGCGGCCTCGGGCGACCGTGGGCGGCGAGCGTGGTCTTCGCCGTGGCGCTCCTCGCGCTCGCGGGGATCGGGTTCCTGGTGGTGCCGCCGCTGGTCGCGCAGGTCAGCGACTTCGTGAATGCCGTTCCGGACTTCGTCGACGACCTCACCGCCGGTCAGGGGCCGCTCGGCTGGCTGCAGGACGAGTATCAGCTCGTCGATCGGATTCGTGAGGCGATCGAGACGCAGGGCCCGGGCGGCGTGCTCGGCCTCGGCGCAGGTGTCCTCGACGTCGTCCGGAGCGTGGTCACCGCCGTGGTCGGCGCGATAACGATCGTCTTTCTGACCTTCTTCATGCTGCTCGAGGGCCCGCGGACGGTGCAGGGTGTCCTCGCAATCGTCCCCGAGGCAGCGCGCCCACGGTACGAACGCGTCCTTCGCGACATCTACCGGTCGATCGCCGGCTACGTGACGGGCAACCTGCTCATCAGTCTGCTCGCCGGAGTGCTCTCGACGATCGTGCTCTTCGCCGTCGGGAGCGAGTTCGCGATCGCGCTCGGCCTGCTCGTCGCGATCCTCGACCTGATCCCGCTCGCGGGCGCGACGCTCGCGGCGATCATCGTCTCCACGGTGATCTTCATCGAGACCGACTGGATCCGCGGTCTCTTCGTCATCGGGTTCTTCATCGCGTACCAGCAGTTCGAGAACCACGTCGTGCAGCCGCTCGTGTACGGGAGGACGGTGCAGCTGTCGCCCCTTGCGGTTCTCTGCGCCGTACTCGTCGGCGCGCAGCTAGCTGGAATCCTCGGTGCCCTGCTCGCGATTCCCGTCGCAGGCTCTCTTCTCGCCATCGCCCGCGAGATCCTCGACTACCGCCAGGAGACGGCACCAGGACCTGTGTGACCTCGCGCGGGTTTCGCCTTCGCGGCCCAGGGGCATTCGGACTGCAGTCGATAGGAGGAGATGGATGCCGACCTGGCTGTTGATCCTGATCGTCGTGTTGCTCGTGCTGGCCGTCTTCGGCGGCTTCGGCTATTCGCGGCGATAGCTCGTAAGCGGGGGAACCTCGTTCCCCCGCTTTTTCGCTCTAGCTCGAGAGCTGAATAGTCTCGAGCGGCACGCCGTCGATCTGGTTCGGGAGCGCATCGAGCTCGTCTTCTTCGAGCCACGTTGCCTCCTCGCCGTCCCGGAGCGCGACGAGCACGCGATCCGGCCGGTGCTCGGCGATCGCGTCCCTGACAACCTGACGCGGAGGATCCGGCTTCACGTCCACCTCGGACGCTTCGGCGGGGGCGGCGTCGGCCACCGCCTCGCCGACCGTGCGAGCCTCCTCGCGTGCGTCACCTTCGTCGTTCGCGAGCCACTGCAGCCGCGACTGTTCGACAGCCGGCACGACGACGAACAGCTCGTCGTCGGCGCTCACGACGTCGGCGAGCGCGTCGCGACCGATCTCGGAACTGGAGACGACGACGACTCTGGCCACGCCCGGACCATACCCCGCACCGCGGCGCAGAAACGTTTGGGCGACTCTCACGGACGGGTACCGTCCTGCTCGTGGCTCGGCGCGGGTGGGAGCGGCGCGGTCGGAAGCGATTCCGTTACTACGACGCGTCCGGTCGGGAGATCCGCGACGAGGAGCAGCTCGAGCGCATTCGCTCCCTCGTGATCCCTCCGGCGTGGGAGGACGTCTGGATCTCGGCAAGTCCCGGCGCTCGCGTCCAGGCGACGGGGATCGACGCAGCCGGACGCAAGCAGTACCGCTACCACGAGCGATTTCGGGCCGCGCGCGACCGGGCGAAGTTCGATCGCATCCTCGACTTCGCGAGGGCGCTCCCGTCTCTTCGCTCGACGACTTCGCGTCATCTTCGCGGCGAGCCGTTCGAACCGGAGTGGACGGCCGCTCTCGCCGTCTCCGTCATCAACAAGGCGTGGTTCCGTGTGGGCTCGGATCGGCACACCCAGCGATCCCGCACGTACGGCGTGACGACGCTCACCAAGCGCCACGCCTCGGTCTCGGACGACGAGGTGGAGTTCCGCTTTCGCACGAAGAACCGGACGCTCGTGCGGCGGACGATCCGCCACCCGACCCTGGCGCGAGGCGTGTCGCAGCTCCTCGAGCTGCCCGGAGGTGGCCGCCTGTTTCGCTACGAGCGCGACGGCGAGCTCTACCGCCTCACGGCTGCGGGCCTCAACGAGTACCTCGGCGAGCACATGGGCGCCGCGTTCACGGCGAAGGACTTCCGCACCTGGGGCGGGACGCTTCTCGCCGCCGCGGAGCTGGCCCAACAGGGCCCGACCGACGACGAGCGCGAGGCGCGCCGAAGGATCTCGGCGGTGATGCGGGCCGTCGGCGAGGAACTCGGCAACACCCCGACCGTCGCGCGCGAGTCGTACGTGAGTCCCCGCGTGATCGACGCCTACCTCGCGGGACGCACGCTCGAGGAGTTCCGGGCGGGGAACGGCAGCGGACCTCGACGGCATCTCACCGCGGACGAACGCGCACTCGTGCGGATGCTGCGGGCAGTTCGGAGCTAGCCGCGAGTTTCGACGCGAAGCCGATCGGGCATCCGAGACGCATGAACACAACCCGTTCCGTGCAAGGCATCGAGTCGGAGCCGGGGCCGCCCTTGCCGGTGCCTCCCGATCCGACCGAGCCCGCCCCGCCGATTCCCGATCCCATTCCTGGCCCCGAGCCGCCGATCCCCGGCCCACCCGAGCTGGACCGAGCCTCTGTACTTCTCCGTCTGGCCGAGTTCCCGCGCGTGCTCGTGGAGCCTCGCCGATCACATTCGACGAGCTCGCGCCGGCCTCACCGCTCACGGCTCGTTGCTGTGACGCGGAACAGCGCCCGCTTCGCATTCGAACGCTGCAAATAAAGAGGGCCGGATAGCCGGCCCTCTCGTCGTCTCTGGAATCTCTAACGCGAGCTAGCGCGAGGTCGTGGACTCGTCTCGCTCGTCGGCGCGATCCTCACCTCGGTCGGTCACGTCCTCGACCTTGTCCTTCACGTCTTCCCAGGCGTCGCGCGCCTTGTCCTTCGCTTCGCCCCACTTCTGCTCGACTTCACC
>DASQLF010000139.1:0-6591 GCA_035630135.1 Gaiellaceae bacterium
CTCCTCGCACAACCGCTTCAAGGCGCCCTCGATCGCAGCTGCATCCCATGGCTCGACCCCACCGAGGGCGACGGCGGCCGCGTCGAGGATGCGTGCGTCGAGCAGCGCGGAGTCGGGCTCGACGTCGTGGAAGAGAAAGCCTGCAAAACCCGCGAACTCGTCGAGGCGGCCGATCTTCTCCTGGACGATCGGCGCCGCCGCGCGCACCAGGTCCTCGGGCCAGTCGACCTGCTGCTCGCGGAGGTAGTGGACGACCCGACCGGCGTACTCATCGGGCGCGAGCGAGCGGAGGTAGACGCCGTTCATCCAGTCGAGCTTCGCGTAGTCGAAGGTCGCCGGGCTCGAGCCGACCCGCTCGAGGGAGAACCGCTCGACGAGCTCGTCCGCCGACATGATCGTCGTCTCGCCGTCCGGCGCCCACCCGAGCAACGCGAGGAAGTTCATCAGCGCCTCGGGCACGTAGCCGGCCTGCCTGAACTCATCGACGGACACCGCGCCGTGGCGCTTCGAGAGCTTCTTGCCGTCGATCCCGAAGACGTTCGGCGCATGCGCGTAGACGGGAACGTCCGCGCCGAGCGCGCGCAGCACATTGATCTGCTTCGGCGTGTTCGACACGTGATCCTCGCCGCGGATGACGTGCGTGATCCCGTCGATCCAGTCCTCGAGCGGCGAGGCGAAGTTGTAGGTCGGCCGCCCGTCCGAGCGGACGAGCACGAGATCCTCGAGCTCCTCGTTCGGCACCTCGATCCGGCCCTTGATCGCGTCGTCCCAGCCGGTCGTACCCTCGTCGGGCATGCGGATGCGGATCGCGCCGTCGTCGTCGTACGCCGTGCCCTCGGCGACGAGCCGGCGCGCCTCCTCCTTCGCGCGCTCCATCACGTCGAGCTGAAACGTCGTGTCACCGTCCCATTCGATCCCGAGCCAGCGGAGCGAGCGCTCGATCTGCTCCACGGACTCCTCCACCTCCCGGCTCGTGTCCGTGTTCTCGATCCGCAACAGGCACTCGCCGCCGCGTCCGCGGGCGAAGAGCCAGTTGAAGAGGAAGGTACGGACGCCGCCGATGTGGAGGAAGCCGGTCGGGGACGGAGCCATGCGGACGCGGACGGTCATCAGCGAAGTAGCGTAATCGCATGTTCTTCGGCGCCCACGTCTCCGCCGCCGGGGGCATCTCGAAAGCAATCGACCGCATCGAGCTGATCGGCGGCAACGCCGTCCAGATATTCACCCAGAGCCCGCGGATGTGGCGGCCGACCGCGCATACGGAGGAGGAAATCACGCGCTTCCGAGCCCGCCGTCGGCAAGCCCGGGTGAAGACCGTGAGCTGCCACGCGCTCTACCTCGTCAACCTCGCGAGCCGTGATCAGGCCGTCCGCGAGAACTCGCTCGCTGCTCTGCGCGCGACCATGGAGACGGCGGACGCGATCGGCGCCGAGGGAGTCGTGTTCCACGTCGGCTCGCACCTCGGCTTCGGCTTCGACGAGGCCGTGGAGCTCATCGTGCCCGCACTTCGTGAGCTGCTCGAGCTGACGAGTGACGACCTCTGGCTGTGCATGGAGAACGCCGCGGGCGCCGGCGGAACCATCGGCCGCTCCGTGGCGGAGCTCGAGGTACTGGCCGACGCGGTCGACCGCCATCCTCGCCTCGGAATCTGCATCGACTCGTGCCACTGGTGGGCGTCCGGGGTCGACGTGTCCGATCCCGATGTGCTCGACGATGCCCTCGAGGACCTCGACGCGCGTATCGGGCTCGACCGGCTCCGTGTCCTCCACGTCAACGACTCGCAGACGGCTCTCGGCTCGAACCGGGACCGCCACGAGCTCGTCGGCAAGGGGCTGATCGGCGACGGTCTCGCCGTCTTCCTCGGCCATCCCGCCTTCGCGGGACTGCCGGCGATCGTCGAGACGTGGGAGGACGAGGGCGATGCGACGGAGGATCTCGACCGCATGCGCGTGCTTGGACGTCGCGGTCGCGCTCGCTGGAAGCGACGCTCGTAGACGGGGACTACAGTCAGGACATGCGCCGCTCGACGGTCACGCTCCTCGCCTGTGCGCTCGCAGCTGCGCTGGTCGCAACCGCGTCCGCCGCCGTGCGCTTCGAGCGGCACGCGATTCCCGGCCAGGCGTTGTCACTCGCCGTGCCGGCACCTTGGGTGGCGGTGGACGCGTCGCTCCCGCCCGCGACCATCGCGAAGCTGAGCCGGGACAACCCGAAGCTCGCGCCGTACCTCGGTCAGCTCTCGGGCGCGGGATCGGCTGCGAAGTTCCTCGCGCTCGACCCGGCCGTGAAGAGCGGCTTCGCGACCAACGTGAACGTCGTCGTCGCACCGATCCCGACGGTGACCTTCGACCAGTACCGCGCAGCGATCGTCGCCGAGATCCAGCGGATCGCCGGATCGGCGAAGGTCACTCACCGCGCCGTCACGATCGACGGCGTGCGCGGCGTGCGTCTCGCCTATCCGTTTCGAATCACCGTCGGTCGCACGTACACCGTCTCGACCCTCCAGTACGCCTTCCCGCGACGCGGCAAGAGCGTCGTCGTGACCTACACGACCCTTCCGCGCCTCCAGAAGAGCTACGCGCAGACCTTCGCGCGCTCGGCAGCCTCGATCCGCTTCGGCTAGATCGTCGCGAAGACGCGGAAGGTCGCGCGCTCGCGCGGGAGCTCGTGGAACTCCGGGATGCGGCAGCCGAGTTCGTCCTCGCGGTGCGGGTACGTGCCGACCACCTCGACCTCGCACATCGGCAGCGGTGCGCGGCGCGCACGAACGGCGCCGAAGCCCGCGCGTCCGGACTCGGCCTCCTCGAGCAGGTCGAGGTCGATCTCGACGTCGTAGATCTTCTGCATGCAGCCGACGTACGTGTGCCCCCAGGCCTCGTAGGCGTAGACGAACGGGCACGCCATCCGCAGGCAGGCGGCCGGGTACACGACTTTCTCGCAGTGGACGTCGCAATGTCGGCAGGTGACCTCGTCCTGGATCCGGAGAGGGAGCTCGATCGTCGCTCGGGCGTCGTCCACGTCCCGATTGTGTGCGACCCGTGTCGCTCGCCGCAAGTCTTGACAAGAACGAGGTTTTCAGGCAGTGGCGACACGGGCGTCGAACCGGCTGGAACCTCGGGAGTCGTCTGTAGCCTTCTCCGACCGTGGTTCGTCGCGTCCTCTTCGCGCTCCTCGCGCTCGGCCCGCTCACGATCGCGCTGCATTACCTCGTCCACCCGCCGGAGACGTTCGAGTTCGTTCTCGCGGCCGTGTCGCTGATCCCGCTCGCATGGCTCATCGGCGAGGCGACCGAGCATGCGGCGGAGCACACGGGTCCGGGGATCGGCGGCTTCCTGAACGCGACGTTCGGTAACGCGCCCGAGCTGATCATCGCCCTCATCGCCGTGAACGAAGGCCTCACCGAGGTCGTGCGCGGCTCCCTCACCGGCAGCGTCATCGGGAATCTGCTGCTCGTGCTCGGCGCCTCTCTCGTCGCGGGCGGTCGCGGCACCCTCGACCGCTTCTCGAGCTTCCTCGCGTTCGGACTCATCGGCTTCGCGACGCTCCTCTTCCTCATTCCGTCGATTCCCGGCTGGAACTCGGATCCCGACACCGACGAGCTCGCTCAGGTGTCGGCCGCGATCTCGATCGTCCTCCTCGTGGTCTATGTCGTGGTGACGATCTACTCGCTCCGGCGGCACGCGACGCTCCACATCGCGTCCGACGAGGAGATCAAGGGCTGGTCGCTTCGAGCCGCGCTCGGAGTGCTCGCCCTCGCGACCGTCGTCACGGCGCTCGTCGCGGAGATTCTCGTCGGCTCGCTCGAGGTCTTCTCCGAGAAGGTGGGCCTCAGCGAGTTCTTCGTTTCCGCCGTCATCGTCGCGATCGTCGGCAACGCGGCCGAGCACGGCGGCGCGGTCGTCGTCGCGTTCAGAGGCAAGATCGCACTCGCCGCCGAGATCGCGCTCGCCTCGGCGGCGCAGGTCGCGGTGTTTCTCATCCCGGCGGTGGCGCTTCTGTCGTGGCTGATCGACCCGCTCTCGCTCAGCTTCCGGCCGGTCGAGATCGCCGCGCTCGCCGGCTCCCTCCTCTTCACGTTCGTCATGCTGTTCGGCGGCCAGTCGAGCCGCGCTCGCGGCATCGCCCTCCTCCTCGCCTACGGCGTCGTGGCGACGGCGTTCTACATCGCAGGCGACCGCGTCGTCTAGGCCGCCGGAACGGCGGCGAGCAGCGCCTCGGGCACGATCTCGGACGCACGAGCGATGTCGTCGTCCGTGATCTCGAGATGCGTAACCGCGCGGAGACGGCCCGGATGCGGTGTCGGCGAGAGGCCGACACCTGCCGCCTTCAGCCGGTCGAGCGCCTCACCGGTCGTGACCCCGAGCGCGGCGACGTCGACCTGCACGAAGTTCGACTCGACCTGCTCGAGATCCACGGGTACGCCGGCTTCGTCGAGCGCCTCGGCGAGCGTGCGCGCGCGCGCATGGTCGTCCGCAAGCCGCTCGACGTGGTGGTCGAGCGCGTAGAGACCCGCTGCGGCGACGATCCCCGCCTGGCGCATCGCGCCGCCGAACAGATGCTTCTCCCGCCAGGCGCGCTCCATCAGCTCCTCCGATCCGGCGAGGATCGCCCCGAGCGGACAGCCGAGCCCTTTCGAGAGACACAGGGTCACGGTGTCGAAGCGGCCGGAGATCTCCGCCGGCGCGACCCCGAGCGACGTCGACGCGTTGAGCAGCCGCGCTCCGTCGAGGTGGACGGCCAGACCTATCTCGCGCGCCGTCGAGACGACGTCCTCGAGCTCGTCGAGCGGCCAGACCCGTCCTCCGGAGGCGTTGTGTGTGTTCTCGAGCGCGAGGATCGCCGCGCGCTGATCCGCGACCTTCGTACTCGGCTCGGCAGCCGAGCGCACCTGCTCCGGGGTGAGCCGGCCGCGGTCGCCGGGTAGCGCCGCGGTCATGAGACCCGCGTGCGCAGCCGCGCCGCCGTACTCGTAGATCACGACGTGCGCGTTTTCCTCCGCGATGAGGACGTCGCCGGGCCGCGAGTGCAGCTTGAGCGCGATCTGGTTCGCCATCGTCGCGGTCGGCACGAAGACCGCCGCCTCGTGCCCGAGGAGCGCCGCGGCGCGCTCCTGGAGCGCGTTGACGGACGGATCCTCACGCTTCTGCTCGTCCCCGACCTCCGCCTCCGCGATCGCGCGCCGCATGCCCTCGGTCGGGCGCGTCGCCGTGTCGGAGCGCAGGTCGATCACGGTCGGGACGCTACCGTCCGCGGGATGGATCTCGCGCTGCTCGAACGGACGCTGGCCGAGCGCGGGGCGCCCGCCTATCGCGCCCGCCAGGTGTGGGAGTGGACGGCGAGAGGCGTCACCGCGTACGAGAACATGACGACGCTGCCCAAGGCTCTGCGCACCTCGCTCGAAGACTCGGTTCCGTTCACGACGCTCGAGCTCGTCACCGAGCGTGAGTCCCGCGACGGCACGATCAAGGCACTTTTCCGCACTGCTGACGGCCACCCGGTCGAGGCCGTCCTCATGCGCTATCGCGACGGCCGCCGTTCGCTCTGCCTCTCGTCCCAGTCGGGGTGTCCGCTGACCTGCACGTTCTGCGCGACGGGCGCGATGCGGTTCGGCCGCAACCTCACCGCGTTCGAGATCCTGGACCAGGCGCTCCACTTCCGCCGCCGCGAGCCCGTGAACCACGCGGTCTACATGGGCATGGGCGAGCCGTTCCTGAACTACGACGGCGTGATCGAGTCGGCCCGACTTCTTCCCGATCTCGGAATCACGCCCCGGCGGACGACGATCTCGACCGTGGGCTGGATGCCGGGACTCACGCGCTTCGTGGACGAGGTGGACACGCCGATCCGGCTCGCGTTGTCGCTGCACGCGGCTGATCCCGTGAAGCGCTCGGAGCTGATGCCCGTGAACGACCGGTACCCGCTGGCCGAAGTGCTCGCCGAGTGCCGGCGCTACTTCGAGCTTCGCCGGCGAAAGGTCTTCGTCGAGTACGTCATGCTCGCCGGCGTGAACGATTCGGTGGCGGACGCGCGCGCACTCGCAGCGGTGCTCGACCCGCGGTCGTTCAAGGTGAACCTCATCCCGTACAACCCGACTGGCCTCTTCGACGGCTCGTCGCGCGACACGATCGAGCGCTTCAAGACCGTCCTCGAGCGAGCGCGCATCCCGGCGACGGTACGGCTCACGCGCGGCCGCGATATCGAGGCTGCGTGCGGGCAGCTAGCGTCGACGCGCTGATGGAGCGTGACGGGATCGGCGGCGTCTTCTTCCGGGCGAGCGACCCGAAGGCGCTCGCCGAGTGGTACGAGAACATCTCGGCGTCCCGGTGCAGGACGGCGAGGCCTACGCGGTCTTCCCCGAGAGCCGCAACGCGGTCTGGTCGCCGTTCGCAGAGGACACGGACTACTGGCCGGCGGCGAAGCAGGGGATGGTCAACTTCACCGTCGCCGACCTCGATGCGATGCTCGCGCAGCTCCGCGCCGCGGGCGTCGACGTGGACGAGCGACTCGAGTTGCTCGACGGGATCGGCCGCTTCGGCTGGGCCGTCGATCCGGAGGGCAACCGCTTCGAGGTCTGGGAGCCCGCCTAGCTGACGA
>DASQLF010000140.1:0-26263 GCA_035630135.1 Gaiellaceae bacterium
GGCGTCGGCATTCTGGGAGCGGATGGCGGAGCTGGTGACGGAGTTCGATCAGCTCCCACGATCCGGCGACACCGTCTACGGGTTCGCGGTCGGCGTCTATCCCACCGACCACCCGAAGCTTCCGGCCCGGCGGGACTCGACGGTCGACGCTTGACGAGCGCGCGTGGCACGCGGCACCCTTGAGCGCAGTGCTGCGACTCCTCGCCCTACCGCTGGCCGTCGTGGCGTTCGCGTCCTACGACTCGTCGGTGCAACCGCTCCCGGCCCCGCTCGAGCGCGCGCTCCACGGGCGGTTCTGGCAGCCCGGCTGCCCGGTGCCGCTCTCCGACCTCCGCCTTCTGACCGTGACGCACTGGGGGTTCGACGGGCGCGAGCACCAGGGCCAACTCGTGGTGCATCGGGACTCGGCCAGGAAACTCGCCACCGTGTTCAAGAAGCTGCACGCGCAGAAGTTCCCGATCCGGCACATGCGGCTCGACGACATGTACGGCCCGCGGCGCGCGCAGCCCGCCGACGGTGACGTGACCGGGTCGTTCCACTGCCGGCGTGCGGTGCCGTCGCCGTGCGGGAGCGGCAGCGGCAACTGGTCGAATCACGCCTACGGCCACGCAGTCGACGTCAATCCGAACGAGAACCCGTACATCGGCTGCGGTGCCGTGTACGACGCGAGAAGCCGGCCGTACGTCGATCGCACACCGCTGAAGAAGGGCATGGTCACACCGGCCGTCGTTCGCGCGTTCGCCTCGATCGGCTGGGGCTGGGGCGGCGACTGGTCCGGCGACACGAAGGACTACATGCACTTCTCCACGACCGGCAGCTAGCCGGTCCGAACCGCTTCGGCTCCGTCTGCGAATCACGACGTCGAACGCGGCGACTTCCGCTGCCAGTTTGTCGGTCGGAGGCAGGGGCCTGCTGCGGTCGGGCCCACTCCGCCTCGCTCGGCGGCGCTACCGTCGCCCGCGTGTCGACCTCCGTCGTCCTGCGGATCGCGCTCGCGGCCTTCGTCCTCGCGTGGATCCTCGGCCCCGCCGTGCTGCGCGACAAGGTGCCGCTCCTCGTGGTCTTCGCGATCGCACTCGGGCTCGAGCTGCAGTTCCTGGTCGGCGCGATCCGCGGGAGTGGGCGGCGGCGCGTGCCGGATCGCCTACCGCAGCAGGTCGATCGCGACAGGTACGGGTTCGAGGAGGCTGACGACGACGACACGGAGGTGCTGGTGCCGGCGCCGCGGTCGCCCTATCGCGGGTTCGTCGTCGGGCTTGCGCTCCTGTGCGCTCTCGCCGGCCTCGCCTGGTTCGTCGAGAGCCGTACGGGCTGGGACTCACTCGACGGTGAAACGCGACTCGAGGCGGTCGAACGCTTTTCAGCGGTTGCCTCCGAGATCGCCGAGAAGCCCGTCTCCGTTGGCTGCGACGAAGCGCGCGACTACGTTGGCTACGTCCAGCACGCCGACGGCATCGCGGTCGTGGGCGGCGATCGCACCTACGTCACGCCGGAGATCTGCTTCGCGCTCTACCGGCTCGCGTTCAGAGGCGAGGAGCGCGGAAGCGTCACCGGACGGGCCATCGCCGTCCTCGCGCACGAGTCGTGGCATCTGAGGGGCGAGCGGGCCGAGTCGACGGTCGAGTGCTACGGGCTGCAGTCGGGCGTCGCAGTCGGGCAGGAGCTCGGCCTCGACGAGCGGACGGCGCGGCGGCTGATGGCGCAGCAGCTCACCGAGAACCGCCTCCGCGGGCTCGAGACCGTCGAGTACCGCGTCTCGGACGAATGTCGCGATGGCGGCCGGCTCGATCTCGCGCCTGCCGACGACGCCTTCCCCTGAGCGGCGTCAGGGCCAGACGGGAGTGCGTGCGTCGAGCCGCTCGAGCGTCCGCCAGTCCTCGCGCACGGGTGAGAACACGTCGATCACGACGGCGCCTTCCGGGCCGACGTGCACCTCGTGCGGGACGTTCGGGGGTATCCGCCAGGTACCGCCGGGCTCCAGTGTGCGTGTCTCGTCACCGACGCGGAAGCGGACGGTGCCGCGAAGAACCATCCCGAGCTGCTCGTTGTCGTGGTGGTGCTCCGGCACGACCGTTTCCGGGTCGAGCTCCACGATGGCGAGGCCGACGCGCTCGCCGTCGATCGACCGCGCGACGACTCCGTCCCAGATCGCGAATGGCTCGAGCGCGGCGAGGTCGTCGAGGCTGCTCACCGCGCCGAGGCTACCTCCATGGAAGACTCGCGGGCGATGGTCGAGATCCGACCCCTCCGCGCCGACGAGATCCCGTTTCTGCGCGACATGCTCTACGCCGCGCTCGCATGGAACCCCGAAGAGGCGTCTCCCGCCGAAGGCACTGCTCCTTCGCCTCCCACAGCTCACGATCTTCTACGAGGGTGGGGGCCGTCCGGGCGATACCGGCATCGGCACGGCGCCCATGGAGGCCGTGCACGCGTATGCGCGTGCGAACGGCGTGGAACGGATCTCGCTCAGCGTCAACCCGTCGAGACGGCTACGAGCGGCTCGGCTACGTCGTGGTCGGCCCCGACGACGAGAGGATGGTTCTCGCCTGTCATAGGGTCTTCGCGTGGAGCCTCATGTCCCGCAGCCGCCGACCGGTAGGACGTTCCGTGTCGCATACCGGGCGAGGCTGTCCGACACCGACGCAACCGGGCGCCTCCGGCTCGACGCAGTCGCGCGATACCTCCAGGACGCGGCGGTCGACGACGTCTGGGAGACGGGCTGGGGAGCACCCGAGCATCTCTGGGTGCTCCGAACGATCAGGATCGACGTGGTCGCGCCGTTCCTCACGGACGCCGCGGTCGAGATCGTCACGTGGGGCAGCAGCTTCTCGTCGCTGGCGGCGGGCCGTCGCTGGTCGCTTGCGGGAGACGCGGGAGGCGCCGTCGAGGTGGACAGCACCTGGATCCATCTCGGTCCCGACGCACGGCCGCAACGGGTTGGCGCGGGGTTCGAGGAGTACGAGGAGGCGGCTCAGGGCCGCATCGCGTCGACGAAGCTGACACTGCCGGTGCCGACGGGCGACGACCAGGTCCCATGGCCGCTCCGCGCGACGGACGTCGACCGCATGGGACACGTCAACAACGCGGCCTACTGGGCCGCGATCGAGCACCGGCTCGCCGGACACGAGCCGGATCTACGCCTGCCGCATCGCGCCCGGCTCGACTATCGCCACCCGATCGATCTCGGCGACGACGTCCGGATCGTGGAGGACACCAGAGACGGCCGCTACGGAGCTGCGTTCCTCGTCGGCGGCTCGGCCAAGGCGGTCGCCTGGATCGAGCCGCTCAGGTCTTAACCAGCTTTCAGGCGGCCGGCGCTACCCTCGTCGCGTGGACGACGAACGAATCTCACGCCGAGCGTCGCTCGCGTCTCTCGGGGGCCTCGTCGCCGGCGCCGCCGGTCTTGCAGGTCTTCGCAATGCAGAGGAAGCCGGAGCCGGGCCTGCAGGCGTCTCCTCGGGACTCGTCAGCTGCGTCCTCGCTCCCGAGCAAACCGAGGGGCCGTACTACGTCGACGACGCCGCCGTGCGCCGAACCGTCACCGAGGGCCGACCCGGTGCAGCGCTGACC
This sequence comes from Gaiellaceae bacterium, assembly GCA_035630135.1. Lineage (GTDB taxonomy): Bacteria > Actinomycetota > Thermoleophilia > Gaiellales > Gaiellaceae > GMQP-bins7. The sequence continues at coordinate 3,571 of DASQLF010000140.1, forward strand.
CTGCGGTTGACCGTGGTGAACGTGGCGAACTGCAAGCCCATCAAGGGCGCCGCCGTCGAGATCTGGCACTGCGACGCAGAGGGCACGTACTCCGCGACGGGCGCCGAAGCGGACGAGCGCTTCCTGCGCGGTGTGCAGCGCACGGACGCCAAGGGCGCCGCGATCTTCAAGACGCTGTATCCGGGCTGGTACCAGGGACGCACCGTCCACATCCACACGATGGTGCACATCGGCGGGAACGTCGTCCACACGGGGCAGCTCTACTTCTCCGATGCGTTCACCGACAGCGTCTACCGTCGGAGCCCGTACAACCGGCGTCCGAGCCGGAGCACGCGGAACGCACAGGACAGCATCTACCGCAACGGGGGCAGGCGCTCGACGCTGAAGCTCGCGAAGAGTGGGTCGGCGTACGTCGGCTCGATCACCATGGGCGTGCAGCGTTCCTAGGGTGCGCGTCACGGCACGTTCACCCAAACCCGTGAGGCGCCTGCTTTCGTATGCAACTCTGAGCCGCGAGAGAAGGGATTTCGTATGACCGAGAACGGCGAAGGTTCGACGCCCACCCCGGAGCAGGCCCAGGAGCAGCTCGAGCAGGCGCTCTTCGAGATCCGCCGCATCATCGCCGGGCAGGACGCGATGCTGGAGCGGGTACTCGTGTGCCTCCTCGCTCAGGGCCATCTGCTCATCGAGGGTGTGCCCGGGCTCGCGAAGACGCTGACCATCAAGACCACCGCCGGTGTTCTGGGCGGGTCGTTTGCGCGCGTCCAGTTCACTCCTGACCTCGTTCCGTCGGATCTCGTCGGGACGCGCATCTACCGCCCGCAGGAGGGGACGTTCGACACCGAGCTCGGGCCGGTCTTCTGCAACTTCCTGCTCGCGGACGAGATCAACCGCGCGCCCGCGAAGGTGCAGTCCGCGCTCCTCGAGGTCATGCAGGAGCGTCAGGTCACGATCGGGCACGACACGCACCGAGTTCCTTCGCCGTTTCTCGTGATGGCGACGCAGAACCCGATCGAGTCCGAGGGCACCTACCCGCTGCCCGAGGCGCAGATCGACCGCTTCCTGCTGAAGGTGCTGATCGGCTATCCGCAGCACGACGAGGAGCTCACCGTCGTCCAGCGGCAGCTCGTCGACCATCCGGAGCTCAAGCAGGTGCTGTCGCTCGAGGATCTCGCGGCACTGCAGCGGGCCGTGTTCGACATCTACGTCGACCCATCGCTAGTCAGCTACGCCGTCGACATCGCGACGGCCACGCGCGAGCCGGCGGCGCACGGGCTTCCCGACCTCGCGCAGTACATCTCGTACGGCGCGAGCCCGCGCGGGCCAATCAGCCTCGTGCAGGGTGCCCGCGCGCTCGCACTGGTGCGCGGCCGCGACTACGCCGTGGTCGACGACCTGCAGGCGCTCGCGCGCGATGCGCTCAGGCACCGGCTCGTGCTGTCGTACCAGGCGCTCGCCGAGGAGGTCACGCCGGACTCGATCCTCGATCAGGTGCTCGGGGTCGTGCCCACACCGCAGCTGGATCTCGCGCGAGCGAGCGCGGCGTGAGGTGACGTAGAGTCGTGAAAAACGTCGGCGCGCTCCTCGCTTCACCGACGTCGGCGCGCCCTGGCCCCGGCCCGATGGCCGAGGGCCTCCTGCGTGCGCTCGACGTCTCGATCGGGCGCCGCGTCGAGGGCCTCATGGCGGGCGACTTCCGCTCGAACCTCCTCGGCACGGGCTCGGAGCTGGCGATGATGCGTCCGTACGTCGCCGGGGACGACGTGCGGAGGATCGACTGGAACGTCACCGCGCGCACCGGCGAGCCACACGTGCGCGTCGACCTCGCCGAGCGCGTGCTCGTAAGCTGGCTGGTGCTCGACACGTCCGTCTCCATGCAGTTCGGGACGGCGGACCGGCGCAAGGCAGACGTCGCGGAAGGCGTGGCGGTCGCGGTCGGCCATCTCGCGACCCGGCGCGGCAACCGGCTCGGAGTCGTCGCGTTCGGCGGCGACGAGTTTCATGCCATTCCCCCGAGACAGGGACGCGTAGGGCTCGTGGGTCTGCTGACCGCCCTGCACGGCGACCCGCCACCGGAAGGCCCTGGGGCGAGCACGCTCGGCGGTGCGCTCTCGAGGGCGGGTGCCCTCGCCCGGCAGCGCTCCCTCGTCGTCGTCGTCTCGGACTTTCGAGGTCCCGCGGACTGGCGCCGGCCTCTCCTCGAGCTCGCAGGGCACCATGACGTGATCGCCGTTGAGATTCGCGATCCGAGGGAGCAGGAGCTGGCGAACGTCGGCCTCCTCTACCTCGTGGATCCGGAGACCGGGCGACAGCTGCGCGTCGACACCCGCAGCCGCCGACTGCGCGAGCGCTTCGCACTCGCCGCTGCGGCCGAGCGCGAGGGAGTCGCGCGCGCGTTCACGTCCGTCGGCGCGCGCCACGTCGTGCTCACGACATCGGGCGACTGGCTGCGGCCGCTCGTGACCTTTCTGCGGCGGAGCCGCGGATGAGCTTCACCTGGCCCCTCGTGCTCGTGGCGCTCGCTGCGATCCCCGTCCTCGTTGCCCTCTACGTGGATCGCGATCGTCGGCGAGTTGCCTCACAGGCGGCGTTCGGCAACCCCGAGCTGCTGCCGAACGTCGTCGACCGCGAACCGGGCCGTCTCCGCTACCTGCCTCCGCTGATCATGCTCGCCGCGCTCGTCTTCCTCATCGTCGGCGTGGCGCGCCCGCACGCGACCGTCAGCGTGCCGCGCGAGGAAGCCACGATCGTCCTCGCGATGGACGTCTCGCGCTCGATGAAAGCAAAGGACGTCGAGCCGACCCGTCTCGATGCGGCGCGGATCGCCGCCAAGACCTTCCTTGACGAGGTGCCCGAGAAGTTCCGCGTCGGCGTCGTGTCGTTCGCGACCCGTGCGTCCGTCGGTGTCGCTCCGACGGAGGATCGCGAGCTCGTCGTCACGGCACTCGACACGCTCACTGCCGGCGAGGGCACCGCCATCGGTGACGCGGTCGCACTCTCGCTTCGCGTCGGACAACCGCAGCCGGCCGACGGAGCCGAGGAGGTCGAGGCGCCGCCTCGCGCCATCGTCGTCATCTCGGACGGCGCCCGGGACGGCGGCCAGGTGGAGCCCGCCGAGGCGGCACGGCAGGCGAAGGCGCAGGACGTGCCGGTGTACACGGTCCTCGTAGGCACCGCCGAGGGCGTCGTCGAGGAGGAGCTGACCGGCGGCTTCCGCAGGATCATCCGCGTGCCGCCGAATCCCGAGACGCTCGAGCAGGTTGCAGCCACGTCTGGAGGGACGTTCTTCGCGGTGCCGGACGCCGAGCGCTTGACCGAGGTCTACGAGGAGCTCGGCTCGCGTCTCGGCACACGCGAGCAGGACCGCGAGATCACGGACGTCTTCGCCGCGATCGCGGTTGCGCTGCTGCTACTCGCGGCGACGATCTCGGCCTTCCTGTTCCGGAGGGTTCCGTGACGCGAATGCGCGCGTTCTGGGCTCTCGTCGCCGCCGGAGCCGCGCTTGCCGTCGCCGCGCCCGCGGGGGGCGCGAACGAGTGCGACGGGCTCATGGTCTGCATCCCGGTCGCAGGGCCGTGGGTTGCGGTACCCACGTCTACGGGCGCACAGCGGGAGCGCGTCGAGTTCCAGCTGACGTGCCCGCGCGGCTACATCGTCGGCGGCACCGATGCGCGACTGAGCTCGCGCGCGATCGACGTCGGCTTCGTCGGGACCACGGGCAGTCCGGTCAACCCCGGCATCACGACGTCCCGCTCGGCGGTCTTCCTCGGGACGTTCGTCGGTCGCTCGGCCGCCACTGCGAGCTTCAAGCCGTTCATCGGCTGCATGCCGCAGACGGGCGGTGGCTCGCGGGTGCCGACGTCCGTGTCGCAGGTCAGGCCGGGACGCCCCGTGACCCGGCGGGTCAAGACGGTTCGCGTCCGGCCCGGCTCGGCCACAGTCACGCAGCGCTGCTCGGCGGGCGAGCGCCTGGTGGGCGGATCGCACGCTTTCGGCTTCTACACGCGGACGCCGCCGAGCCCGAGCCTCGTCGCCGGTGTCTCCGGCGCTCAGACAGTCGCTGGCGGCAGAGTGGCCGTTCGCGTGAGCGGTGATGCCGAGCTCGCAGGTGTCCGCGCGGTCGTCCAGGTCAGCGCGCTTTGCTCGAGGTCCGGATGAGCTTCCAGAGCCCCTGGATGCTGCTGGGCCTGCTCGTGGTCGCGGCCTTCGTCGGGCTGTGGCTCTGGGCCGAGCGCCGGCGCGCGCGTTACGCCGTGCGCTATACGAACCTCGACGTCCTCGCCACGGTCGTCTCGGGGCGACACACGTGGCTGCGCTTCGTGCCCGCTGCGATTCTCGTGCTCGGGCTGGGAGCGCTGGTCGTCGGGCTCGCGCGCCCGCACGTCGAGCGCACGCTGCTGCGGGAGAAGGCGACGGTGATACTCGTCGTGGACACGTCCCGTTCGATGCAGGCGAAGGACGTCGAGCCGACGCGCCTGGGAGCGGCGCAGGAGGCTCTGCGCACGTTCATCGACCAGGCCCCGGACGATCTCCGCATCGGGTTCGTCGTCTTTGCCGGCGAGGCCCAGGTCGCGACGCCTCCGACCGACGACCACGAGCTGGTCGAGGCGGCGATCACCGACATCGACGAGTTCCTCGTCTTCGGCGGCACGGCCATCGGCGACGCGCTCCAGACCGCGACGCTGCTCGGTCGCCAGGTGACCGACCTCGTTCCCGAGGAGGGTTCGACTGCGGCTCCCGCGCCCGACTCGACGCGCACGCTCGCCCAGTCGACCGAGCCGGACGAGGAGGCGGAGGAGCAGGAGAGCCCGGTGTCGATCCTGTTCCTCTCCGACGGCGCCCAGACGCGAGGTCTCTTGCAGCCGCTCGAGGGAGCGCAGATCGCGAAGGAGGCGAACTTCCCCGTCTACACGATCGCGCTGGGAACGCCCGAAGGCGTCATCGAGCGCGGCCCGTTCGGCGGCATCCCCGGCCAGGACACGGGCGAGCTCATCCCCGTCCCGCCGGATCCGGACACGCTGCGCGCGATCGCGGAGACGACCGGCGGGGAGTTCACGGAGGCGCGCACGGCCGACGCGCTCGGGAAGGCGTACGAGAACCTCGGCTCACGGCTCGGCCGCGAGCCCGGCGAGAGCGAGATCACATGGCTCTTCCTCGCGATCGGCGGCGTCTTGCTGTTGCTCGCGGGAGGCGTCGCCGCGTTCGCCTCTCCGCGCTTTCCGTAGCCGTCAGCCTGCCATCAGCGTGAAGCCGAGGTCGGCGCGGTCGTCGCGGCCGGCGGGATGCATCGTCACGATGAACGAGCCGCCCGAGCCGTTGCGAACGGTCGCGTAGGCGTCGTCGGACACGGCGCTGCCGACGGCGCTGGCGCCGGCGATCCCGACGAACCTCACTTCGAAGACGCCGGCCTCGACTCGGCGCACCTGCACGGCCTTGCCGGTGCAGTTGAACTTGCGGGCGAAGAGGTTCGGGGCGCCCGTGAGCCTGTCCGGCACGTTCGCCATGCCCTGGTTCGGGGCGCCGACCACGGTGGCGATGCCACGGATCGCTCCGTTCGTGCAGCGCTGCTGCGCGACGCTCGGCCCTTGCATGCTCTCGCCGACCGCGAAGGCGGATCCGCCGAGGGCGAAGAACAGCGCGACGAGGGCGATCGCGGTTCCGGGGGCGATGGACGGGCGTGGACGATGCATGAGGCTCCTTCCGAATAGGCGATGGTCGGTGGTCGCAGATAGGTTCTTCTCGATGTCGGACGGCACGGAGACGCGCCGGCGAGGGTTGACGAAGACGCACAAGCGGCTCCTGGGGGCCGCAGGCTCCATCGCCGTCGTGGTGGTGGTCTTCGTCTTCGTCCTTCCCGAGTTCGCGAACTACCGCGACGTCCTCGACGTCGTGCGGACGCTCGGGTGGCAGGACTGGCTCCTGCTCGCGGGCGCCGTCGTCCTCAACCTCGCGACCTTCCCGCCTCCGTGGATGGCGGCGCTTCCCGGTCTCGGGTTCCGGGAAGCGATGGCGATGACCCAGGCGTCGACGGCGCTTTCGATCGTCTCGCCGGCGGGAGCTGCAGTCGGGATGGCGGCGTCGTACTCGATGCTGCGCTCGTGGAAGTTCCCGTCGGCGGCCGTCGCTCTGGCCGTGGCCGTCGCGGGCATCTGGAACCAGCTCGCGAACCTCGCGTTTCCGGTCATCGCGCTGGCCCTCCTGACGTCGCAGAATGAGGATCACCCGGCGCTGCGAACCGCGGCTCTTGTCGGCGTGGCCGTGCTGGTCGTGGCGATCACGGCGTTCACGCTGATCCTCTGGAGAGCCGAGTGGGCGAGCCGGATCGGCGATCTCGCCGCGCGCGCCGCCAATCGCGCTCTCCGTCTGATCCGGCGCGGGCCGGTCACGTGGGGAGGAGCCTCGTTCGTCGTCTTTCGCTCGGAGGCGCTCGAGCTGCTCGAGCGCCGCTGGCACGTCATCACGATCGCGACGCTCGCCGGGCACCTCACGGTCTTCGTACTGCTCCTCGTCTGCCTCCGGGTGATCGGAGTCACGGAGTCGGAGGTCACCGTCGTCGAGGCGTTCGCGGCGTGGGCGCTCGTCCGGATTCTGGGCGCGCTCCCGCTGACGCCAGGTGGCGTCGGGTTCGTGGAGGTAGGCCTGACCGGGGCGCTCGTCGCATTCGGCGCGCCGAATGCGGAGGCGGTGGCCGCGACCCTGCTGTACCGGGCCCTCACCGTTCTCCCGACGCTGGCCCTGGGCCTGCTGGCGGCGGCCACTTGGCGCACCCACCACCCGGGGGACGGTATAGGCTCCCCGAGTGATCCCTGACGAGGGGCAGGATCACTGACATGGGTGACGGCAGCTCACCCGGTCAGGGGAAGGATCCAAAGGCAGTCTGGTGCACGGTGCGGCCCGTGGCGTTTGCGTCTGCGGCAATACCGTCCCGGCTACTCGCTCCTGCTCTCGTGGCGGCGTCGCTGCTTGCGTTCCTGCTCGCCGGCCGCGCCGACGGTGCCGAGCGCGCGTGGAGCACGTACCTCGGCCCGGAAGGCGCTTGTACTTCCGCCGGGGACGCGAACGCACCAGTCGCGTCCCAGGTTCGCGCCGTCGCGTGTCTCGTCAACTGGGCACGTCGCCAGGAGAACATGAAGAGTCTCTCGAGGCGCTCCGCACTCTCTGCGGCCGCCGCGCGCAAGGGCCTCAAGGTCGCGTCGTGCGGGGACTTCTCCCACACGCCGTGCGGGTCGTCTGTGACATCCGGGGTCGACGCCTCCGGTTACCGGTTCGCCCTCTTCGGCGAGAACCTCTTCGCGGGCGCATGGGGGAAGGCGACCCCACGCGACGTCGTGAGCGCATGGCTCCAGTCGCCTCCACACCGCGCGAACATCATGAGCGGGCTCTTCCGGCACGTCGGCCTCGCGCCCGTGCGCGCGAACGGGCTTATGGGCCAGCCGGACGCCGTCGTCTGGACGGCCACGTTCGCCTCACCACGCTCCTAGAAGGACTCTCCGTCGAGGCCCGGAAGGTCCGGCAATGCGCGAGGAGAGCCAGCTCGACGAGATGCGCTCGGCCATCCGTGGCGACTTCGAGCGCCTCGCGGAGCGGCGTGGCGAGCAGGAGCTGATGCGCGTGGTCGAGGACGTCCCTTCGCCGGTGGCAGTCGACGTGCCGTCCGCCGAGCCCGCGCCGATCCCCGCATCACTGCCGGCGCCTGTGCTCGTCGAGGTCGATTCCGATCCCGTTCCGCAGCCGGAGCGCGACGAAGAGATGTCACCCCAGCGATCCTGGCTCGCCCGGTTCTTCTCGCCCTGACCGTAGAGGCTCAGCTTCACTCCGGGTATGGAACGGGCCGAGCGTGACGCGGTCTTGCGGCAGGGCGTGATCCTGCCGGAGACGCCGCGCCAGCGGCGCGAGCGAGCAGCGCTCGCAGAAGACCTCGAGACGATCCCGCTGACGGGGAGGCCGCTGCCGTTCAGGGCGCGGCTCTTCCGACCGACGGCCGAGGCCTACCTCGTCGCCACACGTGGCCCCTTGCCGTACATGCTGCGGCTTCGGGAGATCGAGCGGCTGACGGAGCTGCACGAGTCGCGCCTACGTGAGGCCTGTGGCGCCCTCGCTGTCGAGCACGCGGCCGACCCGGCCAGATTCCGCACCGAATGGCTGGCGCGTGCCCGGCGCGAGTCGTTCGACGAGGTCAACGACCTCATCGACCGGCACAACCGGTGGTATCCGGTCGAGTCGCGTCTTCCGATGGATCCGCGGACAGGCGACTACGCGCTCGTGAGGGGACGCGACTACCGCCTCGCTCCTCTCGACGTCGAGTGGGCGCTCGAACGGTTCCCTGCCGAGGTCAGCGCAGGAGCGGTCGCCGCGCCCTGACGAGCATGTCGATGGCGTCGCGCTCCTCGCCGTCGACGTCACGCAGGACCCGTTCGGCTTTCTCGATCTCGAGGTCCGGTAGCTCGGACGCGATCTCGTGCGGTGTGGTGAGGAGGTTCGGATCGCTCGGGCCGCCGACGCCCTCCGTCAGGTTCAGGAGGTCGTGGCCGACGAGCACGAAGGTGCCGCCGGGAGCGAGTCCCGCTGCAGCGCGCTCGAGAACGCCGCGGCGCTCGCCGGCGGGGATGTGGAGATAGAGCACGACCACGAGCTCGAACGCCGCGGGCTCGGGCTCGTAGTCGACGAGGTCGGCGCAACGGAAGCCGACAGCGACGCCCTCTCGGGCTGCCCGGCCGCGCGCCTTCTCGATCGCGACCTCCGAGTAGTCCACCGCTGTCACGGCCCAGCCCTGCGTTGCGAGCCAGATTGCGTTCTGGCCTTCTCCGCACGCGAGGTCGAGCGCGCGCCCGGCCTCGAGATCCGCCACCTCCGCGGCGAGGAAGCGATTCGGCTTCGCGGACCAGAGGTTCTCGACGGCCGCGTAGCGGCGATCCCAATCCTCACGCTGCACGGGCTCGCATCCTTCCGCTGACGCGGTACGTGGCCGCGAGCGTCAGCGCGCAGAGACAGGCGCCGATCAGATACGGCACGGCATCGCTCGTCGACTCGGCCAGCGCCCCTCCGGCAGTAGGCCCGACGAGCTCGCCGAACGCCCAGGCGGTGTTCATGATCCCGAACGCCAGGCCCTGCGCGAGCCCAACCGTCTCGGCGCGGTGCGAGGTCAGCGACATCCCGGGCGTGTAGAGGCTCCCGAAGCTGATCGACGCGGCGCACACGAGCAACGCGATGAGCGCCGCACGCGAGCTGACGGCCAGGGCGAGCGCGACGACGGTCGCCCCCATGAGCGCCGCGCGAATGGGCACGAGCCGGCCGACGCGGTCGCTGTATCGCCCCAGCATCGGATTGAGCACGACCTCGACCAGTCCGGCGCCGAAGAACACGGCTGCGATCGCGAACGTACCCCAGCCCGCGTCGTCGAGGGCCAGTGGCGTCAGCACGATCAGCAGCCCGAACAGCGTCGCGGGCAGCATGTTCAGCCAGAGGCCGCCCACGAAGCGCTCGTCGCGAAATGCTCGTCCGACTCCCGCAAACGAAACTGTCTCGCGCGGCGCGGCCTGCGCGAGCGCCGCCAGTCCCGCGAACCCAAGCGTGAGCACTCCCACGACCGTGAACGCGAGCGTGATCGATACGAGCTCGGCCAGGCCACCGAACACCGGACCGAGAATCGCTCCGAAGATCGCGACTCCAAATGCCGTGCCGATGATCTCGCCTCGCCGCTCTCGCGGGGCGCTGACCGAGAGCCAGGCGAGGGCGCCCGCCCACGTGGCTGTACTCGAGAGCCCCTGTACGAGCCGCGCGCCGCCGAGCGTGACGGCGCTGTCGGAGGCGGCGAATGCGAAGCTGGACACCGAGAGCAGGATCAGCCCGCCGATCACGGCCCGCTTCGGCCCGAAGCGCGCGGCGGCCAGCCCCCCCGGGATGCCGCCGAACAGCGCGCCCGCGCCGTACGCGCCGACGAGCAGTCCTGCCCCGGCCTTCGAGAGGTCGAACTCCTCCGCGTAGGCAGGAACGAGAGGCGTCAGCGCGGTGAAGAGCAGCGCGTCGACGAAGATGATCGAGCTGACGAGGGCGAGGAGGCGACGCATCTCGCGAGCTTAGATGGGCAAAGAAAATGCACCGAGTCGGTGGCGTCCTCGTCCGACCTTCCGACTGACTCTCGCCGAAGCGACAACCACTCGGAGAGCCATCAACCTCAGACACTCCGTGCTCGGTGCATGGGGGACACTACGGGTACGGACACCTCCGGTCAAGGAACTCCCGAGCGAATTTCATCGCACTTTGCGGAAACTCGTCTCGCGCCCTCTGCCCTCACGGGGCGTTGCTCGACGCGGCAACGATCGGGTCGGTCCACGAAAAAATGCACCGAGCCGGTGGCGCCTTCGTCCGGCTTTCCGACTGACCGCCGCCGAAGCGACTGCCTCTCGGAGAACCATCAACCTCTGGCGTTCCGTACTCGGTGCATCGCGCACACTAGGGCTCTCTCCCGAGGACGTCAAGGCGATTTCGGACCGACATCCGCAAATTGCGTATTTTTCTTTTCGCAATAGCCAATCTGCAAGCCATCGCGCTTGCTATAGAGCCGATCGAGAGGAAAAAAGAGCCGGGCACGTAGGCCCGGCCGAAAAATAGTTCGCCGAGCCGGGAACGCTTTCGTCCACCTTCCCGACGAACCTTCCGCTTCCGCGTAGTGCTCGTCGGGGGGCTTCGTCCTACCGGCGCCCCGTGCTCGGCGCACGCCGAAACCTACGAGAGGAGTCGTGTCCGTTCAAGAGGGGCCGGCGACGAAAGTTCTCGCAATTTGCGCATCTCCGCGGCCCTCGCTCGCCGGACGACGAGCGGTTTAGGCTCTCGCCCATGCGTGAGCGGGCGCAAGCGGTCGTGATCGGGGGCGGCGTGGGCGGATGCTCCGTCCTCTACTGGCTCGCGCGCCTCGGCTGGGACGACGTCGTCCTCGTCGAGCGGGCGGAGCTGACGAGCGGCTCGACGTTCCACTCGGCCGGGCTCGTGGGTCAGCTGCGCAGCTCGCTCGCCCTGACGCGGATGATGATGGCGAGCGTCGACCTCTACCGGTCGCTGGGGGACGAGGTCGGGCTCGAGACCGGGTGGCGCGAGGTCGGCTCGCTCCGCCTCGCATCCTCGCCCGAGCGCATGGACGAGATCTCGAGGCAGGCGGGGTGGGCGAAGACGTTCGGGCTCCCCCTCGATCTGATCTCACCCGAGGAGGCGCAAGAGCGGTTCCCGCCGATGACGACGGACGGTGTGCTCGGCGCTGCGTTCCTGCCCACGGACGGCTACATCGATCCGAGTCAGCTGACGTTCGCGCTCGCGGAGGGCGCGCGGCGGCGCGGCGCGGAGATCGCCACGAGCACGCGTGTCACGGGAGTGACGGTCGAGCGCGGTCGCGTCACCGGCGTCGAGACGGATCGAGGCACCATCGAGACTGACGTCGTCGTCAACGCCGGCGGGATGTACGCGCGCGAGATCGGAGCGCTGGCCGGCGTGAACGTCCCGATCGTCCCGATGGCGCACGAGTACCTGATCGCGAAGCCCGCAGGGTTGCCCGTGGACATGCCGACGATGCGCGATCCCTCCCTGCTCGTCTACTTCCGCCCGGAGTCCGGGGGGCTGATCATGGGCGGTTACGAGCGGCAGTGCGCTCCGTGGGGGCTCGAGGGCATTCCCGCGGACTTCAACTCACGCCTCCTCGAGGAGGACTGGCCACGCTTCGAGGAGCTCATGGAGAACGCCCTCGTGCGCGTCCCCGCGCTCGCGGACATGGAGGTGGTGAAGCTCGTGAACGGGCCTGAGGCCTTCACGCCGGACGGTGAGTTCATCCTCGGGCCGTCCGACGTGCGTGGGTTCTGGGTCGCGGCCGGTTTCTGCGCGCACGGGCTGGCCGGCGCGGGTGGGATGGGCAAGCTCGTCGCCGAGTGGATCGTCGACGGCACGCCCTCGCTCGACGTGTGGCACATGGACTCACGGCGGTTCGGCGCCGCGTACCGCAGCCAGGGCTACACGCTCGCGCGCACGAAGGAGATCTACGAGACGTACTACGACGTCAAGTACCCCGGCCACGAGCGGTCGGCCGGGCGTCCGCTCAGGGTGTCGCCCGCTTACGCGCGCCTGCAGGCGCTCGGCGCGGCGTTCGGCGAGAAGTCCGGGTGGGAACGCGCGAACTGGTTCGAGCCGAACGCGGCGGAAGGCGACGAGTCGTTGCGTCCGCGCGGCTGGGCGGGGAAGCTCTGGTCGCCGGCGGTCGGCGTCGAGCACACCGCCTGCCGTGAGGCGGCGGCGATCTTCGACGAGAGCTCCTTCGCGAAGATCCTCGTCTCGGGGGCCGGGGCCGCCGACCTGCTCGAGCGCCTGTGCGCGAACCGCGTCGCGCGCGACGTGGGGCAGGTCACGTACACCCAGATGCTGAATGTGCGGGGCGGAATCGAGTGCGACTTCACCGTGACGCGACTCGCTGCCGATCGTTTCCGCATCGTCACCGGCACCGCGTTCGGCCAGCACGACCTGGCCTGGATCCGCGAGCACGCGCCCGACGACGGTTCCGTCGCGGTGGAGGACGAGACCTCCGCTTACGCGTGCTTCGGGGTCTGGGGGCCACGAGCGCGTGAGATCCTGCAGCCGCTCACGACCTCCGATCTCTCGAACGAGGCGTTTCCATACATGCGCGCGCAGGAGCTCGCCGTCGGCCACGTGCCCTGCCTCGCACTGCGCGTGACGTACGTCGGCGAGCTCGGGTGGGAGCTCTACTGCCGCTCCGAGTTCGGCCTCGCGCTGTTGGACACGATCTGGGACGCGGGCCGCGAGCACGGGCTCGTCGCGGGCGGCTACAAGGCGATCGACTCGCTACGACTCGAGAAGGGCTACCGCGTCTGGGGAGCGGACATCACGCCCGAGGACACGCCATACGAGGCCGGGCTGGGGTTCGCGGTGAAGCCCGACAAGGGTGAGTTCAACGGCCGTGAGTCACTCGCCACGGTCGCCGAGCCGGAGAGGCTGCTGCGGTGCCTCACGCTCGACGACCCGCGCGCGATCGCTCTCGGCTCGGAGCCGGTTCGGGTCGAAGAGGACCTCGTCGGCCGCGTGACCAGCGGCGGCTACGGCTACACGGTCGGCAGGTCGATCGCGTATGCGTACCTCCCTGCCGCGCACGACGTCGGCACGGAGGTCGCAGTGGAGATCTTCGGCGAGTGGGTGCCCGGCGTCGTCGCCGACGAGCCGTTGTTCGACCCGAAGGGCGAGCGGATCCGCGCGTGAGCGCGTTCGCGGACGAGGTCGAGCGCGTCTGGGCCGGCCGCGGCGCGCGCTTCGACGTGCTCGGCGGCGGGATCACGAACCACAATCTCAAGGTCGAGGTCGACGGCGAGCGCTTCGTGCTCCGCGTCGCAGGGAAGGACACGAATCTTCTCGGCATCGACCGGCACGTCGAGCTTGCGGCGACGCGGGCTGCCGCCGCGGCGGGCATCGGGCCGGAGGTCGCCGAGTTCGTCGAGCCCGAGGGCTGGCTCGTCACACGCTTCGTCGAGGGCGAGATCCCGTCCCTCGACCGGATGCGCGAGCCGGAAACGCTCGTGAAGGTGGCGGCCGCACTGCGCATGTTCCACGACGGGCCGGAGATTCCGGGCACGTTCGACTCGTTCCGCGTCGTCGAGCTCTACCGCCGGACGGCGAGCGAGCGTGGGGGAGGGGTGCCCGAGGCGTTCGAGTGGGCGCACGAGATCGCGTCGCGCGTCGAGACGAAGCGCTCGGCGGTGACGCCGGCTCCCTGCCACAACGACCTCCTGAATGCGAACTTCCTCGACGACGGCGAGCGCCTCCGCATCGTGGACTGGGAGTACGCGGGAATGGGCGACCGCTTCTTCGACCTCGCCAACTTCTCGATCAACCACGAGCTCGACGCGGATCAGAGCGAGGGCCTGCTCGCCGCGTACTTCGGGGACCTGCGCGAGGAAGACCGGCAGGCGCTCGAGCTCATGCGCTTCATGTCCGACTTTCGCGAGGCGATGTGGGGCGTGGTCCAGTCCGCGGTGTCCGAGCTCGACTTCGACTTCGACGCGTACTCGGCCGAGCACTTCGAGCGACTTCGCCGCACAGCCGATTCCGCCGCATTCCAAGAGGCACTCGCCTAGACGAGTGAGGGGCGCCTTTCGGCGCCCCTCACCGCCAGCCGAGTCAGCAGTTGCTACGCGTCGTTCGTCGTGGCGAACCGGGCGGATTGCTCGGCCTCGAGCCGCTCGAGCTCCTCTTCCGTACCCATGCGCACGGGGCCTGTGAACCAGTTCTTGGCGGACAGGAACCACCAGCCACCGAACACGATCCCGATCGCGGCGAACCAGAGAACCGTGTAGTTGGTCAGCTCCCACGAGAAGTCGTCCTCCCAGGGAAGGCCGGCCTTGTACAGCGGGAAGATGAAGAGGATCGTGATGATCGCGACCCAGGCGATCGCGATCGCATCGATCCACTTGTAGTGCCTGCCCAGACTCCACGCCCGCGGCTCGTCCCAGCTATCGCCCTTCCGCCACCGCAGCCAGACCGGAAGGATGAACGCGATGTACAGGCCGATGACCGCGATCGCGGTGCCGACGGCGTAGCCGACGAGGTAGTTCCAGATCGCCGGAATCATCAAGACAGCCGCGAAGAACGCGACTGCGACGACGGAGTAGCGCGGCACGCGATTCGGAGCGACTCGACGCCACATCTGGTGACCCGGGACGGCCCGGTCCCGCGAGAAGGCGAACATCATCCGCGAGGCGGACGTCACCGACGCCGTCACGCAGAAGAACTGCGCGACGACGCAGATGAAGAGCAGCGCCTCCGACCAGTTCTGACTCATCGACTCCGCCCAGATCCACGGCACGACCGCGCCGATGTTCTCGAGCGCGCCTTCGGTCGAGGGAATCGCTGCGGTCACGGCGACGAGCAGGATGAAGCCGAAGACCGCCGACGCGAAGACGGACGTCCACATGCCTGTCGCCGCCATGCGCGAGGCTTCCTTCGTCTCCTCCGCGGTGTGCGCCGAAGCGTCGAAGCCCGTGATTGTGTACTGGGCCATCAGCAGGCCGAGACCGAACACGAACCACATCGCCGGGTTCGACCAGGAGGTCGTGCCGTTTCCGTACCCCGACGCGTTGACCGTCTCCGTGAAGACGTAGGACAGCGACTGGTGCTGGTCGGGGACGACGATCAGGACTCCGACGATGAAGACCACGCCGATCATGTGCCACCAGGCCGAGATCATGTTCAGCCCGGAGGTCTTGCGGATGTCGAGGAAGTTGATCAGCACCGCCAGGATCAGGCAGACCGCGTACACCACGTAGATCGAGAAGTTCGCGGACGCACCGAACCAGTCGTCCATCCGGGTCGTGTAGCTGAACCAGTAGTCCATCAGGATGGTCGCGAACGTCGCGAGGCCGTAGCCGATGGCAGCGGTGACCGCGATCTGTCCGATGAGGTTGAACCAGCCCGTCGCCCAGCCCCAGCCCGGGCTGCCGAGCTTGGACGCCCAGTAGTAGAGGCCGCCGGCCGTCGGGTACGCGGACGCGATCTCCGCCATCGAGAGCGCGATGATCGTGCTCATCAGCCCGATGAGGAGCCAGCCCCAGGTGACGGCTACCGGGCCGCCGCGCTCGAACGCGACGAAGTAGGACGTGAGACACCCCGCGAGGATCGAGATGATCGTGAAGCTGATCGCGAAGTTGCGGAACCCTCCCATGCCGCGGAGCAGCTCCTGCGCATAGCCCAGCCGGTGGAGGATCTGCTCGTCCGTGCTGTGTTGGCCGGGCGACTGACCAGTGCTCATGTGCCCTCCCAGGGGTTGCCTGCGGTGTAGACCGCGTATTACGTGCACCCGCACGCTGACATGTCAACCAAGCGGGTGAGAGCCGCCGAGCACGAACGACCGGATCGCGCCGAGCGTCTCCTCGGGCCGATCGCGAAACGGCGCGTGGCCCGCGTTCGCCACGACCTCCAGTTGCGCTTGCGGAATGCGGGCCGCGAGCTCCTGGCTGCACGCGACCGGGGTGATCGGGTCGAGCTCTCCCGCGAGCACGAGTGTGGGGCAAACGATCGTGTCGAGCTCGTCGCGGAAGTCGTAGGTGTGGATCTCGTCGGCGAAGAAGTGGACTCCCACCTCCGGGCGCGCGACGATCCGCGCGCGCACGTCGGGATCCGGCTGCGTCGTCCCGTAGAGCGGGTAACAGACCTCCATGAAGCGCTCGAGAGCCGTGACGCTCGG
Organism: Gaiellaceae bacterium; assembly: GCA_035630135.1. Classification (GTDB taxonomy): domain Bacteria; phylum Actinomycetota; class Thermoleophilia; order Gaiellales; family Gaiellaceae; genus GMQP-bins7. The sequence continues at coordinate 19,796 of DASQLF010000140.1, forward strand.
CGCGACGAAGTAGGCATCGGCGACCGCGCGGGCCTCCTCGCCGCCGAGACGCTCGAACATCTCGAGCGCGAGGTCGGTGCGGAACTTCGCGGTGGTGCTGGCCAGGATCAGCTTGGAAGGCAGCTCCGGGTGCCGAATCGCAACGCCCTGCGCAACCATCCCGCCGAAGGAGTGCCCGAGGATGATCGGCCGGTCGAGGCCGAGGACGTCGCAGAGCCCGACGACGTCGTCGATCCACGTGTCCAGGTTCCAGCGCTCGGGCGAGCTCGCGTCGCTGCGGCCCTGGCCGCGATGGTCGAGGTACACGAGCTGTGCCGTGTCGGAGAGCGGCTCGAACGACCAGCGCAACGAGCTCTGGTCGAAGCCAGGCCCGCCGTGGAGCAACAGGATCGTCGGCCGCTCGCGCAGCGTCGGCCCGTCTGCGACGAGGCCGGGGCCCTCGACCTCGACATGGAGCCTGACGTCGCCGACGCGGACGCGCACGCAACGACTCTATTCGCGGCACGCGTGCGTGAGATGCGGTCGTAGACTGCGCCGGTGCTGAGCGTCGACGAGCTGCGCTCCGAGGTCGGGTCGGGAGAGATCGACACCGTCGTCGTCGCGTTCACGGACATGCAGGGCAGGCTCATGGGGAAGCGCCTGCACGGCGAGTTCTTCTGCGACGAGATCGCCGACGACCATCCCATCGAGGGCTGCAACTACCTGCTCGCGCTCGACATGGAGATGGATCCGATCCCGGGGTACGAGATCGCGAGCTGGGAGCGGGGCTACGGCGACTTCGCGATTAAGCCGGATCTCGCGACGCTGCGCAGGATCCCGTGGCTCGAAGGAACGGCGCTCGTCCTCTCCGACGTGCTCTGGCACGACGGCACGCCCGTGGAACCCTCGCCGCGCCAGGTGCTGCGGGCACAGATGGAGCGGGCGGCCGCGCTCGGCTTCACGCCGATGGCCGGCTCGGAGCTCGAGTTCTATCTCCTGCGCGAGAGCTACGAGGAGGCGTGGGCGCAACGCTACGAGGACCTGACGCCGTCCGTCCCGTACATCCTCGACTACCACATCCTCGCGACCACGTACGACGAGGATCTGATCCGGCAGATCCGCAACGGCATGCACGCCGCCGGGATCAAGGTCGAGACCTCGAAGGGCGAGGCGTGGCCCGGCCAGCACGAGATCAACTTCCGCTTCGCCGACGCGCTGATGATGGCGGACAACCACGTGATCTACAAGAACGGCGCGAAGGAGATCGCCAACGCGAACGGTTGCTCGATCACGTTCATGGCCAAGCCGTTCGAGTCGTGGATCGGGAACTCGTGCCACATCCACGCATCCCTGTTTCGTGACGGCTCACCTGCATTCGCCGACGACTCCGTGCTCTTCGACCGCTGGCTCGCCGGGATGATCGCCTGCTTCTCCGAGCTCGCGATCTTCCTGGCGCCGACGATCAACTCGTACAAGCGCTATGCCGCCGGCAGCTGGGCGCCGACGACGCTCGCCTGGGGCTACGACAACCGGACGTGCGGATTCCGGCTCGTCGGACACGGCGCGTCGCGACGGGTGGAGACGCGCATCCCCGGTGGAGACGTCAATCCGTACCTCGCGTTCGCTGCGACGATCGCCGCTGGGCTGTACGGGATCGAGAACGAGCTCGAGCCGCCGCCCGCACTCGAGGGGAACGCCTACGAGTCCGACGCCGACCGCTTCCCGTCGTCGCTGCGTGAGGCGGTCGCCGCGCTCGAGTCGGGCACGATGGCTCGCGCCGCGCTGGGCGACGGGGTCGTCGACCACTATCTGAACTACGCACGCACGGAGCAGGCGCTCTTCGACAAGGCGGTCACCGACTGGGAGCGCATTCGCCTGTTCGAGCGCGGATGAGGGTGGTGCTCATCTCGCGGGTGCTTCCGGCCGTGGTCGGCTACTCGGCCATGCTTCGAGAGCTCGGCCACGAGCCCGTCGCACTCATGTGCACGCGTGAGCGGGCCGATCGCTACGGCGGCCTGACCGATCTCCTGGCCGACGCGCCCGGCGAGCTCGACGTGATCATTCCGTCCAGCCGCGACGGGATCGCTCCGTTGCTGCGCGCGCTCGAGCCGGATCTCGCGCTCTGCACGGGGTTTCCCTGGAAGATCCCGGCCGACGCTGTCGCCGTGCCGACGCACGGGATCGTCAACGGTCACCCGTCGCTTCTTCCTCGGTATCGCGGCCCGAGCCCCGTCGCCTGGTCGATCCGAAACGGCGAGGACGAGATCGGCTTCACGCTGCACTACATGGACGCCGAGCTCGACACCGGCAACGTCCTCGGGCAGGTGGCGATCCCGCTCGGAGACGAGCAGCGCTGGGAGGATCTCGAGCCGAAGTTCGGGCCGGCGGTGGGCTCGGTGCTCCCGATCGTCCTCGAGCGGGTCGAGCGTGGAGATCCCGGCGACCCGCAGGACGAAGAAGGCGCGAGCTACTTCTCGTTCTTCGAGGCCGAGTACGCCTGGATCGACTGGTCTCGCCCGGCGGCCGAGGTCGCGCGCCAGGTGCGTGCGTGGCGCTTCCACTCTCCCGTGCCCCTCCACGGAGCCCTCACCGACCTCGACGGTGAGAGGGTTCGTGTCCTTCGCGTGAGCCTCGAGCCGGCGGAGGGCCGCGAGATGCCCTGCGGTGACGGCAGACTGTGGATCGTGGAGTCGGAGCCCGCATGAAGCCGCTGATCGGGATCACCACGTACGCGCAGGACGCGCGCTGGGGCGTCTGGCACCTTCCCGCTGCGCTCATTCCGCTCGACTACGTCGACGCGGTCGAGCGTGCCGGAGGACGTCCGATCCTCGTCCCGCCGAGCGAGGAGGGCATCGACGAGACGCTCTCGGCGCTCGACGGCATCGTGTTCTCCGGAGGTGCCGATGTCGACCCCGCTCGCTACGGGGCAGCAGCCCATCCCGAGACGGACACGCCGCAGGCGAGACGGGACGCGGGCGAGATGGCGCTGCTGCACGCGGCGCTCGAGCGCGATATGCCGATGCTCGCCGTCTGCCGTGGCTTCCAGCTGCTCAACGTCGCGCGCGGAGGCGACCTCGTCCAGCACCTTCCCGACTCGCTCGGAACCGACCAGCATCGGCAGACGCCGGGCGAGTTCGCGGTTCACCCTGTCGAGATCAAGCCGGATTCGCGCCTCGCGTCGATCGTCGGCGAGCGTGCCGACGTGACGTCGCATCACCACCAGGGGCCGGGTCGCGTCGGAGACGGGCTCGTCGAGACCGCGTGGGCGGCGGACGGCACGCTCGAGGCGTTCGAGGATCCCGAGAAGCGGTTCACCGTCGGCATCCAGTGGCATCCCGAGGCGAGCGAGGATCAGGCGCTCTTCGCCGAGCTCGTCGAGCAGGCGCGCGCCTACCGCGCAACCCGCACGACCTAGCGGCGTTCGACCGCAACGGTCTGTTTGAATCGCTCCATGACGCTGACCGTCCTCAACCCCGCGACGGAGGAGCCGATCGCCGAGCTCGAGCAGGCCGATGCCGACGAGGCAGACGCCGCCGTCGCCCGCGCGAAGGCGGCGTATCCGGCGTGGAGCGCCGTCGCGCCGGCCGACCGGGGCCGCCTCCTTCGCCGGCTGGCGACGCTCGTCGAGGAGAACACCGAGGAGCTCGCTCGTATCGAGTCGGAGAACGTCGGCAAGCCGATCTCGGGTGCGCGTGGCGAGATCGGGATGGTGGCGCAGGTCTTCCACTTCTACGCGGGCGCGATCGACAAGCACGGCGGCGAGACGATCCCGGTCGCCGGAGGTGTCGCCGCCACGTTCCGCGAGCCGCTCGGCGTCGTCGGGCTCATCGTTCCCTGGAACTTCCCGGCGAACATCGCGAGCTGGAAGCTCGGGCCTGCGCTCGCGTGCGGGAACACCGTCGTCCTCAAGCCGGCCGAGCTGACCCCGCTCTCCGCGATCCGCCTCGGGGAGCTGTGCCTCGAGGCGGGCATCCCCGAAGGCGTCGTGAACGTGCTCGTCGGGAAGGGCTCGGTTGTCGGCAAACGCCTGATCGAGCATCCGGACGTCGCCAAGATCGCGTTCACGGGGTCGACCGCGGTCGGGCGGCTCGTGATGCAGGGCGCCGCGGGGACGATCAAGCGCGTGACCCTCGAGCTCGGCGGCAAGTCCGCGAACGTGATCTTCGAGGACGCCGACCTCGAGAAGGCGGCCGCCGCGGCGCCGTACTCCGTCTTCGACAACGCGGGCCAGGACTGCTGCGCGCGTTCGCGCATCCTCGTGCAGCGCTCCGTCTATAACCGCTTCTTCGAGCTGCTCGTCGACGCGACGCGAGGCGTGAAGGTAGGCGATCCCACTGAGGAGTCGACCGAGATGGGGCCGCTCGTGTCGGCGGCGCACCGAGAGACCGTCGCATCGTTCGTCGCGGGCGAGTCCGCGTACCGGGGCGAGATCCCGGACGGGCCGGGCTATTGGTATCCGTGCACGCTCGTCGAGGCGTCGAACGACGATCGCATCGCGCGGGAGGAGGTCTTCGGCCCGGTTGCGGCCGTGATCCCGTTCGAGGACGAGGCCGACGCGATTCGGATCTCGAACGACACGCCGTACGGGCTCTCGGGATCGATCTGGACCCGCGACGGCGCCCGCGCGCTGCGCGTGGCGCGCGCAACCGAGGCGGGCGTGATCTCTGTCAACGCCAACACGTCCGTGCGCGTGCAGACGCCCTTCGGTGGTTTCAAGCAGTCCGGCTTCGGACGCGAGCTCGGCATGCACGCGCTCGACGGCTACTCGGAGATCAAGAGCGTCTTCATCTCGACGGAGGGGTGAGCTATGGGGAGACTCGAAGGGAAGGTCTGCGTCATCACCGGAGCCGGCGGCGGCATGGGTCGCGACGCCGCCGTCCGCTTCACCGAGGAGGGCGCGAAGGTCTGCGTCGCCGACCTCGACGAAGCGCTCGCCGAGGAGACGGTCTCGCTCTGCTCAGGCGAGGGCCAGGCGTTCGCGTTCGGCGTGAACGTCGCCGACGAGGCCGGGATCGAGGCGATGTGCGCCGCGACGGCGGAGCGGTTCGGGGGCATCGAAGTCCTCTACAACAACGCGGGCATCTCGCCGGGCGACGACGCATCGGTGCTGGACACGACGGTCGAGGCGTGGCAGCGCGTGCAGGACGTCAACACGAAGGGCGTGTTCCTCTGCTGCAAGCACGGGATCCCGTACCTGCTGGAACGCGGCGGGGGCTCCGTGATCAACGTTGCCTCGTTCGTCGCGATCCTCGGCGCGGCGACCTCGCAGATCTCGTACACGGCCTCGAAGGGCGCGGTGCTCGCGATGTCCAAGGAGCTCGGCGTGCAGTTCGCCCGGCAGGGCGTCCGCGTCAACGCCCTGTGTCCCGGCCCGGTCGAGACGCCGCTCCTCCTCGCGATCTTCGGCGACGATCCCGCGGCGTTCGCGCGGCGCCAGGTGCACTGGCCGACCGGGCGTCTCGGCAAGCCGCGCGAGATCGTGAACGCGGCGCTCTTCCTCGCGAGCGACGAGTCGTCGTTCGTGAACGGTGCGGCGTTCGTCGTCGACGGCGGGCTGACCGCCGCCTACGTCACGCCCGAGTAGCCGTCAGACGCCGACGACCTGGACGAGCCAGCGCCGGTCGCGCTCGCGATCCAACTCGAGGAAGAGCACGCGCTGCCACTGCCCGAGGCAGAGCTCGCCCTCGCGCACCGGGATCGACTCGCCCGCGGGCCCGAGGAGCATCGACATGCAGTGAGCGTGGCCGTTGCCCACCTCCATGTCCTCCTCGCACACGTTCTCCGTGCGCCGGTCCCAGTCGTCGTGCGCGTAGTAGTGCTCGGTCGGCACCAGGCGCTTGAGCAGGACGGCAAAGTCCTCGAGAAATCCGCGCTCCCACTCGTTCACTCGCACCGAGCACGTCGTGTGCGGGGAGTAGACCGAGCAGATCCCGTCGGAGATGCCGCTCTGTCTGACTGCCTCCTGCACGTCCTCGGTGATGTCCGTAACGGAGAGGCCCCCGGCCGTCCGCAGCCGGTGCTCGAGCTGGAAGGTCTTCACGACTCCGACATTCTGACAGTCGCGCGCCGATCAGACCGGTCGGAACCGTTCGTTACGCTCACTCGCGCGGGCCCGTAGCTCAGCTGGTCAGAGCAGCCGACTCATAATCGGTTGGTCCCTGGTTCGAGTCCAGGCGGGCCCATCTGAGTGCTTGCAGCCAAGCCAGCTGGGCTTGGCTGTGCGGTCGCTATCCGGAGCTGCCTCTGTGACGCGGGAGTGTAGACCTCGGTCGGCCCACGGTGCTCGTCGACACGGGTACGGTTGTAAGCATCGAGGAAGGCGTGATTTGGCAGAAGAGATTCATCGAACCGGTGTCAGGAAGGATGCTCTCGAAACATTCCTAGAGGCCAGAGCGCAGGAAGGTTACGAGGTCGAGACGCACCGCGACACCCACGCGATCATCGTGGCGAGAAAGTCGTTACTGAGCCGCATGCGACCGCGCGGTGCGA
>DASQLF010000141.1:0-5263 GCA_035630135.1 Gaiellaceae bacterium
GACGGAGCGACTGCTCCACGAGCTTGACGCCCTCGACGAGCTGCGCCTCCTCGTGGCGCTCGGCGGCCTCGAGGGCTCGCTCGAGGTCGTCGAGGATCGGGAGCAGCTCGCGTACGAGTCGCTCGTGCGCGTGCGCGACGAGCCGCTCCTGCTCCCGGGCCGCGCGCTTGCGGTAGTTCTCGAAGTCCGCCTGGACGCGCTGTGCGAGAGCGAGGTACTCGTCTCGCTCGGCCATCACAAGCATGAGCGGATCAGGAGCCGGAGCCGCCTCGGGCTCCGGCTCCACGATCTCGACGTCCTCCTGCGTGAGCTCGTCGCTCACGACCGCGCCGTTTCCTCTTCGTCGATGACCTCGAAGTCGGCATCCTCCACGACCTCGTCGTCGACGGCTCCGTCGCCGTTGCCGGACGGCTGAGCAGGAGACGCTTGCGCCGCCGACGCCTGGGTGTAGATCGCGTCGGCGAGCCCGCGCGACGCCTCCTCGAGAGCGCTCGTCTTCGCCTGGATGTCGGCGAGCTCGGAGCCCTCCGTGGCCTGGCGGAGCTCCATGATGCGACCCTCGATCGTCGACGCGTCCGCCTCCGGCAGCTTGTCGCGGTGCTCGGCGAGCGTGCGCTCGACCTGGTACGCGAGTTGCTCGCCGGCGTTCCGTGCGTCCGCGAGCTCGCGCAGCTTGTGCGCCTCGCCTGCGTGCGACTCGGCCTCCGAGATCATCCGGTCGACGTCGTCCTCGGAGAGACCCGAGCCGCCCTCGATGCGGATCTGCTGCTCGTTGCCGGTGCCGAGATCCTTCGCGGACACGTTGATGATCCCGTTCGCGTCGATGTCGAAGGAGACCTCGATCTGCGGCATCCCACGCATCGCCGGCGGAATGCCGACGAGCTGGAACTTACCGAGCGTCTTGTTGAACGAGACCATCTCCGACTCGCCCTGGGCCACGTGGATCTCGACCGACGGCTGGTTGTCCTCCGCCGTCGTGAACGTCTCCGACTTGCGGGTCGGAATCGTCGTGTTCCGCTCGATGAGCTTCGTGAACACGCCGCCCTTCGTCTCGATCCCGAGCGAGAGCGGGGTCACGTCGAGCAGGAGCACGTCCTTGACGTCGCCCTTGAGGACGCCGGCCTGGATGGCCGCGCCGACGGCGACGACCTCGTCCGGATTGACGCCCTTGTGCGGGTCCTTCCCGATGAGCTCCTTCACCTTCGCCTGCACGGCCGGCATGCGTGTCATGCCGCCGACGAGAACGACATGTTCGATGTCGGACGGGGTGAGCCCCGCGTCCGCCAGCGCCTGCTTCGTGGGAGCGACCGTGCGCTCGAGCAGATCGTGCGCGAGTTCGTCGAGCTTCGCCCGCGTGAGCTGCAGGTCGAGGTGCTTCGGACCCTCCGGCGTGGCGGTGATGAACGGCAGGTTGATCTGCGTCGTCATCGTCGAGGACAGCTCGACCTTCGCCTTCTCGCCAGCCTCGTAGAGACGCTGCAGCGCCATCGGGTCCTGCCCGAGGTCGATGCCCTGATCGCGCTTGAACTCCGCGATCATCCAGTCGACGATCGCCTTGTCGAAGTTGTCGCCGCCGAGATGGTTGTCGCCGTTCGTGGCCTTGACGTGGTAGACGCCCTCGCCGAGCTCGAGGACGGAGACGTCGAACGTCCCGCCGCCGAGGTCGAACACGAGGATCGTGTGCTCGGTGCCCTCCTTGTCGAGCCCGTACGCGAGTGCGGCCGCGGTCGGCTCGTTGATGATGCGCAGGACGTTGAGCCCGGCGATCTTGCCGGCGTCCTTCGTCGCCTCGCGCTGGGCGTTGTTGAAGTAGGCCGGCACCGTGACGACGGCGTCCGTGACGGGCTCGCCGAGATAGGCCTCGGCGTCGGCCTTCAGCTTCTGGAGGATCATCGCCGAGATCTCCGGCGGTGCGAACTCCGTTCCCTCCGCGGTCACGCGGGCGTCGTCGTTCCCGCCAGAGACGACTTCGTACGGGACGATCTTCATCTCCTCGGAGACCTCGTCGAACTTACGGCCCATGAAGCGCTTGATCGAGAAGATCGTGTTCTGCGGGTTCGTGACCTGCTGGCGCTTGGCAGGCGCGCCGACGAGCCGCTGGCCGTCACGTCCGAAGGCGACGACGGACGGCGTGGTGCGCCCGCCCTCGGCGTTCGGGATGACGGTGGGCTCGGATCCCTCGAGGACAGCCATGCACGAGTTGGTCGTCCCGAGATCGATTCCGATGGTCTTTGCCATGTGTGTTCTCCTTCTTCAGTCGTGATATGGGCGAAAACCTGAGTGGCACCGTAGCACATTGCGAGTTAAAGGAAAGGTGCGTTCCGGGCGAGAACTAGGCGCGGATGCAGCTCCTCTCGGAACGCCGGCTGGCCCGGATCAATCGCGCCGTCGTCTCCGGTCGCATCCTCCCCTACCTGGCGGGCGTGACCCTGCTGATCACGCTGCTCGCGGCCACCGTCGTCCGGTTTCTCGCCCCCGGCGAGTTCGACACCTTCGGGGAGTCGGTCTGGTGGGCGGCGCAGACCGTAACCACGGTCGGGTACGGGGACGTCATCCCCCAGACGGCGTTCAGCAAGGTCGTAGCGGTGCTCGTGATGTTCTTCGGAGTCGCAGGCGTATCCATCACGACGGCGATCGTCACTTCGGCGCTGATGGCATCCACGCAGCGGCGACTTGCGGACGATCCGTTGCAGGAGGACCCCCACCACGAGGTGCTCGTGCGGATCGAGCGTCGCCTCGAGGCCCTCGAGCGCCGCCTGCCCTAGCGGTGCACGCCGATCAGCACGCCGCCGGCGACGACCAGCAGCGCGCCGACGACGAGCCTCGACCCGATACGTTCGGATCGCCCGAGAACGACCGCCGCGATCGTCACGCCCCAGAGTGACTCCGTCGCGACGAGCGGCGAGACGACCGTGACGAGGCCGCGGTAGTACGCCTCGAAGAGGCAGAGGTACGACACACCGAAGAGCAGGCCCGCCGGCGCGAATGCACGCGCGTCCCGCGCGCGGAGCGGTGCTCGTCGCACGAGCACGAAGACGAGCATGAGGGACGCTCCCGCGGCAAGCGTCGCCAGCGCGCCCACGGCGGGCTCCACCGTTGTGTCCACCGCCAGCCAGCGGACGAGGTTGTCACGCATCGCGAAGACGATCGTCGCGACGAGCGCGAGGAGGAGCCCAACCCGGCGGACGTGCTCGGGCCGGTCGCGCTCCGTGACGAGGAGTATCCCGCCGGACACGATCAGCACGGCGGCGGCGACGAGCGCGGCCTCGAGCGGTTCGTCGAGGAAGACGAACGCGATCGCGATGGCGAAGAGGGGCGACGTCCCGACGATGACCGAGGTTCGGGCCGCTCCTGCCTCGCGCACCGCGAAGGTGAACAGGAACTGCGAGATCCCCGGCCCGAGGAGGCCGGCGAGCAGGAACGGCCACACGTCCGTCGTGAACCCGCCCTGGGCGAGCGCGAAGGGCAGCACGACCGCGATGGCGACGAGCACGGTGAACAACGCTCCGCCCTCCGCGAGGGCGCCCTTCCGAAAGGCGACTCGCATCGCCACAGTCGTCGCCCCGAACGACATCGCGGACGCGAGCGCGAGCAAGACCGCGTCCACGGCTCAGGCTCCTCGCCGCACCGCGAAGCGCCGAAGCACACGTGCGGCCGCAGGCTCCGCGATGACGATCCCCGCCATCATCACCGCGCAGCCGAGCCACCCGACCCAGCCGAGCACCTCGCCTGCCAGCAGCACCCCGGCCAGCGCTGCGAACGGGGCCTCGAGGGTGAACACGAGCGCGGCGCGCGCCGCTGTCGTCTGCGCCTGCACCCAGGTGGCGATGAGGTAGCCGAGCGCACCCGCGAACACGCCCGTGACGAGAAGCGCGCCCCACACGGTCGCGCCGCGCGGAACCTCGAGCTGCCCGAGCGCGAGCGCGACGATCGTGAAGCCGACGAACGCCGTCGCCATCTGCAGGAAGGTCAACGCGCGAGGGTCGTAGCGCGGCGCGAAGCGCTCCATCGCCGTGATCTGGAACGCCTGGAAGATCGCGTTTCCCAGCACGAGCGCGTTCCCGAGGGTCGACCCACCCGGCACACCGTTCAGGAGGAGCAGGCCGACGAGCGCGAGCGCGACGCCAGCCCAGAGCACGCGTGGCACCGGCGTTCCGAAGAAGGCGAGGGCAAGGAGCGGCGTGAACACGACGTACAGCCCCGTGATGAAGCCGGTGCTGGCGACCGTCGTGAGCTCGAGGCCCGCGGTCTGCAGGCCGTACGCGACCCCGAGCAGGACGCCGACGCCGATGCCCGCAACGTAGCCGGAGCGCGGAAGCGTGCGCAGCTGCCCCCACGCGAAGGGCGAGAGGACGACGGTGGAGATGAAGAAGCGAACGGCGAGGAATGCGAACAGGGGATACAGCGCGATCGCGTCCTGCACCTGGACGAAGGTGATGCCCCAGATCGCGGTGACGCCGACGAGGGCGAGGAGTGGCGCGCGCCGGGTCACCGCGCCGATTCTCTACGCTCCGTCGCGATGGGCGTGACGGACACCCTCGGCCGGCCGGTTCGCGACCTCCGCATCTCCGTGACCGACCGCTGCAACTTTCGCTGCGTGTACTGCATGCCGAAGGAGGTCTTCGGCCACGACTATCGCTTCCTCCCGCGGCGCGAGCTGCTGACCTTCGAGGAGATCGAGCGCGTCGCCCGCGTGTTCGTCGACCTGGGCGTCCGGAAGCTGCGCATCACGGGCGGCGAGCCGCTCCTGCGGCGAGACCTCGAGTCGCTGATCGAGCGGCTGGCGCATCTCGGTGACGACCTCGACGTCACCCTGACCACCAACGCGGCGCTCCTGGCCCAGAAGGCGCGGGCACTCGCCGACGCAGGCCTCTCTCGGATCACGGTGAGTCTCGATTCCCTCGACGACGAGGTCTTCCGGGCCATGAACGACGTCGACTTCCCGGTCGCCCGCGTGTTGGCCGGGATCGACGCCGCGGCCGACGCGGGCCTGCCCGTGAAGGTCAACGTGGTCGTCAAGCGCGGCCTGAACGAGGCGTCGATCCTCGACATCGCGCGTCGTTTCCGCGGAACCGGACACACCGTCCGCTTCATCGAGTTCATGGACGTCGGCGCGACCAACGGCTGGCGGCTCGACGACGTCGTGCCGGCCGCCGAGATCGTCTCGACGATCGGTGCCGAGTTCCCGCTCGAGCCCGTGGACGCCGCGTATCGCGGCGAAGTCGCCGAGCGCTACCGCTATCTCGACGGCGCCGGCGAGATC
>DASQLF010000142.1:0-48606 GCA_035630135.1 Gaiellaceae bacterium
CGCGTCGGTCGTGCTCGAGATCGAACAGCGAATAGAAGAGGTCGAAGCCCGCGACCCAGAGGGCAACCGCGCCGGCAAGAGCCCACGCCTCCCACGGCGCAGCACCGACGACGGCGAGCCACGCTCCGACCGGCGCGAGACCGAGGCACGCGCCGAGCCAGAAGTGGCAGAGCCAGGTAACCCGCTTCAGGTACGGGTAGACGACGAACATGACCACCGGAATCGGCCAGAGCCAGCGCACGACCGGGTCGAGCTGGGAGACGGCGAGCAGGAACAGCGCCAGGGAGATGGCGCAAAGTGCCAGCACCTGCACTCGAGTCAGCGCACCGGATGGCAGCTCCCGTGACGCGGTTCGCGGGTTCCGCGCGTCGATCTCCGCATCCACGAGACGGTTCACGGACATCGCGAGCGTGCGCGCTCCGACCATTGCGAGCGTCACCCACAGCATGTCCGCGATGCCCGGCCAGGCGTCCACCGCGAGAAAGGCTCCGACGTAGGCGAACGGGAGCGCGAAGACCGTGTGCTCGACGCGCACGAGCGAGGCGAGCCGTCTTGGCAGAGGCGCCGCTGCTGCCGTCACGTTTGCCGGTGTGGCGTGGCGGTGTCGCCGCCCGCGAGCTCGAGGCCATGCCGCAGAGCGGGCCGGATGACCGCGAACCCGTCACGACAGCCGCCCGTCGACCCCGGAAGGTTCACGACGAGCGTCTCCCCTCGCAGCCCCGCGATGCCGCGGGAAAGAAGCGCGTGAGGCGTGCGGGCGAGAGCGTCGGCGCGAATCGCCTCGGCGATTCCCGGCGCCTCGCGCTCGACGACGGTGCGCGTCGCCTCAGGGGTGACGTCTCGAGGGGCGAAACCGGTGCCGCCTGTTGTCAGCACGAGCAACGAACCGGCGTCCGCGAGCTCGACGATCGCCTCGGCGATGAGCGGGCCGTCGTCCGAGACGACTCGTCTCGACACGTCGAACCCCTCCTCGCGGAGAAGCTCCTCGAGCGTGTCGCCGCTCGTGTCCTCGCGCACGCCTGCTCGGACGCCGTCGGACACGGTGAGCACTGCGGCGTTCAGACGGGATCCTTCGTCTTCTCGAGCAGCCTCACGTTCTCGACGACCATCCCCTTGTCGACCGCTTTCGCCATGTCGTAGAGCGTCAGCGCGGCCACGGAAGCGGCGACGAGTGCCTCCATCTCCACACCGGTCTGCGCGGTGGTCGACGCGGACGACTCGATCATGACGGCGTCCTCGCTCAGGGACAGGCTCACGTCGACGTGCGTGAGCGGCAGCGGATGGCAGAGCGGGATCAGATCTGCGGTGCGCTTCGCAGCCATGATTCCGGCAAGGCGAGCGGTGACGAGCGCGTCGCCCTTCGGCAATGCGTGCAGTGTGCGGAGCGTCTCTGGCGCCATGCGCACGAGAGCCGCAGCGCGAGCCTGACGGCGCGACGAGGGCTTGGCTCCGACGTCGACCATCCGCACGTCGCCCGACGCATCGACGTGGCTCAGCTCTCCGGCGGTCTCGGACACACCCGAGATCGTAGTCGGCTCCCCCGGCTCAGCTGCCGCCGACGGGCTCGGGCCGACGCGGCGCGTTTTCACGTGAAAACGGCGTTCCGCCCGCTGGCGCCTGGGTGAGCGGCAGATCGACGACGAACGTCGTCGGCGAGGCAGCGGACTCGAGCGTCACGTCACCGCCCATCAGGCGAGCGAGCTCGCGTGCGATCGACAGGCCGAGACCGCTTCCCGACGCCATCCCACCCTCGACCCGGTAAAAGCGCCCGAACACCGCGTTTCCTTGATTTGATGGGATTCCGGGACCGTCGTCCGCGACCGCGAGTCGCGCGCGATCTCCGCTTTGGCTCACGCGTAGCGTCACGGTCGTCCCTTCCGGCGTGTGAGTGATCGCATTGGTCGCCAGCGCACGCGCGATCTGGAGGATCCTCGCGTCGTCTCCCACGCACCACACGTCCTCCGTGACGTCGCTCCGCAGGACATGGCCCGTGACCGTCGCAAGGTGCTCGATGTCCCTTGCGAGCATCTGCACGACGGAGCCGAGATTCACCGGCTCGCGTTCGACCCGGAGCTGGCCGGCATCGACCCGCGAGAGATCGAGAAGATCGGTCGAGAGCTTCGCAAGGCGCTGCACCTGCCCCTGCATCGTCTCGATGAACCCGCGGCGCGTGTCCTCCTCGAGATCTTCCTCGGCGAGAAGCTCGAGGAACCCTCCGATCGAGAAGAGCGGCGTTCGCAGCTCGTGCGACGCGTTCGCGACGAACTCCTTGCGCGCGTTGTCGAGCTGCGCGAGCTGCACGCGCATCGCGTCGAACGCACGGGCGAGCTCGCCGATCTCGTCGTTGCCGTGGTCGACGATCGGCGATCGGAAGTCTCCGCCCGCGATGCGCTCGGCGGCCGTTTCGAGACGGAGCAGGCGGTGCGACAGCATTCCCGCCGCGGTGAGCCCGAGGATCAGCGCGAGCGCAAGCGCAAATGCGGTCGCCAGAAGCAACCGCTCACGCACGAGGCGCACCGTGGCGAGCGAATCGGCGAGCGGCGCGAGGAACAGCACCACGGCCTCGTCTCCGAGCGGTACCGCGACGTTGGCGTAGTCGACCGTGCCGTACAGCGCACGTCCGCGTTCCAGCCGGCCACTCTCGAGCGCCAGAAGCGCAATCTCGTCGCCGGCGACGTCCCAGGAGTCCCGCGGCTGGGAGTCGGCGACCGCGACCAGGGCGGGGCGAGCGGTCGACAGCACGTCGAGCGCGACGACGCGGGCGTTCGTCGAGACCGCAAACCCCTCCACCCGCTCCTGCCACAGCGCCCTGTCCTCGGAGAGAGAGCGTGCAAGCGGGCCTGCGAGCTTCTGCAGCTCGTCGAGGCGCGCGTCCACGAGCCGTCGCTCGAGCGACGGGACGACGATCGCGTATGCGGTGCCGAGCGCGCCCGCGACGATCCCGACGAGCACGAGCACCATGCGGATCCGGATTCCGCCGGGCAATGACACGGGGCTACTCCGGCCTGAAGCGGTACCCGGCGCCGCGCATGGTGAGGATCAGCTCCGGGCTCGACGGATCGCGCTCGATCTTCTCGCGTAGATGCCGCACGTGGACGTCGATCGTGCGGGGCTCTCGGTAGTCGGCGCCGCCCCGCAGGCGCTCGAGCAGCTCGCGCCGCGAGAACACCACGCCGGGGCTTTGCGCGAGCACGGTGAGCATCTCGAACTCGATGAACGTGAGCTGGACGGGCTCGCCGCGTACCTCCACCGTGCGCCGCGGAACGTCGATGCGAAGCTCGCCTCGCTCGATCAGCTCCTCCCGTTCGCCCGCCAGATGCGGCGATGCGGCTCTCCGTAGAAGCGCGCGAACACGGCTTCGGAACTCCCGGATGGAGAAAGGCTTCGTGATGTAGTCGTCCGCGCCGAGCTCGAGGCCGAGCACCTTGTCGAGTTCCTCGCCGCGCGCCGTCAGCATGATGATCGGCACGTTGCTCTCGCTGCGCAGCCGCTTGCAGACCTCGAGCCCGTCGAGTCGCGGCAGCATGACATCGAGGACGACGAGGTCGAACGTCCCCTCGCCGAAGCGGACGAGAGCCTCCTCGCCGTCCCGCGCCTGGACGACCGAGTAGCCGTCCCGCTCGAGCGGGTACGTGAGCAGGGTCTGGATGGATTCCTCGTCATCGACGAGGAGGATGGTCGGAGCGTTGGGCATCGGAGCGTTCGCGCGGGCTCGCGGTCGCCGGCGCGCCTACTATAGCCCGGCGATGGAGGCGGCTCGGCCCCGGACACGCGGCCGCCGGCTGCGCCACGGCACTGTCGAACGGCCGCTCAACGCGCGCCTCGTGCGTGTCGGGTTCCTCGTCGTGATTCCCGCCTTCCTTGCTTTCCTGTTCTCCATCTCGACAACGCACGCGCTCCAGCGGTCACCGCTCGACCCGCTGTTCGACGCGGAGTCGGCCGCGACGTTCGCGGGGACGCTCGCCGCCGACTACCCCTCGCGCGTGCCGGGCTCCGAGGGCGCCGCGGAGGCCGCTGTCTGGTATCGAGAGACCGTCGCCGCACTCGGTCTTCGCACCGAGGAGGATGTCTGGACGGCCGACCTCGCCGATCTCGGAGAGGTCGAGCTCCGCAACATCGTCAGCGTCGTGCCCGGCCGCTCGGAGCAAACGATCGTCGTCGTTGCTCACCGGGACAACGCCGGCGCAGACGAGGCGCTCGGCGAGAACGCGAAGGGCACCGCCCTGCTCATCGAGCTCGCGCGTGGGTTCGCGGCCCAGGACATCGGCCCCGACCCGTTGCCCGATCACACTCTTGCTCTCGTTTCGACGGATGCCGGCGCGTTCGGAGGTGCGGGTGCGGCCCGTTTCGTCGCGCAGTCTCCGTATGCCGACGACGCGCTCGCCGTCGTGGTCGTCGACGACATCGGCCGCGGTCGCCCTCGCGTGGCAATCGCGGGAGACGAGCCCGTCACGCCGGCGCGCACGCTCGTGCGCACGGCGTCCGCGCGCATCGAAGAGGAGGTCGGTTCGGCCCCGCTGCTTCCATCGGTCCCGGCACAACTCGTCGATCTCGGCATTCCGTTCGCGCTCGACGAGCAGGGGCGGTTTCTCGCCGAAGGCCTCTCGGCCGTCACGATCACGACAGAGGATGCGGATTCCGGCTCGGATGCCGAAAGCGAACGGCTCGGACAGCTCGGGCGGGCAACCGAAGCGCTTCTCGGCTCTCTCGATCGAAGCGTCGGTGGAGCGTTTCGGACGCCCGACAGCCTGTTCTTCGCCGATCGCGCAGCAAGCGGCTGGACGGCGCGGCTCAGCCTCATCCTGGCGGTCGTGCCGTTCGCGCTCGGGGTCGTGGATCTCGTCGTGCGGGGCCGTCGACGCAGGCTTCCGTTCGCCCCGGCGCTCCGGGCGCTCCGCGCGCGCTTCGGCATCTGGGCGTTCGGTGCCGGCGTCGTCCTGGTCGGTGCGCTCGTCGGGATCCTGCCGACTGGCGAAGCCCTTCCGCTACCGCCGTACTCCGGTTTTCCCGACACGTGGCCCGTCTTCGGGCTGCTCGTGCTCGGAGCGGCATTCGCACTCTGGTGGCTCGTCGCGCGACGCAACCTGGTTCCCGTCTCGACACCTGCGTCCGAAGAACGGCTCGCCGGCTTCGTCGTGGCGCTGGCTCTCCTCGGGGTCGTCGCGGTCGCCCTCGCAATCTTCCAGCCCTACGCGCTCGTGTTCGTGCTTCCGTCCCTCTACGCCTGGCTGTGGCTACCCCTCGAGGCACGGCTCGCAACGCGTGTGAGCGTGCTGTGCGTTGGGCTTCTCGGGCCTGTCGTGGCACTTCTTCTGTTGGGTCGCGAGCTCGGCTTGTCGGTGCTCGACTCCGCGCTCTACATCATCGGGCTCTTCACGGTCGGCTACCTACCGCTTGGCTCAGCCCTCCTCGGCATCGGCTGGACGGCCGCCGCGACGCAGATCGCCGCGCTCGCCTTCGGGCGCTACGCACCCTACGGAGGCGGGCTCGAGACGCCTGTGGCCGGCCCGCTGCGCCGAACGCTCGCGCGCGTTCGCTAGTCGAGGCTCAGGAACCGAGCGGTCGTGCCGGCCGCGAGGTCACCGTCGCCGCGTGGCACATGGACAAGGGCGTTCGCCATGGCGGCTCGGGCGATCATGTGCGACTCCTGGCCGGAGATCGGCTCGAGCAGAACAACCTCACCCTCCTCGCTGCGCCTTGCGCGGACGAACTCGTCACGATGGGCGTTCTGGCGGAGAGCGGACGACGTGACACCCTGGGCGTAGCGGGGAAACGGGCTCGTCGCACCCTGCAGCGCCCGCAGTCCCGTGGTCACGAAGACGAGCGCGCCGACGAGCGATGACACGGGATTGCCCGGAAGGCCGAACACGAGCGTCCCCTCGCGCACGCCGAACGAGATGGGCTTTCCGGGCTTGACTGCAACGCCCCAGAAGACCTCGCGTACGCCGAGCTCGCTCGCAATTCGCCGGACGAGGTCGTGCTCGCCCATCGAGACGCCTCCCGACGTGACGAGCACGTCGGCCTCCAGACCGCGCGAGATCGCCTCTCGATGCGCATCCTCGTCGTCCACCACCACGGGAAGCGTCTCGACCGAAGCGCCCGCGCGTGCCAGGACCGCCGCGATCATCGCCCGGTTCGACTCGTAGATCTGCCCCGGCTCGAGCGATTCGCCAGCGCTACGCAGCTCGCTTCCCGTCGCGAGGACGACGACCCGCGGCGCCGCCGAGCACGTCACCTCCGCGATCCCGGCTGCCGCAAGCGCTCCCAGCTGGGCCGGCCCGATCCACGTGCCCGCCTCGGCCACGATCGCGCCTGAACCCACGTCGCCGGCCCGAGGACGCACATGCTGCCCAACGGAGGCGTCGGCCTCGATCGCGACGTGAGTCTTGCGATCCTCGACGAGCTCGACGGGTACAACCGTGTCAGCTCCTTCGGGAACCGTTCCTCCCGTCGAGATCCCGGCGGCGAAGCCCGTCGGAAGCGGGCCAGGAGGCGGCGTTCCGGCGGCGACCCTGAAAGCGATCGGCAGAACGCCGGGTACGTCGGTTGCCCGCACCGCGAAACCGTCCATCGCCGAGCTCGGGAACGGCGGGAGGTCGACCGTTGCTGCCGCCGGCTCACGAAGGACGCGGCCTGCGGCACTCGTCACCTGAACGGTCTCCGTCCGCAGCGGGGTCGCGGTCTCGACGATGTGCGCGAGCGCCTCGCGGACGGTCAGGAGGTCTGCCACGCGGCTGCGCTCAGCGGCCCGATTCGCGCTCGGCCGGATCGGCCGGCGTGGTCGGCGTCTCCTCCGTCGTCTCGGTCGGCGTGTAGGTCGGGTCGTAGTCGAGTGCGTACTCGCCACGCTCGAAGGGCTTCCACTCCGGCCACGCGCGCGGCTCGCCGAAGGCGACCGGCTCGCGCCCGTCGAGCGCGGGCTCCATGAACAGGCGCCACATCTCTGCCGGGAAACTGCCCCCCGTCACCGCGATGCCGTGGACGCTGTCGAGCGGGATCTCGGCCTTCGTGTACCCCATCCACACCGCGGTCGCGAGCTCGGGCGTGTATCCGGCGAACCAGGCATCGACGTTCAGCTCGGCCGTGCCGGTCTTGCCAGCGGCAGGCCTACCGAAAGCCGCCCGTGTCCCCGTCCCGGACTGGATGTTCTGCTCGAGGATCCGCGTGACGATCGCCGCGACGCCTTCGGAGATCGCCCGCTTGCGCTTCGGCTTGCCCCAGCCTGCCTTCGTGTCGACCTTCCCATTGGGAAGCACGACGCGGCGGATCGCCATCGGTTCCGCATACACGCCCTCCGCGGCGAGGGTGGCGTACGACGAGGCGATGTCGAGCGGCGAGACTGCGATCGAGCCGAGGCCGATCGACGGAACGTAGGCGCCCTGGACGTCGAGCTGCGACTGCACGCCCATGCGCCTCGCGACCTCGGCGACCTTCTCGGGAGTCAGGTCGAGGGTCATCTGGGCATAGACGGTGTTGTCGGAGCGGAGGGTCGCGCTGCGGATCGAGCTCCAGCCGTAGTAGTCGCTCGCGTACGTCTTGACGCACCACCACGAGCCGTCATCGCAGTTGCCGGCCGGATGGAGGCGAGCAGTGAACGGCGCCGAGACGTAGTAGGTCGAGTCGGGGTTGACGCCCTGCTCTACAGCCGCAGCGAGAACGAACGTCTTGAACGTCGACCCGGGCTGCCGGCGTGCCTGGGAGAGCAGGTTGAACTGGTTCTTCGGCCGGTTCGGGACGACTGCAGCCATCGCGCGGATCGCGCCCGTGCGCGGGCTGATCGAGATCAGCGCCGCCGCCGGGTCGTCCGGCTCGTCGAGCGTGTCGCGGATCGCCGACTCGGCGAGCCGCTGGTAGCGCGGGATGATCGTGGTGTAGACCTTCAGACCGCCCGAGCGAACCTGCTGCGCGCCGTACTCCTCGATGAGCCGGTCGCGCACGTAGCCGAAGAAGTACGGCTCGCGGATCGATTCGTACAGCTGGCCGCGGCGGAGGACGAGCTTCGACGCAGACGCCTTCTCGAACCGTTCGAGGCTGATGACGCGCGTGTCGAGCATCGCGCGGAGCACCTCCTGGCGCCGGGCCAGGGCGCGGGCGGGCGCGGTGAACGGGTCGTGCAGCGACGGTGCCTGGGGGAGGCCGACGAGGAGCGCGGACTCGGACAGGGTCAGGTCTGCTGCCGACTTCGAGAAGTAGGTCTGCGCCGCAGCCTCGATGCCGTACGCACGGTTGCCGTAGAAGCTCTGGTTCAGGTACGTCGTCAAGATCCAGTGCTTCGTCCGGGCGCGATCGAGCTTCGTGGCGAGACACGCCTCCTTCACCTTGCGCTGAACGGTTTGCTCGCGCGAGATGTAGAGGTTGCGGACGAGCTGCTGCGTGATCGTCGATCCACCCTCGACGATCTCTCCGGCCTCGAGGTTCTTGACCGCGGCGCGCGCGATGCCCTCGACATCCACGCCGTCGTGCGCGAAGAAGCGCCTGTCCTCGATCGCGATCGTCGCCTTGCGAACCCAGATCGACATGTCCGCGGGTCCGACGGGCTCGCGGTTCCTCTCGGCCGGAATCGATCCGAGCAGGCTGCCGTCGGCTGCATACACGAAGCTGTTCGTCCCGATGTTGACGGAGCGGAGCGAGTCGAGATCGCACGACGACCCGTACGCGATCACCGCCGCGCCGCCACCGATGCCGGCTGCCGTGGCGAGGAGTGCCACGACCACGAGAGCCATGACCGCGCCGCGCTTGCGACGTCTGCGCCGAAGCGCGCGCTGATGGCGGCCTCGCGGGCGTAGCGTCTCGGGATCGAGCGGCGTGCGCCGGCTAGGAGGCGGACTCATGAGCAGATGCTAGCCACGCGTTCGTGAGGCTTCGCCAGCGGCTTGCTCACTCCTCATGCTGGAATCCCTGCGTGTCGGAAAACGCAACAGCCGGTCGCCGTCCGGGTCGGCTCCTGGCCTGGCTCGGCTTCGTCCTCGGCCTCACTGCTCTCAATTACCTGGGCAGGTTCGCCGGGGATGGCGAGACACCCGACGACGTCGCCTACCAGTGGGCGTCGTCGATCGCGGTCGTCGTCCAGTTCGGCCTCATGCTGGGAGCGCTGCTGTTGATCACGATCGGTCTGCCGAGACGCCAGCTCTTTGGGCTGCGCCGGCCGCGCTCGTGGCCGCGCGCGCTCGGGCTCGCAGTCGCCGCGCTCGTGGTCATCTACCTCGGATCGCTCGCGTACACGGGCGTCCTGTCGTTGCTCGGCGACTACGACCCGACCGAGGAGCAGGGGCTCGTCCCGGACGGATGGGACTCGAGCCGCGTCGCGCCGTTCGTGGCGTTCTTCCTCGCGGTGACGGTGCTCGCGCCGATCGTGGAGGAGCTGACCTACCGCGGCGTGGGGTACGGGCTGATGGAGCCGTACGGCGTCGCGATCGCCGTGATCGGCACCGGTTTCCTCTTCGGCCTCACCCACGGGCTCCTGATCGGGCTACCCGTCCTCGCGTTCTTCGGGATCGTGGTCGGCGCGCTCCGCGCGAGAACGGACAGCGTCTATCCCGGGATGCTGCTCCACGCGACGTTCAACGGTGTCGCGCTCCTCGTCGCGGTCGGCGCCGGCTAGCGCTCGTCGTCCTCTTCGTCCTCGGGCTCGTCGTCCTCGGCCGCTTCGGCTTCCTCCAGAACGTCCCGAAGGCTGGTCGCGAACTCCTCCGGAGTGACGGTCTCGATGAACTGCCGGAACTCGTCGGGATCGAGGTCGGCCAGGTTCGAGGCGGTCACGAGACTGACCTCGTCGTCGTCCCCTGCTTGGAACTCGATGCTCGACTCCTCGACCACCTCCTCGGCGGCGAAGATGCGCGCCTCACAGCGCACGGCGAGCGCGATCGCGTCGGACGTCCGTGAGTCGATCACGAGCTCTCGCCCGTCCTGGACGATCGTGAGCTGCGCGAAGTAGGTGTTCTCCCGCAGCTCCGTGACCGTCACGCGCACGAGCTCCGCCTTGAGCTCGCTCACGACGTCGATGAAGAGGTCGTGCGTCATGGGACGCGGCGGGTCGGTGCCCTGGAGCTTCATGAGAATCGCAGCGGCCTCAGCGTGGCCGATCCAGATGGGGAGGAACCGATCCTCGTCAAGCGTCTTCAGGAGCACGATCGGCTGCTTGCCGATTGGCTCGAAGCTCACGCCGTAGAGAGTCATTTCACGCATCCCTGGCCGCAGCCCATCTTAGACAGGGGCTTCGGTACAGTTTCCCGCTCGGGCGATTAGCTCAGTCGGTTAGAGCGCCGCTCTGATAAGGCGGAGGCCCCTGGTTCGAGTCCAGGATCGCCCATGCTTATCCCGCAGGAGCAGGATCGCCTAGCGGCGAGTCCTGCTCCGCGACGATCCCTCAAGCCCACCGCATGCGCGGCGGGGCGCGCCGTTTGAGCCATGTCGCGCTTCCCAGCTTCGCGACTTCATTGTCATGCGCAGGTCGATCAGGCCGCGCGGTCTTCGGCGAGCGTGCCGGACACGGCTTCGAGTGCCTCCACCAGCTCCTCGAGGCCCTTCTCGTCGTCGAAGCGGATCTGCAAGGCGCCACTCGTGACGCGCGTCGGCATTCTCGTGATCGCCTCGGCCGCCCTGCGCGCACGGTCGACGAGCGCCGGGTTCACCGCGGCCGCTCTGCGCGGGCGGCGCTTCGCTCCGCCTTCACGCGCCGCTCTCTCCGCCTCCCGAACCGTCAGTCCCTCCTTGACGATCCGCCGCGCGAGCCTGCGGCGAGCGTCGTCGTCGGGGAGCGAGAGAACCGCGCGCGCGTGGCCTTCGCTCATATCGCCGCGAGCCAGCATCCACAACACCTCTTCGGGCAGCTCGAGGAGTCGCAGCCGGTTCGACACGGCCGGCTTCGAGCGGCCCACCCGGTCTGCGACGTCACCGAGCGACAGCTCGAACTCGTCGACGAGCGACGCGTAGGCGCGCGCTTCCTCGACGGGAGAGAGCTGCTCGCGCGCCACGTTCTCGACGAGACCCAGCAGGAGCGAGTCGCGATCGCCGACGTCGCGGACAACCGCCGGCAGCGTTGCGACTCCGGCAGTGCGCGCCGCCCGCCACCGGCGCTCGCCTGCGATGAGCTCGAAGCCGCCTTCCGCACGCCGCCGCACCACGATCGGCTGGAGCACCCCTTGCAGCCTGATCGAGCTCGCGAGCCCGGCCGCCGACTCCGGCTCGAACCGGCGTCGCGGCTGGCGCGGATTCGGATGCACCGTCTCGACGGGGAGGTGCAGAAGCTCCGGCTGTCCCGCCTCCCCGAGGAGGACCTCGAGGCCGCGGCCGAGACCGCGCCGCTCCTTAGGAACGCTCGACAAGCTCCATCGCCACCTTCCAGTAGGCCTCGGCGCCGGCCGAGCGCCGGTCGTAGGCGATCGCCGGCACACCGTGGCTCGGCGCCTCGGCGAGTCGCACCGAGCGGGGGATCGTCGTCGTGAAGACGAGAGAGCCGAAGTGCCGCCGAAGCTCCGCCTCGACCTCTGCCGCCAGCCGCGTGCGGCCATCGGCCATCGTGAGGAGGATGCCTGCCACGGCGAGCCCGGGATTGAGCTGCGCCTTGACCAGGTTGATCGTGCCGAGAAGCTGCGAAAGACCTTCCAGCGCGTAGTACTCGGCCTGCACCGGCACGATCGCCCGGCTCGCAGCCGCGAGCGCATTCACGGTCAGCGGGCCGAACGAGGGCGGACAGTCGAGAAGGACGTACGAATAGGCCTCGAGCTCTCCCGCGAGCGCCTCGGCGAGGTAGCGCTCCCCTCCCGGACGGCTCGACAGCTCCACTGCGGCGGCGGCGAGGTCGCTCTTCGCCATCACGACGTCGAGGTTGTCGACGGCGGTCCGTTTCGCGAGTCGCGTCAACGGAACGCCGTCCAGCAGCTCGTGGGTCGACGCGCCGTTCGCGCGCATCCCGAGCCCCGACGTGGCGTTCGCCTGCGGATCGAGGTCGATGAGAAGCACCCGCTCGCCTGCTTCCGCGAGGCACGCGCTCAGGTTCACGGCCGTGGTCGTCTTGCCGACACCGCCCTTCTGGTTCGCCACGGCGTAGACCCGTGCCGTGCGTACGGCCGGTGCTGCGCCAGCGCGGAAGTCCTGGTCGACCGTGGACCCTGAGGCGGGCACCGGACAAGCCTAGAGAGGGGTGCGGCTAGAGTCGGCCCGTGCGCGATCCGGCCCCGCCATACCTCGGCGAAGGGCCGCATGCCCTCTGGCACCTGAGCGAGAACGACGCGATCGAGCGTTTCGAGCCACACGTGAGCGCGACCGCCCAGAGCACCGAGCCGTGGGTGTGGGCGGTCGACACGAGGCACGTGCCGTTCTTCTGGTTTCCACGCGAGTGCCCGCGCGGCACCTTCTGGGCGACGTCCGCGACCACGCCAGACGACGCGGAACTACTGGTCGGAGTCACCCGGGTACATGCGGTCGAAGCAGTGTGGCTCGACACGATCCGCAGCGCTCGCGTAGTCGCCTACCGCCTCCCGGAGGAGACTTTCGCGCCTCACGGCGAGGTCGGCGGGTACTGGCTGAGCGCGGAGCCGGTGGAACCAATCGAGCTGGTGGAGCTCGACGACCTACTGGCCCTGCACGTGTCATCCGGCATCGAGTTGCGGATCGTCCCGAACCTCTGGCCGCTCTGGAACCGCGTCGTCGAGTCGTCCCTCGAGTTCAGCGGTATCCGGCTGCACAACGCGCTGCCGGCACCCGGCCTCTAGGCGAGCGGCCTCTTCTTCGCCATCCCTGGGCGTCGCGGAAAGCCGGCCGGCGTCGCGTCGAGCTTGCGCAGGACGACCAACCCCCCGACATCGTCTTCGAGCCGAGCTGCCAGACGATCGGCCACAGCAGCTACGGCGCGGCGATCGGCCGCCTCACCGACCCACAGGATCGCGGCCCCTCCCGGTGCGACGAGCGGGAGGCAGAGCTCCGCTGCGACGGGCGGCTTGGCGAGCGCCTTCGCCAGAGCGACAGCGAATAGATCGATCGGCTGTTCCTCGGCGCGCCCCCAGACGACGCCGACGTTCGCGAGCTCGGCGGTGGCGCTCTCGAGGAACCTGCACTTGCGCCTCTTCGCCTCGAGCAGAGTGAACGTGCGATCCGGAAACTCGACCGCCAGCGGGATCCCCGGCGAGCCGCCTCCGGAGCCGACGTCGATTACGTCTCCGGCAACCCTCTCGAGCAGTGGAGCAGCCCGGAGCGCATCGTCCAGCAGCATGCGTCGTGCCGCAGCAGGATCGGTGAGACCCGTGGCGCCCGGAGCGGCGAGCACCTCGCCGAGCCAGCGCTCGAGAACGGGGTGAGCGCTAATCCGCGACGAGGCGCGGCAGCACGACCACGAATCGGTTCGGCTCCGAGCCCTCGCTCGCGGTCTCCACGCCCGGATCCTCCTTGAGCGCTTCGTGGACGATCTTGCGCTCGACCGGCGTCATGGGCTCGAGCTCCGCACGCCTCCCGGTTGCCGAGACGCGCTGGGCCGTCTTGCGGGCCATGCTCTCGAGCGTCGCCGTGCGGCGAGCGCGGTATCCGGACGCGTCCACGACGACTTCGAGGTCCTCGCCCTGGGAACGCATGATCGCGTTCGCGAGGTACTGGATCGCGTCGATCGTCTGACCGTGCTTGCCGATGAACAGTGCGACGTCGGAGCCCGAGCAGGTCACGGTCACGGCTCCTTCGCGCTCGCGCGCGGAGACCGAGACGTCCGCGCCGATCGCGGCAGCGATCCGCTCCACGATCTCGCGCGGGCCGCTCGCCGCGCTGGAAGTCTCACTGCCGGACGCCGTGTCACCAGCCGCGCTCGCGATGACCTGCGCCGGGGAGAACCCGACGCCGAGCAGGCCCCGCTCACCCTCCGACACGACCTGGAACTGCACCTGCTCGCGATCGAGCCCCGGAACGAGGGACTCGAGCTCGCGCAGTGCTGCCCACTTGGCCTCGCCGACGGTCTCGCCGGTCGCCTCCACGGTGACGAGATTCGCTTCGCTCATCGCCGCGATCGGCCCCCTCCGCGCTTCTTCTTGACCCGCCGTGGCGGGCCGCTGGCGCGTGGCGGCGCGGCCTCGCCGTCCGCAGCGGGAGCCGTATCCGGATCGCCGTTCGAGGACACGACGGCGGTTGCCTCCTTGGGAGGGGTGCGACTGGAGCGCTTCGGCGGGACGACCGGCTTCGGCTTCAGGCGCCGCGTGATGATCCCCTGGCCGGTCGTCCAGAGGTTCGTCGTGAGCCAGTAGATCATGAGCCCCGACGGAAACCCGAGGATGAAGGGCAGGAAGACGATCGGAAGCACCATGATCATCCAGCGCTGCGCCTTGCTCTGCATCGCGGTCGACATGAGGTACGTGGACGTCAGCTGGCTGGCCACGTAGACGGCGATCAGCACCGGCC
Organism: Gaiellaceae bacterium; assembly: GCA_035630135.1. GTDB lineage: Bacteria > Actinomycetota > Thermoleophilia > Gaiellales > Gaiellaceae > GMQP-bins7. Next base: position 14,377 of record DASQLF010000142.1, read on the forward strand.
CCCAGCCGTCCTTGGTCGGCTCCGTGATGTCGACGAGGCCCAGCCATTCGAGCGACGACGCCGGGAACTGGGGGAAGATCTCCTTCTCGAAGTCGCGAAGCACGAAGAAGAGCGAGATGAAGATCGGGATCTGGAAGACGATCGGAAGGCAGGAGGCGTACGGGTTGATCTTGTTCTCCTTGTAGAACTTCATGAGCTCTTCCGACTGCTTCTGCCGGTCGCTCTTGTAGCGCTGCTGGATCGCCTTCATCTCGGGCGCGTGGATCTGCAGGCTCTGCATGGAGTGGATCTGGCGAATTGCGACCGGCACGAGCAGGACGCGCACGATGACCGTCAGGGCGACGATCGACCATGCCCAGGTAAGGCCGGCGCTGTCGTGCAGCCAGGTGAGAACGTCCGTAAGGATGTTCTCGAGCGGAGAGAGGATGCCGCCGAGAATCACGCCCCGGCCCGCCTGGACCCGAGAAGCGGGAAGAGCGTCTGATCCTTCGCGTAGTCGACCCCGCCGTGGCTCCACGGGTTGCAGCGGAGAACCCGCCAGCCCGCGAGCACCGTTCCGCGGACGAGCCCGTACTGATGGAACGCGTCGAGCGCGTACTGCGAGCAGCTCGGGTGGTACTTGCACGTGCCGGCAGGAGTGAGCAGGCCGAAGGTCCAGCGCCAGGCGTGGACGAGACCGATGCCGAGATACCTCACGTCCGCACCTTCTCCAGGGTCTGCGCGATCTCGCCCACCAGCCAGTCCTTCCCGCGCGTCTCGGCCGGCTCGGCGAGACCCGGGCGAGCAGCGAGTACGTAGTCGTGCCCGGCGGGAACGGAAGGCAAGAGCTCCCTCCACGCCTCTCGGAGCAGGCGCTTCACGCGGTTGCGTGCCACGGCAGTGCCGACGGAGCGTGGCACAGCGAGCCCGAGTCGCGGATCCCCGTCGGCCTGGTCCTCGCGCGTGAACCAGTGCAGCACGAGATAGCGACTCGACGTCGAGCGGCCGCGCCTGTAGACGGTGTCGAAATCCTTCGACCGGGAGAGCCGGTTACGGCGTTGCACCGGCTGACTCAGGCCGAGAGGCGCTTGCGGCCCCGCGCGCGGCGGCGCTTGAGGATCGCGCGGCCTCCACGCGAGGACATCCGGGCTCTGAATCCATGACGCCGCTTGCGGCGGCGGACGTTGGGTTGATAGGTGCGTTTCACGTGATCTCGCGCTGCTCCGGGTCCGGGGAGCCGCGAGTATAGACGAGCAACTCAGCGCCCTGGTTTTCCACATACAACGATGCTCGCCGGACGGCCGAAGTCGCTGCTCCTTCGCTTTCTCCGTTGTCGGTGAATGCAACAGCAGCGCTGTCGTCCACAGGTGTGGATAGTTGTGTGGAACAGTGAAAGTGCCTGCAAATTGCGATAGTTTTCTTCCACAAACCCTCTGGTCGGCGCATTGAGCCGTGCGGGTGACGGTGCTATGCTCGCCCCCTTCCCGACGACCCACGAGCGCGAGGACGGGTGGAGCACCCCACCGAAAGACGAGCCGAAGACCTCTGGAATCCCGTCGCCGGTTGGCTGCGTGAGACGCTGACCGAAACGACGTACGACACCTGGTTCGGGCACGCACATCCTCGCTCGTTCGACGGGCGCGAGCTCGTCGTCGAGGTTCCGAACGACTTCACGCGCGACTGGATCGAGGGTCACTTCCTCGACCTCGTGACCCGGGCCGCCACCGAGACGAGCGCGTCGACCGCGGTCGTTCGGTTCACCGTCGGCGAGCGGGTGCAACCGCGACCTGCGCCGGCCCAGAGCGAGACGAGCGCGGCGGCGGCGAGCACCGAGTCTCGCGTCGCGCCCTCGACGCCGACCCGTGAGACGACCGACGTCGAGCTCAATCCGAAGTACACGTTCGACCTGTTCGTCATCGGATCGTCCAACCGCTTCGCCCACGCTGCGGCGCTCGCCGTCGCGGAAGCGCCCGCGCAGGCGTACAACCCGCTCTTCATCTATGGCGGCACGGGGCTCGGTAAGACGCACCTCCTCCAGGCGATCGGCCACTACGTGCGCCAGCACTCGCGCCGGCTGGCGACGCGGTACGTCACGAGCGAGACGTTCATGAACGAGTTCATCGACGCGGTGCGCGAGCGCAGCGCCCGGATCGAGGGCTTCAAGCGGCGCTACCGCAACTACGACCTGCTCCTCGTCGACGATATCCAGTTCATCGAAGGCAAGGAGCGCATTCAGGAGGAGTTCTTCCACACGTTCAACTCGCTCTACGAGGGTGGTGCCCAAATCGTCCTCTCCTCGGATCGCCCGCCTCGCGAGATCGCGACGCTCGAGGAGCGACTTCGCTCGCGCTTCGAATGGGGCCTGCTCACGGACATCCAGGCGCCCGACCTCGAGACGCGGATCGCCATCCTGCGCAAGCGCGTCGACACGGAGGGGCTCGCGATCGAGGACACGGAGGTCTTGACGTTCATCGCAGGCCGTGTGTCCGCGAACATCCGCGAGCTCGAAGGTGCGCTGACGCGCGTCGTGGCGTTCTCCTCGCTCACCGACCGTTCGCTCACGGTGGAGCTCGCCGAAGACGTGCTCCGCGATGTCTATCCGCAGGGCGAAGCAGCCCCGGTGCCGACCATTCCGCGGATCCAGGAGGCCGTTTCCGAGCGATTCGGCGTCACGCTCGACGAGCTGGTCAGCCCGAGACGCTCGCAGGCCGTCGCGTACCCGCGACAGGTCGCGATGTATCTCTCGCGCGAGCTCACCGACGCGTCGCTTCCGATGATCGGAAAGCAGTTCGGTGGGCGCGACCACACCACCGTCATCCACGCGAAGGACAAGATCACACGGCTGATTCGCGAGGATCGCTCTGTGTACAACCTTGTGCAAGAACTGACCGCGCGCATCAAGCAGGCCCGCTGATGCTGGGGGTCCACGAGGACGTACGGACGGAGGCTGTTGGACCCGTTGACACGGACCCCCACCTGGACCCACACACGTTTTCCCCGCACGAAGGACGGAAACGGCATGTCCTCCCCATGACTCACACTCCTACTACTTCTACGATCTTGTTTTTCAAGTAATGAGTACAGACATGGCGACCGATACCGCGCTCCGCGTCACCTGCTCGAAGGCCGAGCTCGCTGCCGCTCTAGGCACCGTTGCCCGGGCCGTCTCGTCACGAGGTGCCGTGCAGGTCCTCGGGGGCATCCTGCTGCAGGCCGAGGGCGATCGACTAACGCTCGCCGCCACGGACATGGAGATCTCGCTCCGCGCCTCGGTCGGCGGGGAGGTCGGAGGTGACGCGAGCGTCGTCGTGCCCGGACGTCTCCTCACGGATCTCGTCCGACTTCTTCCTGCCGACTCGGTCACGCTGGTGCACGAAGAGGGCGAGGGCGTTCTCTCGGTCTCCTCGGGAAGCCACTCGTCACGCCTCAACGTGTACAGCGCCGAGGATTTCCCACGGCTCCCTCCGACAGACGTCGCGCTTCACCGCATCGAGACGAAGGCGCTCCTGGAGACGATCGACAAGGTCGGCCGGGCCGCATCGCGTGACGAGTCGCGGCCCGTGCTCACCGGCGTACTCGTCCGCTTCGAGGGTGAAGGCCTCGTGATGGCCGCGACCGACTCGTATCGCCTGGCAGTCAAGGAGACACCTCTCTCAGCAGCCGGGCCGGAGCTCGAGGCCATCATTCCCGCGCGTGCGCTGCAGGAGCTCGTCCGCATCGCGAGTGGCACCGACGAGATCGAGCTGGGCGTGCACGAGAATCACGTGGTGTTCTCGGCAGGTGACGTCTGGCTCACGAGCCGGCGCATCGACGGCCAGTTCCCGAACTACAAGCAGCTCCTGCCGGAGACCTTCGAGGTCGAGATCGACACGCCACGCGCGGCCCTGCTCGACGTCGTCCGCCGTGCCGGCCTCATGGCGCAGCGCAACGCGCCCCTCCGCCTCCGGTTCGCTGACGGCGAGCTCACTGTGTCGGCCCAGACCCAGGACGTCGGCGAGGCAATCGAATCGATCCCCGTGGACTTCTCCGGCGAGGAGCTCGAGATCGGGTTCAATCCCGACTTCCTGCGCGACGGGCTCGAAGCCGTGGGGGGCGACGTCGTTCGGCTGAAACTCATCAACCGCCTGCGCCCAGGCCTTCTCGCGGCTCCGGAAGAGAACTTCTGGTACCTGATCATGCCCATCCGGCTCGCGGGCTGATCGTTCGCGACGTCACGCTCCGCGACTTCCGTTCCTACCTGTCACTCGAGCTGAGTCTCGAGCCGGGAGTGGTCCTGCTCCACGGTCCGAACGGCGCGGGCAAGACCAACCTGCTCGAGGCTCTGCACGTCGGAACCCAGGGGTTCTCACCGCGAGCTCGCCGCGACGCGCTCATGATCCGGTTCGAGACCGACGCGTCACGCGTCCGGCTCCACGGCTCCGTCGGCGACAATGCGTTCACGACGGATCTCGTGCTGACGCGTCGGGAGGCAAGACGCGTCGAGCTCAACGGGGAGCGCCTGGTGTCGAGCGAACGCCTCCGGCAGGAGCTGACGACGCTCGTGTTCACCCCCGACCGGCTCGCCGTCGTCAAAGGAGGGCCGGCCACGCGCCGTGCCTATCTCGACCGGGTGGTCGCGCGACTTCTTCCCGCGCGCGCCGCGCTCGCGGGTGAGTACGGAGCGGCGCTGTCGCAACGCAATGCCGGCTTGCGCCGCGTTCGCGCGGGCATGTCGTCGCGGGACGCCCTGGCTCCGTGGACGGAAGCGGTCGTCTCCGTCGGACAGGAGCTCGTGAATGCTCGCCGCGGCGGCATCGAGCTTCTCGCCGCAGCTTTCGCCGAGACTGCCGACGAGCTGGGCCTCGCCGACGCAACGCTCGACTACGACGGCGAGCCCGCGACGATCGCCGACCTCGACGCTCGTGTCGACCTCGACGTCGACCGAGGTGTCACCGGGATCGGCCCGCATCTTCACGACGTGGGAATCGCGGCGGGAGGGCGGGAGCTGCGTACCTACGGCTCGCAGGGAGAGCAGCGCGTGACGGTTCTCGCGCTCGTGCTCGCGGAGGCGACCGTGCTCCGTGAGCGGCACGGTCTCTCCCCGCTCGTGCTCCTCGACGACGTGCTCTCGGAGCTCGACGGCGATCGCAGGAGGTCGCTCGCGCGCATGATCGAACGCGGCTCGCAGACCGTGATCACGGCCACCGCCACCTCGGCGCTGCCGGTCGAGCCCGCGCAGGCGCTGTCGGTGCGTCCGGGTGAGGTGAGCTGAGTGGAGCGGATCGGACGTGAGGTCGAACGAGAGCTCGCTCGCGGCGGCAGTCGCGACGCGATTCCGCTTTCGGCGGTGACCGCCGCCTGGCCGGAGGTGGTGGGCGACGTCGTCGCACGGCAGGCGTGGCCGCTACGAATCGCCCGCGATGGGACGCTCCACGTCGCGACCTCGTCGGCCACGTGGGCGAACGAGCTCGGCTTTCTCGCAGACGAGATCCTCGAGCGACTTCGCGCCCGACTCGGCGCGGACGCGCCAGCCAAGATCCGCTGTGCCGCGGGCCCGATCCCCGAGACGGCCGCCCCGATCGACTCGGGGAAGGCATACGAGGTGCCCTCCGAGACGCCTCCCGAGATCGTCGCCGAGGCTGCCGCCGTAGCATCGGCGATCACCGATCCGGAGCTCCGGGAGACCGTTGCCCGGGCCGCTCGGGCGAGTCTTTTGAGGGCCCGGTCCGGCCGCCAGTTCTGATACACTTACCCGGCCCCGCAATATGGCTATTTGCAGGGCTTTTTTAATGGCCGAAGCAGCCTACACCGCAAAAGACATCACTGTCCTCGAGGGCCTGGAGCCCGTCCGTCTGCGCCCGGGCATGTACATCGGCTCGACGGGCTCTCGTGGCCTCCATCACCTCGTCTACGAGGTCGTCGACAACGCCGTCGACGAGGCCCTCGCGGGACGCAACGATCTGGTCGACGTGGCGATTCATCCGGACAACTCGGTCACCGTCCGAGACGCCGGGGCCGGCATTCCGATCGACGTCATCCCCGAGCAGGGCCTGTCCGCGCTGACCGTCGTCCTGACGAAGTTGCACGCCGGCGGCAAGTTCGGTGGGGATGGCTACAAGGTCTCGGGCGGGCTTCACGGGGTCGGTGTCTCGGTCGTCAACGCGCTCTCCGAGTGGCTTGTGGCCGAGGTGCGACGGGACGGCAAGGTGTACCGCCAGGAGTTCGCGCGGGGTGAGGCCGTAGGTGACATCAAGACCGTCGGCGTGGCCGGAAAGGACGAGACGGGCACGACGATCTCGTTCCTGCCCGACTCCGAGATCTTCGAAGAGCTGGAGTTCGACGCGTCGACGCTGCTGCAGCGGCTCCGCGAAACCGCCTTCCTGACCCGCGGACTTCGCATCGTCCTGCGCGACGAGCGCGCCGGCGGGCAGACCAACGAGTTCCACTACGAGGGCGGCATCCGCGACTTCGTCGCCCACGTGAACGAGGCGAAAGACCCCGTCCACAAGCACATCGTCTACTTCGAGGGCGACAGTGACGACGACGCCGTCGAAGTCGCGATGCAGTGGAACAACTCCTACGTGGAGTCGGTGTTCTCGTTCGCGAACAACATCAACACGACCGAGGGTGGCACGCATCTCCAGGGCTTCCGGTCTGCGTTGACCCGAACGCTCAACCAGTACGCTCGCGGCGAGGGCCTGCTCAAGGAGAAGGACGACAACCTCGAAGGAGAGGATGCGCGCGAGGGTCTCGCGGCCGTCATCTCCGTCAAGCTCCGAAACCCCCAGTTCGAGGGTCAGACGAAGACCAAGCTCGGAAACCCTGGAATCGCAGGCCTCGTCGAGCGCGTCGTCAACCAGCGGCTAGGAGAGTTCCTCGAGGAGAACAAGACCGAGGCCCGGCAGATCGTCACGAAGGCGGTCGCCGCGCGCAACGCGCGGCAGGCGGCTCGCAAGGCGCGCGAGCTGACGCGGCGCAAGAGCGCGCTCGAGAACTCGTCGCTTCCCGGCAAGCTCGCCGACTGCACGATCAAGGATCCCGAGTCGGCCGAGCTCTTCATCGTGGAGGGCGACTCTGCGGGCGGCTCCGCGAAGCAGGCGCGCGACCGGATGACGCAAGCCATCCTGCCGCTGCGCGGGAAGATCATCAACTCGGAGAAGAACCGCATCAACAAGGTTCTCTCGAACACGGAGATCCAGGCGATGATCACTGCGATCGGCACGGGCTTCGGCGACGAGTTCGACATCGCCAACCTTCGTTACGGCCGCGTCATCGTCATGACGGACGCCGACGTGGACGGAGCGCACATCCGCACGCTCGTCCTCACCTTCCTCTACCGCACGATGCCCGAGCTGTTCGAACGCGGTCACGTGTACATCGCGGTTCCGCCCCTCTACCACGTCAAGCTCGGCGGCCGCGGCATGTACTTCGAGAAGGACGCGCAGCTCGAGGACCTCCTCGTGCGCGAGCGGGTGAAGGACATGACCGTGACGGGCCGCGACGAGCGTGAGACCGGGCTGACCGAGGCCCGCTGGACGCGGCTCGTACGTGACCTCGGGCAGCTCGAGGCGTGGACGGCCAAGCTCGAGGCGGAGTTCGGCCCGGCCGCTCGGTTCGCGATCTCGCATGGGCTCGTCGAGGCGGACGGCGATTCCACGGACGCCGCTGCGCTCATCGCGGCGATTCCTCCGAACGGGTACGAGCTGACCGTCGAGGAAGAGATCGACGAAGCGCTGCACGTGCGGGTGGTTGAGACGGAGACCAGCACCGCGCAGAGCGTCGTGCTTCCGATCGCGATGCTCGCGTCGCCGACGTACCACTCGGTCCAGCGCGCCTACGCGAAGGTCGGGGACGTGGTGGGGCTCCCGCCCTTCGACGTCGCCTTCGGGTCGAAGTCGTCGCGTGCACACACGTTCGACGAGCTGCGCACGAGCTCTCTGGAGCTGGCGAAGGAAGGCATGCAGATCAGCCGCTTCAAGGGCCTCGGCGAGATGAACCCGGAGCAGCTCTGGGAGACGACGATGGATCCCACGAAGCGCATGCTCATCCGTGTCGAGGTCGAGGATGCAGCCGCTGCCGATCGCGTCTTCTCGACGCTGATGGGCGACCAGGTGGAGCCACGGCGCGCCTTCATCGAACAGAACGCGAAGGACGTGAGGTTCCTGGATGTCTGATGTCGTAGAGCCGCTTGGCGCCGGCCGGATCGAGCCGCGCGAGCTAGAGCAGGAGATGCGCTCGAGCTATCTCGACTACGCCATGAGCGTGATCGTCGGGCGCGCGCTGCCCGACGTACGAGACGGCTTGAAGCCCGTTCATCGCCGCGTGCTCTGGGCGATGCACGACGCCGGCCATCAGCCGAATCGGCCGTACGTCAAGTGTGCGCGCGTCACGGGTGACGTGATGGGCAAGTACCACCCGCACGACTCGAGCTCGATCTACGACGCGATCGCGCGACTCGTCCAGCCGTTCTCCCTGCGTTACCCGCTCGTCGACGGTCAGGGGAACTTCGGCTCGATCGACGACGACCCTCCGGCCGCCGAACGCTATACGGAGTGCCGGCTCGCGAGGCTCGCGACCGAGTTGCTGCGCGACATCGACTCGGACACGGTCGACTTCGGGCCGAACTACGACGAGTCGCGCCGAGAACCGCAGGTGCTCCCGTCCCGCTTCCCGAACCTCCTCGTGAACGGCTCCACGGGTATCGCGGTGGGCATGGCCACGAACATTCCGCCGCACAACCTGTCCGAGACGATCGACGCGGTCATCGCCCTCGTCGACAAGCCGACCGCGAGCGTGGAAGACCTGATGAAGCACGTGAAGGGGCCCGACTTCCCGACGGGCGGCATCGTCGTCGGACGCTCGGGAATCCGCGACGCGTATCGCACGGGGCGCGGGCGCATCGTCATGCGAGCACGTGCGCACGTTGAGGAGCTGCGCGGCGGAAAGAGCGCGATCATCGTCACGGAGCTGCCGTACGGCGTGAAGAAGGGCGGCGACGGCGGGGTCATCTCCAAGATCGCAGACCTCGTGCGCGAGAAGGTCATCACCGAGGTGTCCGATCTCCAGGACTACTCGGACAAGACCGGGATGCGGATCCAGATCGAGCTCAAGCGCGAGGCGGTGCCACAGGTCGCGCTGAACAAGCTCTTCAAGCACACCGCGCTGCAGACGACGTTCGGCTTCAACGCCGTGGCGCTCGTCGACGGAGTCCCGCGCACGCTGTCGCTCCTCGAGTTCGTCCGCTACTACCTGGACTTCCAGCGGGAGGTCGTCACCCGCCGCTCGCAGTTCGAGCTGCGCAAGGCGATGACGCGCGCGCATGTCCTCGAGGGCTATCTCATCGCCCTCGACAACCTCGACGAGGTCATCCAGCTCATCCGGGCGGCCGACGACGCCGACGAGGCGCGGACCGGCCTCATGCAGCGCTTCGACCTCAGCGAGGCGCAGGCGCAGGCGATCCTCGATCTCCGCCTCCGCGCGCTCACGGGACTCGAGCGTAAGCGGGTCGAGGACGAGTACAGAGACCTCCAAGAGCGAATCGGCGAGCTCAGGGCCCTTCTCGGAGACGAAGCGGCAATCGCGACGCTCATCAAGGAGGAGCTGCTCGAGCTCAAGCAGATCTACGCGCGGTCGGACGACCGGCGAACGGAGATCGTCGCCGACGAGGGCGACTTGGAGCTCGAGGACATGATCGCGGAGGAGGATATGGTGATCGCGATCACCAAGTCCGGCTACATCAAGCGACTACCCGTGACGACGTATCGAGAGCAGCGCCGCGGCGGGATCGGGGTCATGGGGATGGATCTCAAGGACGAGGACTACATCGAGCATCTCTTCGTCGCGTCGACGCACGACTACATCCTGTTCTTCACGACGGTGGGCAAGGTGTACCGCCTGAAGGTGCACGAGCTCCCTCTCGGCTCGCGTCAGTCGAAAGGTCGCGCGATCGTCAACCTTCTGCCTTTCCGCCAGGACGAGGATGTGCAGGCGGTCATCGCGACGCGGGACTTCAGCGAGGCCAAGTACCTCGTGTTCGCGACCAAGAAGGGGATCGTCAAGAAGACCGAGTTCCTCGCCTACAACACGCCGCTCAAGGCGGACGGCATCATCGCGATCAAGCTGCGTGGAGACGACGAGTTGATCGGCGTGCGGCTGGCGAGCGACTCCGACGACATCCTCATGGTCTCGCGTCTGGGTCAGGCGGTTCGCTTCCACGGCAAGCAGGCCAGGTCGATGGGCCGCGACACCTCGGGCGTCGCCGGCATGAAGCTGCGCGCCGACGACGAGGTGATCGAGCTCGACATCGCCGTCGACGACGCAGATCTGCTCGTCGTGACGGAGAACGGCTACGGCAAGCGGACGCGAATCGGCGACTACCCGGTCAAGGGACGGGGGACGATGGGCGTCAAGACGGCGCAGCTGACCGAGGGCAAGGGCCGCCTAGCCGGTGCGCGGATCGTGCGCGACGGCTATCAGGTGATGCTGATCTCGGACGGCGGTACCGTGATCAAGATCCCGGTCGACGGCATCCGTCGCGCGGGGCGGTCCACGCAGGGCGTGATCGTCATGCGGCTGCGCGAGGGCGAGCAAGTCGCCACACTCGCTCCAGTCATCGGGTCGGAGGAGGAGGACGAGGTCACCGAGCTCGCGTCAGACGACGCGCTGCCGACCGCCGACGCTGCGGCCGACGATCTCTCCCCGGACGAGCCTCAGGACTGATCTCCGCTCGCGTCTGCCAGCTTCGACAGGGCGGTGAGCAGGTCGATCGGAATCGGGAAGACGATCGTCGAGTTGTTCGACGCGCCGATCTCGAGGAGCGTCTGGAGGTAGCGGAGCTGCACGGTGATGGGCTCCTGCGACATCACCGCCGCCGCGTCCTTCAGGCGCTCCGAGGCCTGGTACTCACCCTCGGCCGAGATGACCTTCGCGCGCCGCTCGCGCTCGGCCTCGGCCTGGCGTGCCATCGCCCGCTGCATGCTCGCCGGAATCTCGACGTCCTTGACCTCGACGACGGAGACCTTGATGCCCCAGGGCGACGTCGCCTCGTCGATGATCGACTGCAGGATCGCATTGATCTTGTCCCGCTCGGAAAGGAGCTCGTCGAGCACGTGCTGGCCGAGCACCGAGCGCAGGGTCGTCTGCGCGATCTGCGAGGTCGCGACCATGTAGTTCTCGACCTGCACGATCGCCGCCTTCGGCTCCACGATCCGGAAGTACGCGACCGCGTTCACGCGGACGGGCACGTTGTCCTTCGTGATGACCTCCTGCGGCGGGACGTTGAGTGTGACCGTGCGCAGGTCGACGCGGACCATGCGATCGACGAGCGGGATCAGCAGGATCGGGCCTGGTCCTTTTGCAGTCTCGAGAAGGCGGCCGAGCCGGAAGATGACGGCGCGCTCGTACTCGCGGAGGATCTTGATCGCCGCGAAGAGGAAGAGCAGGACGAGGACGAGAACGACGACGAGCACGATCAGGCCGGCGGACACATCCATCAGTGAGGTTCCTCCCCGGTTGCGGTCGATGCCAATCCTACGATGAGCCGAAGGTCGTCCTCGACCTTCTCCACCAGGACGTGCTCGCCGACGACGAGTTCCTCGCCCCCGGAGCTGCGGGCGCGCCAGAGCTCACCGTTCAGCTGGACGAGCCCGTCCTGCCGTACGACCGCTTCGGCGCCGACCATTCCGTGGACACCGACGGCAACGGGAGCACGGGCGGCGCGAAGCGCACGCGTCATCGCGAAGCCGAGAAGGAGTGCGAGGCCGGTGGCGATTCCGATCGCGACGGGCATCGAGACCTGGTATGCGTCCCCTGCCGGGTCGAAGAGGATCAGGGCGCCGAGTACGAACATCACCGCCCCGGCGATGGTGAGCGCACCGTGGCTCGGTACGAACGCCTCGGCTACGAAGAACGCAGCCGCCAGCAGCATGAGCAGGAGCCCGGCGAGCGACACGGGGAGCACCTGGAGGCCGTAGAGGCCAAGGATGAGCGAGACCGCGCCCACGGTTCCCGGGAACACGAGACCGGGGTTCCAGAGCTCGACGACGATGCCGATGAGCCCGATCGACAGCATGAGCGTGATCAGGTTCGGGTCGACGAGAAAATCGCGCGCGCGCTGCCAGAAGCTCATCTCGATCTCCTCGATCTGCGCGTCGGCCGTCTCGAGGACGAACCCCTTCGGCACCGTCTTCGTGCCGTCGATCCGCTCGAGCAACGCGGGGATCGTTGGTGCGACCACCTCGACGAGACCAATTCTCTTCGCCTCGCGCGCGCCGTAGTTCGACGCCTCGGTGACCATGTCTCGGGCGGCGCGGACGTTGCGATCGTGCTCACGTGCGAGCTCGCCCACGTACGCGGCGGCGTCGTTCACGATCTTTCGCCGGAGATCCTCCGAGATGTCCTCGCCGCTGAGCGAGATCGGCGTGGACGAGCCGATGTTCGTCTGCGGCGCCATCGCCGCGACGTCAGCGGCCATCGTGATCACCGCGCCGGCGGAGTCCGCGCTCGACCCGGAGGGTGCTACGTAGACGACGATCGGCACGTCCGCGGCGAGAAAGCGCTTGACGATGCCGCGCATCGAGGATGCGAGACCACCCGGCGTGTCGAGCACGAGCACCATCGCCGCGTACTCACCCTCCTCGGCTCGATCGACCGCGTCGTCCACGAACTCCTGCGTGACGGGGTTGATGTCGTTGTCGAGATGCACTGCGAGAACTCGACCCGACGAGTCCTGAGCGAGAACGCCCGGCGCCGCCGCAAGTGCTCCGACCAGGAGCGAGGCGGCGAGAAATCCCCGCAAACGACGGCTTGGCACCGGTGTAAGGATTCTATCAGCGGAGGTTCTTCGCCCTTGTCCGCGAAACGAGCAGGGTCCACCCTGGATCCCTCGTGCGCCGATCTCTTCTTCTAGCGCTTACCGCATTCGCGGTTCTTGCGGCAGCGCCGCAGGCGCTCGCGGCGAACGGCGCCAAGGTTACGACGACCGATCTCGCTCGAACCGGTGAGCGCGTATGGGATTCGCGACGGACCACACGGTTCACGCTCGCCGGAGTCCACTGGCGGGGTTCCGGCGAGGTGCGCTTTCGAACGCGGTCCGGAGCGGGGCGCTGGAGCGAATGGCGCAAGGCGGCACCCGAGGCCGAGGACGGGCCGGACGCGCGCTCGCTCGAGCAGCGCGCGAAGGGGTGGCGTCTGGGCAATCCGTGGTGGGTCGGACGCGCTGACCGGATTCAGGTCAAGGCCAGTGGGAGGGTCACGAGGGTGCGAGCCCACCTGGTGTGGAGCCCGGAGACGCGGATCCCGCTGCGCGTACCTGCCGCGACCGTCGCACCGGCGATCGTCCCGCGCTCCACATGGGGTGCGGACGAGACGATCCGACGCGGGCCCCCCAGCTATGCCGACGCCGTGCGCTTCGCGGTCGTGCATCACACCGCGGGCAAGAACGGCTACTCACGCTCCGAGGCCCCCGCGATCGTCAGAGGCATCCAGCTCTTCCACGTCAAGAGCAACGGCTGGAACGACATCGGTTACAACTTTCTCGTCGACCGCTTCGGGACGATCTACGAAGGTCGGTTCGGCGGCGGGGATCGCGACGTGATCGGGGCACACGCGATGGGCTTCAACACGGGCTCGGTCGGCATCGCGCTCCTCGGGAACTACGAGGACGCGAGTCCGTCCGCGGCTGCGCAGGAGTCGATCGCGAAGCTCGTCGCGTGGCGGCTCGAGCTCGACCACGTCGATCCGACCGCCTTCGTCAACTTCATCTCCGGCGGCAGCGACCGGTACGCGAGCGGCATCCCCGTGCTGCTGAACGGCGTGTCCGGCCATCGGGACACCGGGTTCACGGCCTGTCCGGGTGACGTCCTGTACGGTCGGCTAGGCACCATCGCGGCCACTGCGCGCGGTCTCGGGGGCGTGAAGATCTTCGACCCGCGTCCATCGCTCGCCGGGTCGGCCCTCAGGGTGCGCGCGCGGCTGTCGCAGCCGCAGAACTGGGGTGTCGCGATCAAGGGGCCCGCCGGCAAGGAGGTTGCTCGCGGTTCGGGAGCCGGGACCGCCGTCGACTGGACGTGGGACGCCGCGGGCTTTCCGACGGGCTCGTACGGCTGGACGATCTCCGCCGGCACTGCGCGCCCCGCCTCGGGCTCGTTCCGCGCCGGAGGTGGCTCGGTGCCACTCGCGATCGAGGCGCTCGTGGCCGAGCCGGAAGCGATCAGTCCAAACGGCGACGGGCAGGCGGATTCGACGACGGTCACGTACCGGATCTCGGCGGCCGCCAACGTCACGATCGAGCTGACCGACGCGATCGGAGGCGTGATCGCGACACTGGTCGACCGCGTCTGGACGAATGCCGGCCAGCACACCGTCCCGCTGGACGGTGCGGCTCTCGCAGACGGCGCCTACAGCCTGGTCGTCACGGCCCGCACGGCGTCGGGTGCTTCCGTCCAGAAGTTGATGGCGCTGAACGTCAATCGCACTCTCGGTCTCGTGACCGCGGCGCCACTGCTCTTCTCGCCGAACGGTGACGGCCGCCGCGACCGCTTGACGCTGAGCTTTGCGTTGACGGCACCTGCCGACGTTCGCATTCGCATCGAGCGCGACGGTCGCTGGGTCGCGAGCCCACTCGTCGCGAGCTATCCGATCGGCACGCAGCGCTTCGTCTGGGACGGGATGCGCGCGGCCGGGCTCGTCCGCGACGGCGAGTACACGGCGATCGTCGAGGCCTCGAACCTCACGGGCGCGATCTCCTTCGGCGTGCCGTTCGCGTCCGATTCGACGGTACCGCGCGTCAGGATTCTTCGCGGCGCCGGGCTGAGGGTCTCGGTGAGCGAGCCGGCCGTGCTCGCGCTCGTGATCGACGGCCAGGCGGTCAAGCGAGAGGTCAGACGCGCCGGAGTCGCCCGCATTCCGTGGTCAGGTACCCCGACCCGCGTCCGCGTGGTCGCCTGGGACGCAGCCGGGAACCGGAGCGGTCCGGCAGTGCGTGTGAGCCGAGACTAGGAGCGGATATTCGGCGAGTAGACTCGCCGGGTGCAGACGCCGGCCGTTCCCTTCGGCAAGGACGTGATCGAGTCGATCCTTCCGCATCGCGATCCGTTCCTGCTCATCGACGAGGTCACGGAGCTCGAGCCCGGACGCAGAGTGGTCGCTCGGCGGAGCGTGAACGCCGGCGACTGGTGGTTCGCGGGTCACTTCCCGGAGCGTCCGGTCATGCCCGGTGTGCTGATCGTCGAGGCGATGGCGCAGACGGGAGCGATAGCCGTGCTCGTCCAGGAGGAGAACCGCGGCAAGATCGCCTTCTTCGCTGGCATCGACGACTGCCGCTTCAAGCGCGTCGTCGAGCCCGGCGAGGTGCTCACGCTGACGTGTGAGATCGACACGATTCGCGGGCCGATCGGGCGCGGAAAGGCCACCGCTCACGTCGGAGACGCCCTCGCCGCGCGTGGCACGCTCACGTTCGCGGTGGAACGCTAGTGCTGGGTGCCGTCCAGGGGCCGCGTATCGGCATCACGGGCCTGGGCGTGCACGTCCCCGAGAAGGTGCTGACGAACGCCGAGCTCGCGACGATCGTCGAGACGTCCGACGAGTGGATCCGCGAGCGCACCGGGATCCGCGAGCGCAGGATCGCGGCAGACGACGAGGCGCTCACCGACATCGCGCTTCCCGCCGCGCAGAAGGCGCTGGAAGATGCGGGCGCTGCCGCCGCCGACATCGACCTGCTGATCTGCGCGACCGTCACGCCCGACATGATGTTTCCGACCTCCTCGGCGCTTCTCGCCGACACGCTCGGCATGCCTCGGGCGGCCGCCTACGATTTGCTCGCGGGCTGCACGGGGTTCGTCTATGCCGTGGCGCAGGCGTATGCGATGCTCGCGTCGGGGCTCTCGCGGCGCGCGCTCGTGATCGGTGGAGACGTCCTGTCGAAGATCCTCGACTGGGAGGACCGCTCGACGCTCGTCCTCTTCGGCGACGGTGCCGGAGCGGTCGTGATGGAGCGGGTGGATCGTGGTGGCTTCCTCGGGTTCGAGCTCGGAGCCGACGGCGGAGGGGGCGAGTACCTGTGGTACCCCGGATCAGGTTCGCGGCACTTCGAGAACCCGGACTCGTACGTCAAGATGAACGGCCGCGAGGTCTTCAGGTTCGCGACGCGGATCATGGTGCACTCGGCGCACGGGATCCTCGAGGAGTGCGGCAAGACGGTCGACGACATCGACGTCTACATCCCGCACCAGGCGAACAAGCGGATCATCGACTACGCCGCAGATAAGCTCGGCATCCCTTCGGAGAAGACCGTCGTGAACGTTGATCGCTTTGGGAACACCTCGTCCGGATCCATTCCACTCGCGCTCGCCGATGCGCGGGCCGAAGGTCGGCTGCAGGACGGGACGCTCGTGCTGATGACAGGGATGGGGGCCGGCCTCACCTGGGGTTCGGCGCTCATCGAATGGACGAACGGGAGGCCTTCATGACCAAGGTGGCGTTCTGCTTCCCCGGCCAGGGGTCGCTCGAGGAAGGCATGGGTCGCGAGATCGCGGAAGCGTTTCCCGCAGCGCGCGAGGTGTACAGGATCGGCTCGGAGGCGACCGGCCTCGATCTCGAAGCGCTGTGCTTCACGACACCGCTCGCCGAGCTCATGGAAACCGAGGTGCAGCAGCCGGCGCTGGTCGCGACTAGCCTCGCGATCCTCGCCGCCATGCGGGAGCAGGGCCTCCAGCCGGATGTCGTCGTGGGGCACTCGGTCGGCGAATTCGCGGCCCTTGCGGCTGCAGGATCCCTCGAGACCGGCGCGGCCATCGGCCTCGTGCGCGAGCGCGGCCTCGCGATGGCCGAGGCCGCTCGTGCGCGCCCTGGCGCGATGGCGGCGATCCTCGGTCTCGCCGACGAGGAGGTCGAGAAGCTCTGTCGGAGGATCGTCGGTGTGTGGCCGGCGAACTACAACTGTCCCGGCCAGATCGTCGTGTCGGGCGAACACGAAGCAGTTGAGGAGTGCTGCGCCGAGGCCGCGAGCCTCGGCGCCCGACGAGCGGTGATGCTGAAGGTCTCCGGCGCGTTCCACAGCCCGCTCGTCGCGAAGGCGGCGGACCGACTGCGGCCTGCGCTCGAGCGCGTGAAGTTCTCGGAGCCGCTCTCGCCGTTCATGTCGACCGTGACAGCGAAGATCGAGCCGGCGCAGCGGGTCGCGGCGCTCCTCGTCGATCAGCTCACCGGGCCAGTGCGCTTCACCCAGGCGGCGACGGAGCTCATCCGTTCCGGTGCGACGACGTTCGTGGAGGTCGGGCCCGGCAATGTGCTCTCGGGCCTCGTCAAGCGCATCGACCGGGGTGTCAAGACGATGTCGGTCAACTCTCTCGAGAGCCTGGAGCGCGCGCAGGAAGCTCTCGCGCGGTGAGCTTCTGCTCGCTCGAAGGTCGCACGGCGCTCGTGACGGGCGCGTCGCGCGGTATTGGTCGCTCGATCGCGACGGAGCTCGCCGAGGCGGGCGCGACCGTCGTGCTGTCGTATCGCACCGGTGCCGATGAGGCCGAGTCGCTCGCGTCCGAGATCGGCGCACGGGCGGTGCAAGCGGACGTCTCGGACCCGGCTTCCGCTGCGGCGCTCGTCGAGGCGGCGGGCGATCTCGACATCCTGGTCAACAACGCGGGCGTCACTCGCGACGGCCTGCTCGTCCGAATGTCCGACGACGACTGGAACACGGTCATCGACACCAATCTCGCGTCGTGCTTCTACACCTGCCGTGCGGCCGCGCGGGGGATGATGAAGAAGCGGGCAGGCACCGTGGTGAACATCTCCTCGATCGTCGGGATCCACGGCAACTGGGGCCAGACGAACTATGCGGCGTCGAAGGCCGGGATCATCGGCTTCACGAAGTCGCTCGCGCGCGAGCTCGGCAGCCGGAACGTCCGCGCGAACATCGTCGTTCCCGGGTACGTGAAGACGCAGCTCACCGATGTCCTTCCGGAGGAGGCGACGGGCGCGATGCTCTCCAACACGCCGCTCGGGCGCCTCGGCGAACCTGACGACGTTGCGGGGGCCGTGCGCTTCCTCTGCTCCGACGAAGCGGCGTTCATCACGGGCGCCGTGCTGCTGGTCGACGGCGGGCTGGGGATGTAGGTGGCGGCCGCCTCCGACAACGGTCAGCGCAGAGTCGTCATCACGGGCGTCGGGATGGTGACGCCGCTGGGAAACGACCCCGCGACGACCTGGAAGAACTTGCTGGCGGGCGAGTCGGGGGCCGGGCCGATCACCCACTTCGACACGACCGATTACGACGTGCACTTCGCCTGTGAGCTCAAGGACTTCGACCCGACCGACTGGATGGATCGCAAGAAGGCTCGGCGCATGGACCGCTTCTCGCAGCTCGCGCTGTCGGCGGCACGCATGGCGGAGGCAGACAGTGGGCTTTCGATCGCCGCTGCGCCGGAGCGCGTGGGTGCCGCAGTGGCGACCGGCATCGGGGGGCTCTACGCCTTCGAGGACTGTCTCCAGAATCTGCTCGAGCGCGGCCCGGATCGGACGAGTCCGTTCGCGATCGTCCAGATCATCCCGAACATGGCCGCCGCCTGGGTGTCGATGGAGCTCGGCGCGCAGGGACCTCTCGCCGCCGAGTGCACCGCGTGCGCGGCGTCGAACATGGCGATCGGCGACGGGCTCGATGCGATCCGCCTCGGCCGCGCCGACGTGATGTTCTGCGGCGGGACGGAAGCGCCGATCACCCGTGTCGGCATCGCCGGGTTCACCGCGATGCGGGCGCTGTCCCGGCGCAACGACGACCCGAAGGCGGCCTCACGTCCGTTCGACTCCGGGCGCGACGGATTCGTGATGGGGGAGGCCGCGGCCATGCTGGTGCTGGAGGAGCTCGAGCATGCGCGCTCGCGCGGGGCGAAGATCTACGCCGAGGTCCTCGGGTACGGCGTCTCCTCCGACGCGAGCCACGTGTCCGATCCGGATCCGAGCGGCGCGAACCCTGCGCGTGCGATGCAGATGGCGTTCACGGACGCGGGTATTGGCCCGGAGGTCATCGGCTACGTCAACGCGCACGGGACGTCGACGCCGTCGGGTGACGCTGCAGAGACGCGCGTGCTGAAGCTCGCGCTCGGCGAGGAGAAGGCCAGGCGGACACCGGTGTCGTCGACGAAGGGCGCGACGGGCCACTGTCTCGGCGCGGCGGGCGCGATCGAGGCGATCTTCTGCACATTCGCGCTGCAGGAGGGGGTTCTCCCGCCCACGATCAACTACGAGCAGCCCGATCCCGAGTGCGACCTCGACTACATCCCGAACGAGCCTCGGCAGCAGCAGATCGAGGTCGCGGTGAACAACTCGTTCGGCTTCGGCGGACATAACGCGTGTGTCGTCTTCCGCCGCTGGGACGAGTCGGCGTAGGTCTCAGACGCGGCGCTCGAGCAGGATCGTGTCGCGCCAGGCACCGTCGAGCTGAGCGATCCGCTCGCGCCGTCCGACGACGCGGAATCCCAGTCGCTCGTGGAGCACGAGCGTGGCGACGTTCTCCGGGAAGACGCTCGACTGAACCGTCCAGATTCCGGCCGCGTCGGTCGACGCGAGAAGCGCTTCCATGAGAGCTCCACCCATGCCGCGACCTCTCGCATCCGCGCGGACATATACGGAGTGCTCGACGACACCCGCGTAGCACTCTCGACGCGATATCGGAGACACGGCCGCCCAGCCGAGAACCTCGCCGTTCTCGACCGCGACGAGCCGGTGCTGCTCGAGACGCCCGGAGTCGAACTCCTCCCACGACGGGAGTGACGTCTCGAAGGTGGCGAGGCGCGTCTGAACGCCTTCGGCATAGATTCTCTCGACGGCAGGCCAGTCGTCCGGAGTCATCGGCCTGATCTCGAGCACGAGAGGCAGACTAGGCTTGCGGCATGGAGCGGTGGGCCACGTTCGACTGCTACGGGACGCTCGTCGACTGGAACGCGGGCATCCATGGCGAGCTCGAGAAGCTCTTCGGGGTCGAGCTCGCGGACGGCCTGCTCGTGCGCTATCACGAGCTCGAGCCGGGCATCCAGGCCGAGAATCCGACCGCGTCCTACCGCGAGGTGCTCACGCTCGCGCTCCAGGCGCTCGCCGAGGAGACGGGGCTCACGCTGCCAGAGGGCGAGACGAGCGCCCTGGCGCGCTCCCTTCCGGACTGGCCGGTGTACGAGGACGTCCGCTCCGGCCTGACCGAAGCGCGCGATCGCGGCTGGAAGCTCGCCATTCTCTCGAACACCGATCGCGAGCTGATCACTGCCTCGACGGAGAAGATCGGCGTGCCGTTCGAGCTCGTGGTGGTCGCGGGCGAGATCGGCTCGTACAAGCCGGCGCACAAGCACTGGGAGACGTTCTACGAGATCACCGGCGCCGACCGCCGCGGTCACGTCCACGTTGCGCAGAGCCTCTTCCATGACATCGCTCCCGCCCAGGAGCTGGGTCTTCGGTCCGTCTGGATCAATCGACAGAACGAGCCTGAGGACTCACGACCCACCGTGACGCTGGACGGCGTGTCCGGCCTCGCGGACGCACTCGACGAGATCGTCCCGAAGTAGGGCGCCGTGCGGGTGCCGACGATGGCCGACATCCCGTTCGTCGTCGGGCTCGTGAACGAGCACGCTCCCGAGCCCATGTCAGAGGAGACCATGAGGCTCGAGTGGAGTGCCTCCTACATCGATGTCGACCGCGACGCGCGCATCGAGGACGACGCATACGTGCTGGTCGAGACCATCGACGCGAAGCGCGTCTGGCTGAACGTTCACGGGCGGCCGTCGCCCGGGCTCTTCGAGTGGATGGACGCAGAGGCCGCCGCGCGTGCGCCCAAGGCCTTGTCGGGAGCATGGTCGACCGACCTCACGCAGCTCGACGCGCTTCGTGACCGCCGGTTCCGCCACGTGCGGAGCTCGCATCGCATGCTTCTCGATCTCGCCGAGCCCACGGCCGACCCGCAGTGGCCGGACCGCATCGCGGTTCGGACGTTCGAGCCCGGTGACGAGAGAACGTTCTACGACGTCCATCAGGAGGCGTTCAGGGACATGTGGGAGCCGATCGAGGACACCTACGAGGAGTGGGAGCACTGGTTCCTCGAGCCGTCTGCTCTGGTTCCCGACCTGTGGTTTCTCGCTCACGAGGATGGAGAGCCTGCAGGTGTCGCCATCTGTCACCCGCACGAGACACGACCCGAGTGCGGCTGGGTGCGCGTCCTCGGCGTGAGGCGCCCGTGGCGGGAGAAGGGACTGGGGCGTGCCCTTCTCCTTCACGCCTTCTCGGAGTTCCGGCGTCGCGGCCTCGCCGCAGCCGGGCTCGGCGTGGATGCCGAGAGCGAGACCGGCGCCCAACGCCTCTACGAGAGCGTCGGGATGCGTACGGCGGCACGATTCGACATCCTGGAACGGCCATGAGCACGCTTCGCGCCCGTTGCCCGAACTGCAGGACGTTCACGGCGGTCGCCGTTGACGAGGGCTACGAATGTCACAGCTGCGGCAGCACGTTCTCCGCCGCGCTCGTTCGCGTACCGGCTGCGTGGGGTTCGGGCGGGGAGGGAATGGCGGAGGGCGCCCGGATCGCGCTCCCGTACCCCGAGGTCGCGGTGATCGAGCGCGACACACTTGACGAGCAGACCGCTGCCGTCGCCGAGGCGTTGCCCGCGAGGCCCATCGTGGTCGGCGGCTGTTGCTGCAGCCACGTCGGAGCGGCAACCGGCGTCGGTCGGCGCGTCGAGCGACTCGGCGTGGTCTGGATCGACGCGCACGGCGACCTCAATACGCCGGATTCGTCACCGTCCGGCAACAGGTGGGGAATGCCCTTTCGGATGTTGCTCGACGGTGGCGTCGTCGCGGCGGAGGACGCTGCGCTCGTCGGCGCGCGGAACCTCGATCCGCCCGAGGCCGCGTTTCTCGAGAGCAGCGGGATCGACGATTCGATCGACCGCGCACTCGCCGGCGTCGATGCCGTGTACGTCGCGCTCGACTTCGACGTCTTCGATCCGAGCGAGGTCGATGCCTGGATGCCGGAGCCCGATGGGCCTCCGGCCGCCGAGATCCAGGCGCTTCTGCAGGAGCTCCAGGGAGCCGTGACTATCGCAGGCATCGGCGTGACCGGATTTCTCGCGACGGAAAAGAGCGCAGCTCTGGTCGTGCGGATGCTCGCGGCAGCCGGTTTCTAGGCCGCCACTAGACTCCTGGGATGTCATCCGGGCAAGGTCGCGTCGACGTCGAGGTCGAGAACAAGCGCCCGGACGAGCCCGCGCAGGGGAAGCATCCGAACACCTGCCCCGGCTGCGGCTCGCATTACCGCGACGAGGAACTGGCGGAGAGCCTGCGCGTGTGCCCGCAGTGCGGTCACCACTTCCGGGTGGGCGCGCGCGAGCGGATCGAGCAGGTCGTCGACCCGGGCACGTTCGACGAGAGCGATGCCGACCTGCGCTCCGCCGACCCACTCGAGTTCTTCGACCTGCGCCCCTACACCGAGCGGCTGGTCGAAGCCGAGATGGAGACGGGCCTGGGCGACGCCATCGTGTGCGGCGCAGGCGAGATCGAAGGGCGGGCCTGCGACCTCGCGGTCATGGACTTCGCGTTCATGGGCGGCTCGATGGGGAGCGTCGTCGGGGAGAAGTTCGCGCGCTCGTGCGAGCGCGCGGCCGAGGCGCGCAACCCCCTGGTCTCGATCTCCGCGTCCGGCGGCGCCCGCATGCAGGAGGGCATCCTGGCGCTGATGCAGCTTCCGAAGACGATCTGCGCCATCGACGAGCTGCACGAGTCAGGTGGAGCGATGTTCTCGGTGCTGACGCACCCGACCACCGGTGGCGTGCTCGCGAGCTTCGCAAGTCTCGGCGACGTCGTCCTCGCCGAGCCGGGCGCGCTCATGTCCTTCGCAGGCCCGCGCGTGGTCTCGCAGACGACGCGAGAAAAGCTGCCCGACGACTTCGGCCTCGCGGAGTCGAACTATCGCTACGGCCATCTCGACGCCATCGTTCCCCGGCCCGAGCTGCGCGGAACACTGGCCCAGCTTCTCCGCCTGTTCGAACGGAGCTGATGCCCAGCGAAGCCGAAATGCGGCTGCGCGAGCGCCTCAGTAAGCTCGGCGGCATGAAGCTCCTGCGCGGCACGAAGCTCTCCGGCGAACTCGCGCGCCTGCAGGATCAGCTCGATCAGCTCGACCAGCTGGATCCGAGCGCGGAGGAGATCTGGCAGTCGGTCGAGCTCGCCCGGCACGTCGACCGGCCGTACACACTGGACTACGTCGAGCGGATCTTCGACGACTTCTTCGAGCTCCACGGCGACCGCGGGCGCGCCGATGACCCGGCGCTCGTGACCGGCCTCGGGAGAATCGACGGTCGCACGGTCGTCCTCGTCGGCCACCAGAAGGGGCGTGACATCAAGGAGCGCGCGAACCGCAACTTCGGCATGGCGTACCCCGAGGGCTATCGCAAGGCGATGCGCGCGATGGCGCTCGCAAGCCGCCACGGCTTTCCGTTCGTGACGATGGTCGACACCCCCGGTGCCTATCCCGGGGTCGCCGCGGAGCAACACGGCCAGGGCGGCGCCATCGCGCGCTCGCAGGCGGCAATGGTGCGGCTGCCGGTCCCGACGATCGCGTGCGTGATCGGCGAGGGCGGATCGGGCGGTGCCGTCGCCATTGCGGTCGCCGACCGCGTGCTCATGCAGGAGAACGCCATCTACTCGGTGATCTCCCCGGAGGGATGCGCTGCGATCCTCTGGCGCGACGCGGGTGAGGCGCGAAAAGCCGCAGCGGCATTCAAGCCCGACGCGCTCCACTGCGTGGAACTCGGCGTCGTCGACGCGGTCGTCGCCGAGCCCCCGGGTGGGGCTCACACGGACGTCGACGCAGCCGCGCAACTCCTCGAGCAGGGCATTCTCGCGGCACTCGACGAGATCGAGGACGTCGAACCCGACGAGCGCCGACGGCTCCGACGCGAGAAGTACCGCGTGATGGGCATCCTCGCCTCGACCGCGTAGCGTTCTCCACAGATTCCACAGGCTTATCCCCTGCCCCGTAAAGCCTCCTGAGCAGGAAAAAGACGCATCGTGCTGCCGATTGGTGAAGAACAGGTTGCGCTTCGGGCGACAATCCACAGGTGAGCCTCGACGAGTACCGGCGTAAGCGTCGCCCCGGCAAGACACCGGAGCCGTTCGGCGCTCCGAAGAAGCCGGGCGGTCCTCTGCGCTTCGTCATCCAACGTCACGCCGCGCGCCGCCTGCACTACGACTTCAGGCTCGAGCGAAACGGCGCTCTTGCGAGCTGGGCGGTGCCGAAAGGGGTTCCGCTGCGAAGCGGCGAGCGGCACCTCGCCGTCCACGTCGAGGATCATCCACTCGAGTACGGCGACTTCGAGGGCACGATCCCGGCCGGCGAGTACGGGGCAGGCACGGTCGAGATCTGGGATCGAGGGACGTACGAGCTCCTCGAGGAGAAGCGGAACGGCGGTCTCACCGTCCGGCTCGACGGCGAGCGGCTCGACGGGGTGTGGACGCTCGTTCCCGCTGCGCTCGACGGCGACCAGAAGAACTGGCTGCTTCTGCGCAAGGACGCGGGTGACGAGCGCGCGACGCGCTACCGGCCGATGCTCGCGGCGACGGCGGACTCGCTACCACGCGGCGAGGGCTGGATCTACGAGCCGAAGTGGGACGGGTTTCGCGCGATCGTCACGGTCGCGGGTGGTGACGTGTCCTTTCGCAGCCGCAACGACAACGATCTGACGGAGCGCTTCAAGGACGTCGCACGCAAGGCCGCGCTGGCCATCCGCTCGTCCGACGCCGTGCTCGACGGCGAGATCTGTTTCCTGGACGACGAGGGGCGTTCGCGCTTCTCGCTGCTGCAGGAAGGAAGCGGGACGGGTGTGCTGGTGCTCTTCGACATCCTCGAGCTCGAGTCGGAGTCGCTCGTCGACCAACCGCTCGTCGAACGGCGGCGAACGCTCGAGAGCCTCGTTGGTTCGAGTGGTGGGGTGCTCGTCTCGCCGCAGTTCGACGACGGCGAGGCGTTGCTCGCGGCCGCACGGCAGCAGGAGCTGGAAGGCGTCGTGGCCAAGCTCGTGGACTCGCGCTACCGCCCGGGGCAGCGCTCGTCCGACTGGCAGAAGGTAAAGCTGCGGCAGACGCAGGAGGTCGTGATCGCCGGCTACACGCGCGGTCAGGGGCGGCGAACGGGCGGGTTCGGTGCGCTCGTCGTCGGGGTTCACGACGCCGGCGTCCTGCGCTGGGCGGGCAACGTCGGCACGGGGTTCTCCGACCGCGAGATCGATCGGCTGCTCGGTGTGCTGCGCCCACTCGAGCGCCCGACGTCGCCCTTCGTGGAGCTTCCGAAGATGCCGAAGGTCCGAAAGTCGGACGTGACGTGGGTCGAGCCCACGTTCGTCGCAGAGGTCGAGTTCGCCGAGTGGACGCACGAAGGACGCCTGCGGGCGCCCTCGTACCTGCGTCTTCGGGAGGACAAGGCAGCGAGCGAGGTGAGGCCCGAGCGCGTGCCGCTCGACCCCGTCGTCAAGCGGGGACGCAAGGAGCTTCGCTTCTCGAACGTCGACAAGCCGTTCTGGCCGGAGCTCGACATCACGAAGGGCGACCTCGTCGCGTACTACCGCGACGTGGCTGAGGTCGCCGTCCCACACCTGCGCGGCCGGCCGTTCACGATGAAGCGCTACCCCGACGGCTGGCAGGGCAAGTTCTTCTTCCAGAAGCAAGCGCCGACGCACATGCCCGAGTGGATCCAGCGCTCGGCGCAGCCCGCCTCGACGCGCGAGGGGGAGAAGAAGGTCATCGACTACGCGGTCGTGAACGACGACCTGGCACTCATGTGGATGGCGAACATGGGCTGTATCGACCTGCACGCATGGTCGTCGCGCGTCGACAAGCCGGACCGGCCCGACTGGGTCATGTTCGACCTCGACCCGTCGGAGGGTGCGACGTTCGAGCACGTCGTCGAGGTGGCGCGCCTCGTCAAGGAGACGCTCGACCTGCTCGAGCTCGAGAGCTGTCCGAAGACGTCCGGCTCACGAGGGATGCACGTCCTCGTGCCGGTCTCGCGCCGGCACACGTTCGCGCAGGTGCGCGAGTTCGCCTCGATCGTCGGAAACGCCCTCGCCCGCGCGCACCCCGGGCTCGTCACCACCGAGTGGTCGAAGGCCAAGCGCAAGGGCGTCCTCGTGGACGCCAACCAGAACCGCCCCGGAGCGACGAACGCGATGGTCTACTCCGTGAGGCCCCGCGCCGGCGCGCCCGTGTCGACGCCTCTCCGCTGGGACGAGGTCGTCGCCGGTCTCGATCCGACCGCGTTCACGATGGAGGCGGTTCTCGACCGGGTCGCGGAGCACGGCGACCTGTACGCCCCCGTTCTCCGCGGAAAGCAGTCGCTGACGACCGCGCTCGACTCGCTGCGCTAGTCGCTGAGTCGCCGCGGATGGCCGAGCATCGAGAGCTCGACGATGTCGCGCCGGAAGAAGAGAGCGACCGTCCAGTCGACGAGGACACGCAGCTTCCGGGTCAGGAGCGGTAGCTGGTAGAGGTGGTACGTCCGCGTGACGAACCAGCCCGGGAAGCCCCAGAGATGCAGGCCCGGGATCTCCGCGATGCCCTTGAAGCGGCCGAGCGTCGCGACCTGGCCGAGCATTCGGTAGCCGTAGGGCTTCCGGTCACCGGAGAGGTTCCTTGCGAGGCGGCGCGCCTGTCTGAGCGCGTGCTGGCAGGTAGGCGGGTCGACGGTGCCGGGTGTCTTGCGGTTCTTCACCGCGGTGCAGTCGCCGAGCGACCAGACATCGTCCGTGCCTTCGACCTGCAGCGTCTCGTCCACGAGGACGCGCCCGCGCTCGTCGAGTGGCAGCCGGAGCCGCGCGAGCAGCGGGCTCGCGCGAACGCCGGCTGTCCAGACGAGTGTGCGGGCCGGGATGCGAGCTCCGTTCGCGAGAACCGCCTCGGTGCCGTCGAACGACTCGAGCGTCGTGCCGACGTGGATCTCGACGCCGCGCTTCGCGAGTCTGCGGGCCGCATAGTCCCCGAGCTTGCGGGGGATCTCCGGCAGGATCTTCGGCGCCGCGTCGACCAGCACCCACCGCTGGGGCACGTCACGCAGCACGGGGTACGAGCGGAGGGCGGCGTGTGCCATGTCGTGGAGCTCGGCAAGCGCTTCCACGCCCGCGTAGCCGGCGCCGACGAACACGAAGCCGAGCTCGGACGGATCGCCGGGATGAATCGATGCCCGCTCGAGCTGGATGAGCACGCGGTTTCGCAGGGCGATCGCGTCGGCCAGATCCTTGAATCCGACGCCGTGCTCAAGGAGGCCCGGAACGGGGAACGTGCGCGTCGTCGCTCCGAGGGCGACGACGAGCCGCTCGTAGCCGACCTCGAGCTCGCCGGCGAGCGACTCGACGCGAACGACGCGTCGCTCGCGATCGAGCTCGAGGATGTCGCCGAGCACGAGATCTGCGTGCGGGCACATCTCCCGCAGCGGCACGACGACGTGGCGTGGCTCGAGCGTTCCCGACGCGGCCTCGGGGAGAAGGGGGGTGTACAGCATGAAGTTCTCGAGCGAGACGATCGTCGCGCCGCGCCTCTTGAGCAGGCGGGCTACGTAGGCGCCTGCGAACCCTCCGCCGAGGATGAGCGTCCCGCCGCGTGCTTCGCGTCGCTCCACGGGTCATGCTTACCACGGTGATCCAGGTCGCGGTGATCGGTAGCGGCGCCAGGTGGGAGCAGACCGCCGAGGAGATCGGCCGCCTGCTTGCCGAGCGCGGGTGCACGGTCGTGACCGGCGGCCTCGGCGAGGTCATGGCCGCAGCGCACCGGGGTGCCAAGTCTGCGGGCGGCGTGACCCTCGCGATCCTGCCCGGCGAGTCGCGTGCGGCCGCGAACCCGTGGGCCGACCACGTGGTCGTGACCGGGATCGGGCACGCGCGGAATCTCGCGGTCGCCGCGAGTGGTG
This sequence comes from Gaiellaceae bacterium, assembly GCA_035630135.1. Taxonomy (GTDB): domain Bacteria; phylum Actinomycetota; class Thermoleophilia; order Gaiellales; family Gaiellaceae; genus GMQP-bins7. Next base: position 42,256 of record DASQLF010000142.1, read on the forward strand.
ACGCGGTCATCGCGGTCGGAGGCAGCTACGGGACGCTTGCAGAGATGGCCTTCGCGCTCAGGCTCGGCAGGCCGGTCGTGGCGCTCGAGGGTGCCCCCGTCGTCGAGGGCGTTCCGCGCGCGCAAACGCCGGCCGAGGCCGTCGAGCTCGCGCTACGTGACCTCGGCGAGCCGTCGTCCTAAGAATCGGCGTTCCGAGTCGTTCGTCGCCAGCTCGAGCGCTCGCCGATACGCCGCCGCTGCGTCGCCGGGGCGATCGAGGCGTCGGAGTAGGTCGGCACGGGCGGCGTGGAAGAGGTGGTACTCGTCCAGACCCACGACCTCGTCGAGCAGCCCGAGACCGCCTTCGACGTCCCCGGCGAGGGCGACGGCAACGGCACGGTTGAGCGCGACGACGGGGGAGGGATCGATCCGCGCGAGTGCGTCGTAGAGGGCGACGATCTCGACCTTCGGCCGGTCCTCGGCGTGTGCTGCAGCGATCGCGGCCTGGAGGACGTACGGCCCCGTTCGACGCAGGGAGACGGCTCGGTCGAGCATCCGCGCGCCCTCCTCGATCCGCTCGCGGTTCCACAGGCCGCGATCCTGGTCGTCGAGCAGCACGATCGTGCCGTCCGCACGAACCCGCGCCGCACGCCGCGAGTCCTGTAGGAGCATGAGTGCCAGGAGGCCGAGCACCTCGGGCTCGTCCGGCATGAGCACGGCGAGCAGCTTCCCCAGCCGGATCGCCTCGTCGCAGAGGTCGGCGCGGAGCAGATCGGTGCCCGCCGTCGCCGAGTAGCCCTCGTTGAAGACCAGGTAGAGCACTGCGAGAACCGAACGGAGCCGCTCGGGAAGCAGATGATCGGGCGGGACGCGAAACGGGATGCCCGCATCGCGGATCTTGCGCTTCGCGCGCACGAGTCGCTGCGCCATGGCCGGCTCGGCCACGAGGAACGCATGGGCGATCTCGCCGGTGGTGAGCCCCCCGACCTCGCGCAAGGTCAGCGCGACGCGGCTCTCGCCGGCGAGCGCCGGGTGACAGCAGGTGAAGACGAGGGCGAGCCGCTCGTCCGGGATCGCGCTCACGTCGTCCTCCTCCACTGGAAGCTCCTGCAGGCGTCCGATGAGCTCGACCTTCTGCTGGAAGACCTTGTCGCGCCGAAGCCGGTCGATCGCGCGGTTGCGCGCGGTCGTGACGATCCACGCTCCCGGCGCTCGTGGGGATCCTTCCTGGGGCCAGCGCTCGACGGCCGTCGCGAAGGCGTCCTGCACCGCGTCCTCGGCGAGCTCGAGGTCGCCGAGGACGCGGGTGAGGATGGCGACTGCACGGCTCCACTCCTCGCGGAAGACCTCTTCGACGCGGTGCTCCATCGCCTCCTAGGGCATCAGCGGGCGGATCTCGATCGCACCCGTGTCGGCCGCGGCCGGGATGAGGGCGGCGAGCCGGATCGCCTCGTCGAGGTCGGGGAGGTCGGTGAGGAAGATGCCACCCAGAACCTCCTTCGTCTCGGCAAACGGCCCGTCCGTGACGATCCGCTCGCCGTCTCTGACTGTGACCACCTTGGCCGTGTTGCGCCCGTCGAGCTCCTTCCCGGACACGTTCGGGTCGGCCTTGCCGAGCTCCTCGAAGAGCGCGACCCACTTCGGCATCTCGTCGGCACGGAGCTGCGCCTGCTCCTCGGCCGAGACGTCGATCCACGCCGAGTCGTCGTCGTAGATGAGCAACGCGTACCTCATGGCTGCACCTCGTCCGGATCGACGTAGACCGGCCGCACCTCGACCGAGCCGTGGGCGGCGCCAGGGATTCGCGCCGCCCAGTCGACGGCCTCGTCGAGCGACGCGCACTCGAGCAGGAAGTACCCGCCGAGTGCCTCCTTGACGTCCGCATACGGTCCGTCGGTCACGAGCGTCTCGTCGCCGCGGATGCGAACCGTGGTCGCGCTCGCCGTCGGCGCCAGCTCGTCGCCCCCCACGAGCACACCGGCTGCTCGGGCGTCGTCGGCGAACGCGCGGTACTGCCCGTACGCCTGCTCGCGTTCCTCGTCCGAGAACCCGGCCCAGGCGTCCCCGTCCGCATAGATCAGTGCCAGGTACTGCACGCTTGCTCCTTCCGTCGCTTCCGCCTCGTAGACGAAGAGGCCGGCGCCGTTTCGACACTACGCGAGCATCCGGCGAAGGAGCAGGCGGGCCGCCTCCTTGTCGAGGTAGTCGTTCAGGTTGCCGCACTTCGGGCTCTGGACGCAGGAGGGGCACCCACTTGCACATGGGCAGCGCTCGAGGAGCCGCGAGGTGTCCTCGACCCAGTCGCCGAAGCGGTCGAAGCCGCGCTCGGTGATCCCGACGCCGCCGGCGTGTCCGTCGTAGACGAAGATCGTAGGGCGACCGGTCTGGTAGTGAACGTTGGTCGAGAGACCGCCGATGTCCCAGCGGTCGCACATCGCCCACAGCGGTAGCAGCGCGATGAGGCTGTGCTCGGCTGCGTGCAGCGCGCCGAGGAGCTTCGGCATCTCCTCCATGCCCTCGAGCTGCTCCGGCTCCGGGCAGAACCAGATCGCCTCCGTCTCGAAGGTCGTCTCCGGCATGAGCAGCGGCACGACGTCGATCGTCGCGCCGTCGCGGATCGCCTTGCGCGCGTAGGCGACGACCTGCTCGGTCACGGAGACGCTGCCGAAGTGGAGCTCGACGCCGAGCGTACGCTCGGAGCGAAGTGACAGCTCGATCGTCGTCTCCGACTCCTTCTTCACCTGCGTGTACCAGTCGACCCGCGCCGGCGTGACGACGGCGACCCGATCCTCGAGCGACAGTGACTCGACGAGGTACTGCTCGCCGAGGTGGAGGTAGACGGCTCCCTCGTGCACCGTCGAGTACGCGCGGTCGCGCTCGACCAGGCCGAGGAGGGATCCGGTCTCGCCGTCGACGACCGTGAACGCCTCCCCGTCGCCGGAGCGGAGCGACACGCGGGCCGCCGGGTAGTCGCGGCCCTTCCAGACGAACCCCGCCGGCGTGTGCTCGAGCTCGGACAGCTCCGCCGCACGCTTCAGCGCTTCGCTTCCCAGCGTCTGCGCGTCCTCGCCGTCGAGCGGCGCCTCGAACGCCGCCGACAGCACGTGGCCGTCGAGGATGCGCGGGTTCGCGTGGTCGAGGATCGCCGCCTCGACCTTTCGCGACAGGAGTGCGTCCGGCTCGCTCGCGAAGAACTGGTCGAGCGCATCCTCCGAGCACACGAGGATGGCGAGCCCGTTCTCGCGGCGTCCCGCACGGCCCCACTGCTGGCGAAGGGACGCGACGGTTCCCGGGAAGCCGACCGAGATCGCGCAGTCGAGCAGGCCGATGTCGATCCCGAGCTCGAGCGCGTCCGTCGCCGTGACGCCGAGAAGCTCGCCCTCCACGAGTCGTCGCTCGATCTCCCGCCGCTGTTCGGCGGTGTAGCCGGCCCGGTAGGGGGCCAGCCGGCTCGCGGTCGCGGTGTCGAGGCGCTCGGCGGCGAAGCGGTGGATCAGCTCGGCGGCCTTGCGGCTCTTCGCGAAGCAGATCGTGCGTAGGCCGCGGGAGGTCAGCGACGAGAGCAGGCGCGCCGCGTCGCCGAGCGGGCTCGCCCGCAACCCGAGCTCGGGGTCGACGAGCGGCGGGTTCCAGATGACGACCTCGCGCTCGGCTCGCGCAGACGTATCGCTCTCGATCACGGTCGCCGGCACTCCGGTCAGCTCGAGACAGAGCTCGCCGGCGTTCGCGATGGTCGCCGACGCGAGCAGGAACTGCGGCTCGGCGCCGTAGACCTTTGCGAGCCGGCGTAGCCGTCGCAGGACATTCGCGACGTGCGAGCCGAAGACGCCGCGGTACACGTGCGCCTCGTCGACGACGACGTAGCGGAGGTTCGCGAGGACGTCTCCCCAACGGTCGTGGTGGGGCAGGACGCCGATGTGGAGCATGTCCGGGTTCGTGAGGACGAGGTTCGACCACTTGCGGATCTGCCAGCGGCGCTCGCTCGGGGTGTCGCCGTCGTAGATCGCGGGCCGCAGGCCCTTGAGTCGCAGCTCCGTTAGTGCGCGGGCCTGATCCTGCGCCAGTGCCTTCGTCGGGTACAGGTAGAGCGCGCGTGTCTTCGGCTCGCGCGCGATCGCGTCGAGGACGGGGAGGTTGAACGCGAGCGACTTGCCCGAGGCCGTTCCCGTCGTGACGACGACGTTCTCTCCACGCTGCGCCGACTCCCACGCCGCGGCCTGGTGCCGGTAGAGCGCGGTGACACCCTTGCCGACGAGCGACGAGACGACGAGGGGGTCGAGGTCGTCCGGCAGAGGCTCGAGCTTCGGCTCGCGCGCGGGCTCGATGCCCGCGTACGCGATCTCTTCGCCTTCGAGGAGGTCAGCCCAGCCGGTTGCGAGCGCGCTCACAGGTGCGGCGAGAACTCACGCTCGAACCGCGCGCGCGGCTGCGCCCCGTACACGGTGGCCTTCGCCTCTCCGTCGGCGAACAGGATCACGGTCGGCAGCGAGAGGACTCCGTACCGTGCGGACAGGCCGGGCTCGGCGTCGACGTTAACGCGCACGAGCCGTGCTCGATCGCCCCACTCCTCGTCGAGTGCGACGAGGTGCGGTTCGATCGCGTCGCACGGCTTGCACCACGGCGCCCAGAAGTCGACGACGACGGGGACGGGTGACGCGAGCACCTCGTCGTCGAACCCAGCTGCGCCGACCTCGTCCACGCAGCCAGCGTAGTCGGCGAGAGACGAATGCAGGCCGCGCCCGTGGGAGCGTTGGCGCAATGTTGTTCGGGAGGCGGTGCCAGTCAGAGACGACCGAGAAGCGCTCGCAGCCGCAGGATGGGCACGCGCCACATCGCCTCCGCCACGATCGAGCCCGTCATCTTCGACGCACCCGCGCGTCGCTCCACGAACGTGATCGGCACCTCCTGCACGCGTAGTCCGGCGCGCTTCACGCGGTAGGTGGTCTCGATCTGGAAGGCGTAGCCGTGTGCGGAGAGCGCGCCGAGGTCGATCGCCTCGAGCGCGGTCCGACGGAAGCACTTGAAGCCGCCCGTCAGGTCGCGCACTCCGAGACCGAGGATCGCCTGCGCGTAGAGGCAGCCGCCGCGCGAGACGACCCGGCGCAACAGGTCCCAGTTGGCAGTTCCTCCCCCGGGGGCATAGCGTGAGCCGAGCACGAGGTCGGCGTCTGCAGCCGCGGCGATGAGCCGCGGGATGTCGACGGGATCGTGGGAGAAGTCGCAGTCCATCTCGAGGACGAGCTCCGCCTCCTCAGCCAGCGCCCACCGGAACCCGGCGACGTACGCGGGGCCGATGCCCTCCTTCGTCTCGCGGTGCAGCACCGACACCCACGGCAGTTCGGACGCCAGCCGATCGGCGATCTCGCCCGTGCCGTCCGGAGAGCCGTCGTCGATGACGAGGACGCGGTCGGTCGTCGTGTCCAGAACGCCTCCCAGCGCCTCCACCATCTGCTCGAGGTTCTCCCGCTCGTTGTACGTCGGGAGACACAGGACGGCCCGAGGCATCGCCGTATCATCGCGGGATGGCAAGGACGCTGCCGCGCAACAGCGAGCTGGCAGACCAGCTCGAGCTCCTCGCCGATCTCTCGGAGATCCTCGAGGAGGAGTCCTTCAAGGTCATCGCGTACCGGCGCGCCGCCGGGCGCATCCGCGAGGCCGCCGTGCCGATCGCCGAGCTCGCGCTCGAAGGGAACGCGAAGGCTCTCCCCGGCATCGGGAAGACGATCGAGGCCAAGGTCGTGGAGGTCGTCGAGGACGGGGAGATGCATGCGCTCACGAAGCGGCGCGGCCTCGTCCCGGCCGGTGTCGTCGAGTTCCTCCGGCTCCCGGGTGTCGGCCCGAAGACCGCTGCGCGCATCTGGACGCAGCTCGGCATCACGTCGCTCGACGGCCTCAAGGTCGCTGCCGAGACGGGTCGGCTGCGCGATCTCTCCGGCGTGGGAGCAAAGAGCGAGGAGAAGATCCTGAAGGCGCTCGAGGCCGGCGTCGGCGCGGCTTCCGAAGAACGTCGGCTGCTCGCAACCGCGTTGCCGGCGGTCAGGCGTGTGGTCGCCGCTCTCGAGGAGCATCCCGCGGCCATCGCCGTCTCTGAAGCCGGGAGCGTCCGTCGGCGGCGGGAGACGGTGAAGGACATCGACCTGATCGCAACCTCGAGCGATGCCCCCGCGCTCATCGCCGCGTTCTGCGACGGCGACTGGGTCTCCGAGGTGGCCGCACGTGGCGATACGAAAGCCACCGTCGTCTCGCACGACGAGCTCCGCTTCGACTTACGCGTCGTCCCGGAGGCGTGCTTCGGCAACGTCCTGCAGCACTTCACGGGCTCGAAGGACCACAACATCGCGCTTCGCGAGGAAGCCCAACGGCGCGGCCT
>DASQLF010000143.1:0-5219 GCA_035630135.1 Gaiellaceae bacterium
CGCGTTTCTCCGGGCAGCCGGCTGCGGTGCGGTCTTCACGGTCGGCTTCTGCTTCGGCGGGCGCAACTCATGGCTGGCTGCGGCCGCCGGGCACGATCTCGCCGGGGCGATCGGCTTCTACGGGCGACCAGGAGAGGGCCGTCCGTCCGGCACGCCCGGCCCGCTCCAGCGCGTGAACGAGATGACGGCGCCGATCCTTGCCCTCCAGGGCGGCAACGACCCGTCGATCCCGGTCGAGGACTCGGAGGCGTTCGACGAGGCCTTAGCCGCGGCGGGCGTCGAGCACGAGGTCGTGGTCTATCCCGGCGCCCCTCACAGCTTCTTCGACCGCAAGCACGATGAGTTCGCCGCCGATTCCGAGGACGCCTGGAATCGTGTCGTGGCGTTCCTCGTGCAGCACTCCTAGGCAGTTGCTCAGGCCGCGTCGGCTGCGATGCGGAGCCCGAGCTCGGGTGCGATCGGCTGCAAGGCTGCGACGACGTTCGTGATGTGCTCGTCCAGCGAGAGGTCGAGCAGCTCGGCTCCGGCGTAGACCTCGTCACGGTGTACTCCCGCCGCGAACGACGGCTGCTTGAGCTTCTTCTTCACCGATTTGGGCTCGAGCCCGTCGACGCCCGTGGGCCGCACGAGACCGCACGCGTGCACGAAGCCCGACAGCTCGTCGCACGCGAACAGCACTTTCTTGAGCTGCGTGTCGCGCGGCATCGCGAGGTGCTCGGCGTGCGAGAGGACTGCCTCGATCAGCTCCTCGGGATATCCCTCTTCGCGCAGGATCGGCGCGCCGTCCTGCGGATGCTCGTCCAGCGTCGGGTGGATCTCGTAGTCGAAATCGTGGAGGAGCGCGGTCGCCCGCCAGAAGTCCTCATCCTCGTCGTAGAGCCGCGCGTAGAACCCGACCGACGCCTCGACCGCGAGCGCGTGGCGGCGCAACGCCTCGCCCTTCGTGTACTGCGTGAGCGTCTCCCACGCCTGCTCGCGGGTCGGCCGCATGGCGCAGTACCATAGCCGCCGCCGTTGGATCCCCAAGTGAGTCAAAAAACCGTCGCGGCGTGCGGGACCTGGACGTCCCCGATCACTGCGGACATGGTGGCGCAGGCAGGCGTCAGGCTGCTGGCACCCTGGATGGAGAACGGTGTCGTCTGGTGGCTCGAGGGCCGCGCGGCCGAGGCCGGCAGAGTCGTCCTCGTCGGTCGCGACCCGGACGGAACGACGCGCGACGTCGTGCCGGAGGGCTTCAACGTGCGCACGGCCGTCCACGAGTACGGAGGCGGCGCGTACTGCATCCATCGCGGGATCGCCTTCGTCTCGGGCTTCGACGACCAGCGCCTCTATCGCGTCGATCCTGACGGCTCACCGGTGGCGATCACGCCGGACGCCGGCAAGCGGATGCACCGATATGCCGACGGCCGCGTGACGGCGGACGGGTCGCTCTGGATCGGCGTCCGTGAGCGGCACGCCGCGAGCGACAGCTCGCGCGACGTCGTCAACGAGCTCGTCGTGCTCCCCACCGACGGGTCGGCCGAGCCGCGCGTCATCGCGAGCGGCCGTGACTTCTATGCGGCACCGCGGATGTCACCGGACGGCTCGCGGCTTTCGTTCCTCGCCTGGGATCTCCCGTGGATGCCGTGGGACGGATGCGAGCTCCATGTCGCCGACCTCGGCGTCGACGGCTCGCTGACGAACGTCACGAAGGTCGCCGGCGAGGACGGCGTCGAGTCCATCTGGCAGCCGACGTGGAGTCCCGGCGGCGACCTCGTCTTCGCAAGTGACCGGAGCGGCTGGTGGAACCTCGAACGCATCCGTGACGGCGAGCACTCGGTTGTGTACGCGGCGGAGGAAGAGTTCGGGTACCCGGCCTGGACGTTCGGCACCACCTCGTTCGCGTTCCTCGGCGACGGCCGCATCTTCTGCGGTCGCGACTCGGGTGGACTCACGCGCTTCGGGGTGCTCGATCCGGAAACGGCCGAGCTCACGGATGTCGAGCTCGGGCTCGGCTCTTGGACTGCGCCGTACGTGGCTGCCGAAGGTACGCAGGTCGTGATCGTCGCGGGCTCGGCGACGCTTCCGCCGCAGGTCGCGAGAGTCGACGTGGAGAGCGGGGAGGCGGAGACGTTCCGCACGAGCCTCGAGTCGCCCGTGTCGAAGGAGTACTTCTCGACGCCACGCCTTGTCGAGTTCCCCACCGAAGGTGGACGAGCCGCATACGGCTTCTTCTACCCGCCGACCAATCCGGACTACGACGCGCCTGCCGGCGAGCTGCCGCCGCTGATCGTGGAGAGTCATGGCGGGCCGACAGGGAACGCGACGGCGACGTTCAGCCTGGCCGTGCAGTTCTGGACGAGCCGCGGCTTCGGGTTCGTCGACGTCGATTACGGCGGCTCGACCGGTTACGGGCGCGCCTATCGCGAGCGGCTGAACGGGGAGTGGGGCGTCGTCGATCTCCAGGACTGTGTCAATGCCGCACGACACCTCGTCGACGAGGGCGAGGCGGACGGCGAGCGGCTCCTCATCACGGGCGGCAGCGCCGGCGGGTACACGACGATCTGCGCGCTGACGTTCACGGACGACTTCGCGGCGGGGACGACGTACTTCGGCATCGCCGACCTCGAGCAGTTCGCGGGAGGGGAGACGCACAAGTTCGAGCTCGCGTACGAGCACACGCTCGTCGGCCCCTACCCAGAGCGTGCCGACCTGTACAGGGAGCGAAGCCCGATCCACTTCACGGACCGCATCACGACGCCGATGCTCGTGCTCCAGGGAGCCGACGACCGGGTCGTCCCGCCGTCGCAGTCGGAGCTGATCGTCGACGCGCTTCGGGAGCGAGCCGTCCCGCACGCCTACCTGCTGTTCGAGGGCGAGGGGCACGGCTTCCGCAGAGCCGAGAACATCGCGAGATCTCTCGAGTCGGAGCTCTCGTTCTACGCGCAGGTGCTGGACTTCGAGCCCGCCGGTGCGATCCCTAGGCTCGAGATCGCACACCTCGCCCGCTAGCCACAGGAGACGCCTTGGAGACCGCGAGTAGCATTGCGCGCGCCATGCAGTCGTTCGTCATCGAAGGCGGCCGACCCCTGAGCGGCACCGTGCGGGCGGCCGGGAACAAGAACGGCGCGCTTCCGATCCTCGCCGCGTGCACGCTCGCGACGGAGGAGGTGCGGCTCTCGAACGTGCCTCGCATCCGCGATGTCGAGACGATGGTGGAGCTGCTCGCCGATCTCGGGGCGGACGTCGAGTGGACGGGCGCCAACGAGGTGCGCGTCGACGCGAGCGGGATGGGAGCGAGGACCGACCTCGACGCCGAGCTCGCACGCGAGATCCGCGCGTCGTTCCTCCTCGCCGGCCCGCTCCTCGCGCGCTTCGGCCGCGTGACGGTCCCGCCTCCGGGCGGAGACGTCATCGGCCGGCGCCGGCTCGACACGCACGTTCATGCGTTTGCGGCTCTGGGCGCCGAGGTGGTCATCAACGGGGTGTACGAGCTGTCTGCGGACGCGCTCCAGGGAACCCGCATGTATCTGGACGAGGCCTCCGTGATGGGCACCGAGAACGCGATCATGGCCGCGGTGCTCGCGAACGGGAAGACCGTTCTCGGGAACGCCGCCTGCGAGCCTCACATCCAGGATCTCTGTCGCTTCCTGGTCTCGATCGGCGCCGAGATCGAGGGCGTCGGCTCGAACGTCCTGCACATCACCGGGACCCACGAGCTCTCGGGAGGCGACTACCGGATCGGCCCCGATCACATCGAGGTCGCGTCGTTCGTCGGGCTCGCCGCTGCCACCGGCGGGGAGATCACCGTCGAGGACGTCGAGCCGGACGACCTCATCTCCATCGTTCCCGCCTTCCGGAAGCTCGGCATCGAGATGGAGGTGGGCGAGGGGTTCGTGCGGCTTCCTGCCGGCCAGACGCTCGTCATCGAGGATGACCTCGGCGGCCAGATCCCGAAGATCGACAGCGGCGTCTGGCCCGCCTTCCCCGCCGACCTCACGTCGATCGCCGTGGCCGTCGCGACCCAGGCGCACGGCACGATCCTCATCTTCGAGAAGATGTTCGAGAACCGCCTGGTCTTCGTCGACAAGCTGGTCTCGATGGGCGCGCGGATCATCCTCTGCGACCCGCATCGCGTCGTCGTGACCGGACCCGCCACGCTGTACGGCGAGCGCCTCGAGAGCCCGGACATCCGAGCTGGGATGGCGATGCTCATCGCGGCGCTGTGCGCCGAGGGCGAGTCGACGATCGGCAACGTGCGTCAGATCGACCGTGGGTACGAGCGCATCGACGAGCGCCTTCGCGATCTCGGTGCGGTCATCGAGCGCACCGAGCTGTGACGACCGCAGGCGTCGCGCAGGTCGATCTCACAGGGCACGAGAGCCGGGTCGGCACGGGTGTCGGGGTGCTCGATCGCCTGCTCGAGGAGCTCGCAGGGGCCGGCGGCTTCGGCCTCACGCTCGAGATCGCGCCCGACGAGCCCGACGCCGAGGTCGGGCGCGCCGGCGCGGCGCTCGGCGAGGCGCTCGCGCCACTGCTCGGGAGCGCCGGTGCCGCGGGTCGCGGATTCGGTGTGGCGGCGGCCGACGAGGCGCTCGCGATGGTCGTCGTCGAACGCTCGGGCCGACCGCTCGTCGTCTCGAACGTCGACCTCTCGTCGACGCGCGCGGGCGGCCTGCGGGCCGACCTCACGGCGACGCTGCTCGACGAGCTCGCCCGCGCGGCGGGACTGACCGTCCACGTCAGGCTCATCGAGGGCGAGAGCTCGCAGCATGTCCTGTCCGCGATCTTCAAGGCCTTGGGCATCGCGCTTGCTCGGGCCACGAGAGGAGACGGCTGATGGCCGAGAAGAGCGTCGTTCGCACCGACAAGGCGCCGGGCCCGTTCCAGGGCGCGCCGTACAACCAGGCGATCGCGGTCGGCGACCTCGTGTTCGTCGCCGGGCAGCTCGGGATCTCACTCGAGACCGGTGCGCTCGCCGGCGAGGGCGTCGACGAGCAGACCGAGCAGATCATGGCGAACCTCGGCGCGATCCTGGAGGCAGCGGGAAGCGGGCTCGACAACCTCGTGAAGACGACGGTCTTCCTGATGGATCTCGACGACTTCGCAGCCATGAACGAGGTCTACGCGAAGCACGTCGGAGACAGACCGCCGGCTCGCTCGACGGTGCAGATCTCGGGGCTCCCGAGTGGCGCGTTGGTCGAGATCGAAGCCATCGCCACCGTCTGACGTCGGCGCAG
>DASQLF010000144.1:0-8329 GCA_035630135.1 Gaiellaceae bacterium
TGGAGGTCGCGTCGCGCTGGCTCGGCGTCCGTGCGGAGCTGATCGAGAACCCGGTCTTCGCGACCCACTCGCCACTGCAGGTCGAGCTCTGGGACCGCCTCCTCGCGTACGGAGCAGCGCTCGGCGTGGCCTCGGGCGCCAGCCGCCCGCTCCCGATGGGAGTAGAGCCGGACACGGAGGCATGGACGGCCCACGGTGGTCGCTGGCGCCGCGTTCGGGTCGAGTATCCGCGCTACTGGCCGCCCGGCTGGGGCGCAGATCCGCTCGTAGGCATGCTCACCGGCCTCGTACTCGTCGTGGTGCTCGGGCTCGTCCTCTACACGACAGGGCCTTCGTTCCTCGATGCCGGCGTGTTCGGCGTCGTCCCGTTCGCCGCTGCCTGCGTCGGCGTGGTTCTCGGAGCCGCGCTCGTCGTGATGGCCGCATCCGACTGGGGGAGCGCGGTCGAGGTGACCGGCCCGATCCTGCGTCTTCGTACGTTCGGAGACGACAAGAAGACCCGGTACTACGTCGCGGTCGACGACGGGCAGTCGGAGACGATTCGTGCCTGGAAAGTGAGTGGCGCGCGGTACGAGGGCCTCGAGCAGGGCGACGTGATCACCGCGCGACTCACGAGGAACCTCTCCTGCGTCCGCTGGATCGTGCCGGCCACGGAGATCCAGATGACGGGGCTGGCCTGACAGAGCCGAGTGGGCGACGGGGCCGCCCACCGGCAGCCCCGTCGCTCGTCGCAAGGAGGGCTTACGCCCCCGGCGAGTACTCGCCGAGCCTGTTTTGCCGGTTGAGCGCCTCGCTGCGCAGACGAAGCGCCCGAAGCCACGCCGGCTCGTCTGCAGGCGGCGCGGGGGTTGCCCTGAACTCCCACGCGCCGAGTCCGTACTGCCTGTTGAGTGCCTCGCTGCGCAGCCGCAGCGCACGTTCCCACGCGGGCTCCGACGTCGCCGCGACGACCGGCGCATGCGCGCCGAGCCCGTACTGCTCGTTGAGCGCCTCACTGCGAGCCTCGAGCGCCCTCTTCCACTGCTCGTCGCCGCTCCCGCTCACCGCTGCGCCCGAGCCGATCAGCGCGACGACTGCGGAAGCCACGAGGATCGAGCCTTTCGTGCGAGCCTTCATCATGCTCTCCTTTGCGCTGTGAGCCACCTCGTGCGGCCCGTTCGGCAGGAGCGTCCGTCGCACCGCTCATGTGGCGCCCATTTCGGGTAATGCGGCGGTAATGGAGAATGCGCGCGGCGTTCGGCAACCCGATCGGAGGCGTGTGCAGGTTCGCAAGATCGACGCCGAGACGAACGAGATCGTGGACGTCATCCCCGTCGGGCGCGACCCGGGCCAGGTGCGGGTTGTCGGGGAGTACGTGCTCGTTTCGAGTGAGACCGACCAGACACTTACCCGGGTCGCTGCGGACACGGGTGAGGTGACGACGTCGGGTGCATCCGGTGCAGACGAGGCGTGGCCACCGCGGGCGAGCGGTTCCTCTGGGTAACCAGCTTGAGCCAGGCCCGTGTCTCGCGCGTCGCCGCGGACAGCATGCAGCTCGTCGACGGTGTCTCGCTTCCGCGAGATCTGACAGTCGCGATGTCGCGGTCGGCGGGGGCTCGCTGTGGGTTCCTACAACCTGTCGCCCGCGGCGGTCGTCCGGTCATGGGTACGTCTGGGTCGGAGTAGGCGCGGAGTCGTATGACTTCGGGCCTCCGCTCTGCAACTAGACTCGCGCGCCATGGCGGCTCCGAAGCGCTTCCCGGATCGAAACGCCACAGCCGACGTCCGCTCGGTCACCGACGCGCTCGACGCCGGCGGGGAGCTCGACGAGACGAGGCGTCTGGCCGGCCGGGTCATGGCGCGCCGCGAGATGGGGAGGCTCGTGTTCATGGATCTGGTCGATCGTTCCGGCCGCATCCAGCTCATGTGCGACACGGACCGGATCGGCGACGTCGAGGTGCATCTCGGCGACGTCGTCGGCGTCTCGGGCAAGCCCGCGAAGTCACGGCGCGGCGAGCCGTCGCTCGCCGTCGACGAGCTCACCGTGCTCGCGAAGAACCGCAGCCCGCTGCCCGACACGTTCCACGGCCTGACCGACACGGAGACGCGCTACCGCAAGCGCTACCTCGACCTGTTGATGAACGAGGACGCACGCGAGCTCTTCCTGCTGCGGACGAAGGTCGTCTCCTCGATCCGGCGCTACCTCGACGGCGAGGGCTTCGTCGAGGTCGAGACGCCGGTGCTGCAGCCGCGCTACGGCGGCGCGTTCGCGCACCCGTTCGTGACGCGGTCGAACGAGCTCGACGCCGACCTCTACCTCCGCATCGCGACCGAGCTCTACCTCAAGCGCCTGATCGTCGGCGGGCTCGAGCGCGTGTACGAGATCGGCAAGGACTTCCGCAACGAGAGCGTCTCGTACAAGCACCAGCCGGAGTTCACGATGCTCGAGTGGTACGAGGCGTACGCCGACTTCCGCGACACGATGGATCGCATCGAGGCCATGCTCGAGAGCGTGGCCGTCGAGGCTCTTGGCACCACTGTCGCGACCTTCCGCGGGCACGAGATCGACCTGAAGCGCCCCTGGAAGCGCGTCGGCTTCGTCGCGTCGCTCGAGGCGCTCGAGCTGTGGACGCACGATGAGGTCGAGCTGCGTGCCTGGCTCACCGAGCGCGGCGTCGACACGGAGGCGGACAAGGACTGGCCGCAGCTCGTCGACCACGCGTTCTCGCACTTCGTCGAGCCGAGCCTGATCTCGCCGACGATCGTGTACGGCCACCCGGTCGAGCTCTCGCCGTTCGCGCGCGTCACGGACGACGACGAGACGCTCACCGAGCGGTTCGAGTACTTCGCCGCGGGCATGGAGCTCGGAAACGCGTACACGGAGATCAACGACGCCGACGAGCAGCAGCGCCGCTTCGACGAGCAGTCCGAGCACGTCGAGGGAGTGCGCGGCGATCCCGACTACGTCGAGGCGCTCTCCTACGGGATGCCGCCCACCGGTGGGCTCGGCCTCGGCATCGATCGCCTGGTCATGCTGTTGTCCGGACGCGAGACGATCCGCGACGTGATCCTCTTCCCGGCGCTGCGCTCCACGAGCGACTGATGGCGCGGCAGTACCACGTCGCACTGGAGGAAGGCGACGTCGCGCCGACCGTGCTCCTTCCCGGCGACCCTGGCCGCGTCGAGGTCGTCGCGCGGCTCTGGGACGACGCGCGTCACGTTGCGACGAACCGCGAGTACGTCACCTGGACGGGGACGTACCAAGGAGTGCCGATCTCGTGCACCTCGACCGGCATCGGTGCACCGTCGACGTCGATCGGCCTCGAGGAGCTCGCCCGCGTCGGCGCGACGACTTTCATCCGGATCGGAACCTGCGGCACGTTCCTCGACCACGTGGCCGTCGGCGACATGGCCGTCTTCGACTCGGCCGTCCGCCTGGACGGTGCGTCCGCGTCGTACGCGCCGATCGAGTTTCCGGCGGTTGCGAGCCACGACGTCGTTTCGGCCTGCATTCGGGCAGGCGACGAGCTCGGGTACCGCTACCACGTGGGAACGACCCGCTCCGCCGACACCTTCTATGCACGTCACCCGCGCCCCGGCTCCTCGTACCGCGACTACTGGCAGTCGGACTGGCGTGACCACTTCGACGACCTCAGGCGCATGAACGTGGTCGCGGCCGAAATGGAAGCGAGCGTTATCTTCGTCCTCGCCCGTGTCTGAGGACTGCGGGCAGGCGGGATCTCGGTCGTGCTCGACAACGTGTTGCGCGTCTCCGGCGAGTCGGGCGAGTTCGACCCGGGCGAGCAGATCGAGCACGGCGCCGACCACGTGGAGCGGCTCGCGCGCATGGGGTGCGAGGCGGTGCGTCACCTCGCCGAGATCGACCGCGGGCGGGCCTAGGCGCCAACTCGACGGAGCCTCGATCGAGGGGTTTCCCGGTCGCTCGCGCGAGACGATCGTTACAGGGCGGTGGAGGACCAGCGACCCAGCGGCAGGGCGCCGATATCCGACGGCGAGCGCTTTCGCTCGCTCGTCGAGCAGCTGCCGCTCTCCGTCTACATCGACCGGCTCGACGAGGTCAGCTCGAACGTCTACACCAGCCCGCAGATCGAATCGCTGCTCGGCTTCACCGTCTCCGAGTGGGTCGAGAACCACGACCTGTTCGTGGAGCTGCTGCATCCCGAGGATCGTGAGCGTGTCCTCGCCGCCCACCAGCGGACGCATGCGACCGGCGAGCCGCTCTTCATCGAGTATCGGCTCCGCACCCGTGAAGGCCGGTACGTCTGGGTTCAGGACGAGGCTCGCGTGGTGGCGGACACCGACGGTCACGTCCTGCAGGGCTACCTCATCGACGTCACGGCACGAAAGGAGGCGGAGGAGCAGCTCCGTCACCAGGCGTTCCACGACGCCCTCACCGGACTCGCCAACCGTGCGCTCTTCGCCGATCGGGTCGAGCATGCACTGGTTCTGCGGAGTCAGCGACCGCAGGCCGAGGTCGCCGTGCTCCTCCTCGACCTCGACGACTTCAAGAGCGTCAACGACACGCTCGGTCACACCGCGGGCGACGTCCTTCTCTGCGCCGTCGGGCGGCGGTTGCGAGAGGCGCTCGCGGCGAGCTACACCGTGGCGCGCCTGGGAGGAGACGAGTTCGCAGTGCTCATCGAGGACGTCGCCGGACCGACCGCTGCAGTGGACGCCGCCGAGACGGCCGTCGCGTCGCTCGGCCCGCCGTTCGAGGTCGAGGGCCGAGAGGTCTTCGTGACCGCGAGCGTCGGCATCGCGCTCGGCCGGGTTGCGGACGACCTCATGCGTGCAGCCGACGTCGCGATGTACCGGGCTAAGGCTTCCGGCAAGGCGCAGTGCGTCATGTACGCGCCGACGATGGCGGACGACCTCGTCGGTCGCCTCGAGCTCATCACCGACCTCCGGCGCGCACGCTGCGACGAGGACTTCGTCATCCACTACCAACCCGTCGTCGACCTGGCGAGCGGCGCGGTCGTCGGCGTCGAGGCGCTTGTCCGCTGGCAGCATCCCACGCGCGGGCTCGTGCCTCCCGCCGAGTTCATCCCGCTCGCCGAGGAGACGGGGAAGATCGTCGAGCTCGGCGCGTGGGTGCTGGCCGAAGCCTGTTCCCAGGTCGCGCGTTGGCGTACGGGACGCGTCGGCGCGGAGTCGTTGTCGCTGAACGTGAACGTGTCGACGCGCCAGGTGCGTCGTGGCGTGCTCGTCGAGGACGTGCGTGCCGCTCTCGTCGCGTCGGGGCTCGATCCTGCCGCCCTGACGCTCGAGCTGACCGAGAGCGTCCTTGCGCGCCGCCAGGACGAGCTTCGCGCCGTTCTCGCCGACGTCGCAGCGCTCGGCGTTCGCCTGGCGCTCGACGACTTCGGGACCGGCTACTCCTCGCTGTCGCTCCTCCAGGACCTACCCGTGCACACGCTCAAGGTGGACCGCTCGTTCGTGAGCGCCCTCGACGAGGACACGATGCAGCAGGGCTTCGTCCAGGCGATCGTCGATCTGGCGCAGGCACTCGACGTTGCGCTGGTAGCCGAGGGGATGGAGACCGCCGCGGAGACGTCCGAGCTGCGGAGGCTGGGCTGCGACGTCGGGCAGGGATTCCACTTCTCCCCGCCGCTCGGCGCCGAGGAGCTCGAGCGGCTGCTCGCGGCGGGGGCATGTGTCGACCTCGGCGAGGCGCTCTCGACGCGTCGGCAGGCCGAAGCCGCCTAGCTAGCGCGCGACGGAGGGCTTCCAGACGGGCTCGGAGCCACGACCCGCGCCCTCGTGGTCGGCCAGGACGGCCACGTCCTCCTCCGGATGCGCCTCGCGATGCTCCTTGAACCACGCGACCGCGCGGGCGATGCCCTCGTCGAGATGAACTTTCGGGCTGTACCCGAGCATGCCCCGCGCCTTCGAGAGATCCGCGACGTAGTGCGTGACCTCGCCCAGGAGTGACGGCGCGAGCGTCATGTCAGGTGACGTGCCGAGCTCGCCGGCAATGAGCTCGGCGCAGCGGACGAGCGTGTTGCCCTGGCCGTACGCGAGGTTGATCGTCTGGTTCACGACCCTCCCGGCGGCGAGCGCCTCGATTCCGCTGACGATCCCGTCGATGCAGTCGTCGACGTAGGTGAAGTCGAGCGTCTTGTCGTTCCCGCCGTAGATCGTGATGGGCTCGCCTCGAAGCATCGAGTGGATGAAGAGCGGGATGACGCGGACCATCCGATGCAGGTCGTTGTCGAATCGCCCGTAGACGTTGGAGAAGCGAAAGACCAGGTACGGCAGCCCGTAGCACCGCGCATACGAGTAGATGAACGCTTCGCCGGAGATCTTCGAGGCGGAGTAGGTGCTTTCCGCATAGGCGAAGTCCGCCACCTGCTCGCCGTACTCCTCGAAGCGATGGACGTCTCCGTATACCTCGCGACTCGAGGAGAAGACGATCGGGATGTGTCGCAGGCGTGCGTACTCGAGCACGTTGAAGGTCATCACCGTGTTCTCGAGCGCGCGGTGGGGCTGACGGACGAGCTGGTGCACCTTCGCGTGCGCGGCGAGATGCACCACGAGATCGACCTCGGGGTACTCGACGCCGTTGATGCCGCCACGGAACGCGGAGTAATGCCCGGCGAGATCCTGGAGGAGGTACTGGAACTCGTCGGTCCACGTGTTCTGGCGCTTGTCGACGCCGAAGACCTCATGGCCGTCACGTTGCAGCCGTAGCGCGAGGTTCGTCCCGATCTGGCCGGATGAGCCGGTGACGAGGATCTTCAACGCGCGTCCGGCTTCAGCCGGCGGTGCCGTCGATTAAGGCTTCGCAGCGCAACGGTCGAGAAGGGTACCGAGGGCGTCGGGCGAACCCCGCGTGTGAGACTCGACCCGAGACCAGTCGGCTACGATCAGGCAGTCCCTTCGACCCGGAAGCAGGTGGCTCTCCGGAAACGAGACCGAAAGGAGCGTCGAGGGAGTTGTTCGAGCGATTCACGGAACGGGCACGGCAGGTCGTTGTTCTCGCCCAGGACGAGGCGAGGGCTCTCAAGCACAACTACATCGGCACCGAGCACATCCTCCTCGGTCTCCTCCGCGAGGAGGAAGGCCTTGCTGCCCGCGTGCTCGAGTCGCTCGACATCACGGTGGAAGAGGTTCGCGCACAGGTCGCGCGCATCGTGGGCCAGGGCGACGAGGTCACCACCGGCCAGATTCCGTTCACGCCGCGCGCCAAGAAGGTGCTCGAACTGGCGCTGCGCGAGGCCCTGTCGCTGGGCCACAACTACATCGGCACCGAGCACATCCTCCTCGGCCTCGTGCGCGAGAACGAGGGTGTCGCCGCGCGCATCCTGCTCGACTTCGACGCGGATGCGGAAAAGATTCGCAACGAGATCATCCGGATGCTCTCCGGCCCGGGCCGCCGTCAGTCGGGGGCCAGCGTCGCGACCGGCGAGAAGGCGAAGAGCTCGAAGCTCCTCGACCAGTTCGGCCGCAACTTCACGAAGCAGGCTCACGAGGGCAAGCTCGACCCTGTCGTCGGCCGTCAGACCGAGATCGAGAGGATCATGCAGATCCTCTCGCGGCGCCAGAAGAACAATCCCGTCCTGATCGGCGAGCCGGGCGTCGGCAAGACCGCCGTCGTCGAGGGTCTCGCGCAGCGGATCTCGACCGGCGCCGTTCCCGAGCTCCTGAAGGGCAAGCAGATCTACTCGCTCGACCTGGCCGCGCTCGTCGCGGGGTCGAAGTACCGAGGTGAGTTCGAGGAGCGCCTCAAGAAGGTCATGAAGGAGATCCAGCAGCGCGGCGACATCATCCTGTTCATCGACGAGCTCCACAATCTCGTCGGCGCTGGCGCTGCCGAGGGCGCGATCGACGCTGCTTCGATCCTGAAGCCGGCGCTCGCGCGCGGCGAGATCCAGACGATCGGCGCGACGACGCTCGACGAGTACCGCAAGTACCTCGAGCGAGACGCCGCGCTCGAGCGGCGCTTCCAGCAGGTGCGCGTCGAGGAGCCGTCGATCGACGAGACCGTGCAGATCCTGCGCGGCCTCCGCGACCGCTACGAGGCCCATCACCGCTGCAAGATCTCGGACGAGGCCCTCAGTGCCGCGGCCATGCTCGCCGACCGCTACATCCAGGACCGCCACCTTCCGGACAAGGCGATCGACCTCATCGACGAGGCCGGCTCGCGCGTTCGCATCGCCACCATGTCGGCGCCGCCTCGCTACCGCGAGCTCGAGGAGGAGATCGACAACGTCCGCTCCGACAAGGAAGGCGCGATCGAGGCGCAGGAGTTCGAGAAGGCCGCCCAGCTCCGCGACAAGGAGCGGAAGCTGACGCAGAAGAAGAAGGAGCTCGAGGAGGAGTGGCGGAA
>DASQLF010000145.1:0-31120 GCA_035630135.1 Gaiellaceae bacterium
GGTCGGTGGAGGCGGAGACCGCGATCGGCGCGGGCGAGCCGACAAGCGGTGACACCGTGCACCTCGACGTCGCCGACCGCTTCGGAAACCTCGTGTCGGCGACGCCGAGCGGCGGCTGGCTCCAGAGCTCGCCGGTGATCCCGGCACTCGGCTGGCCGTTGGGCACGCGCGCGCAGATGTTCTGGCTCGAGGAGGGCCTCGCCTCGTCACTCGTGCCCGGCACGAGACCCCGCACGACGCTGTGCCCGGGTCTCGCGCTTCGTGACGGCGAGCCGTACCTTGCGTGGGGCACGCCTGGCGGCGACCAGCAGGAGCAGTGGGCGCTGCACGCATTCGTCCGGCACGTGGACCTCGGGATGAACCTGCAGGAGGCGATCGACGCACCCGAGTTCCACTCGGATCACCTCATCTCGTCATTCTTTCCACGAGGCCTGGCATCGAAGTCGCTTGCCGTCGAATCGCGGTTCGACGCGCGCACGATCGCAGACCTCCAGCGGCGCGGGCACGACGTCTCCATCTGGCCGGCGTGGTCTGCGGGCCGCGTGACCGCGGTCGCGCGCGAGCCGGACGGTCTGCTCCGCGCAGGGGCGAACGCCAGGGGCATGCAGGGGTACGCGGTGGGTCGGTGAGCGAGCGAACCCGCACGCACTCGTGGGCCGATCCCCATGTCCTCCGCGATGCGATGGCCGCGAAGTCGGGGCTCGAGCTCATGCAGGCGATGGCCCGTGGTGAGCTTCCTGGGCCGCCGATCGCGAGCACGCTCGGCTTCCGGCTCGTCGAGGCGGAGCGGGGCCACGCAGTCTTCGAGTGCGAGCCGGCCGAGTACCACTACAACCCCATCGGAACCGTCCACGCCGGGCTTGCGATGACGTTGCTGGACTCCGCCATGGGGCTCGCGTTCGTGACGACGCTCGACCCGCCGTCGCCGTGGACTACGCTCGAGGTGAAGTCGAACTTCAAGCGTGCCCTGACCGCCGACACCGGCACGATCCGCTGCATCGGCTCGGTGATCCATGCGGGCCGGCGCGTCGCGACCACGGAGGCTCGAATCGAGGATCCCGAGGGGCGCCTGTGTGCCCACGGGACGAGCACGATCCTCGTGCTCGGCTGAGCGGCTCTACGCGGCGACGAGCATGTCGCGGCCGTTCCGCTTCGCCTCGTAGAGCGCGACGTCGGCGCGGGCGACGAGGTCGGCCGCGGACTCGCCAGGCGACCACTCGGCGAGACCGACGGAGCACGTCTGCTCTCCCGGCGTGAGCTGGCGCAGCCGCTCGAGCACGGTTTCCGCCACGTCCGACGAGCACCCCGGAAGCACGACCGCGAACTCCTCACCGCCGTATCGCGCCAGCGTGTCCGACTCGCGCAACGCCGTCCGCCACGCAGATGCGGCCGTCTTCAGCAGTCGGTCCCCGCTCTGGTGGCCATGGCGGTCGTTGAATCGCTTGAAGTGGTCGAGGTCGATGATGGCCATGCACAGGGGGCGCCTCGTCCGGGTGGCGTAGCCGACAGCGGCATGAATCGTCGCGTCCCACGAGCGCCGGTTCGGAAGACCGGTGAGGTCGTCCGTCTCGGCGAGGTCGCTCAGCCGGGCCAGGAAGTCGGCCCGCTCGATGGCCACCGAGGCTTCTATGGCCAGGAGCTCGACGGCCTGCAGGATCCGCTTGTCGAGCTCGGTCACGCGATGTGCCCACCCGACGCTCAGGACGCCGACAGGAAGACCTTGCCGCGTGATCGGCTCGAACAACATCGAGACCACTCCGGCGGCGACGACCGCGTCCTGGGGCAGGTTCGGATCCCCGACGGCATCAGTGACGAGGTACCGCTTGCCGCGCGCGAACGCCTCGACGGACCCTGCTCGGTCGTCCAACCGGAATCGTGAGAGACCGACGTCCGGCCCGGCTCGTCCGGTCATGACCAGCGTGTCGGGCCCGTCCGGCTCCCAGATCGCGGCGAAGCATGCGCCGCCGATCTCGAGCGTCGCGCGGCAGATGTGCTCGCGTGCGTCGGCGTCCGCGGCGAGCGCGCGTGCGACATCGGCGATCGCCGCGATGGTTCGCTCGTGCTCGCGGGCCTCGCGCGTGTGCCGGCGCTTCTCGCGGACGAGTGCCTCGATCGAGAACCCTGCGATTGCCGCAGTCGCCGCCCACAGGATCGCGCGTCGCCAGTCGCCGGCGACGTAGCTCTCCGGTTCGCCGACCAGCAGCGGGAGGACGAGCACCGCGGTTCCGGTCGCGATTCCGACCGCGACCTCCAGGCGACCGAGGTTCAACGCGATCCAGATCACGGGCAGCAGCGCGAGCGGTGCGTATCCCGAGACCGAGCCGTCGCTCGCCTGGCGCAAGAGCGCGACGACCACGAAGTACGCCAGCGGTGGGACGATGAACGTCCACCGCGGAAGACGCGACCAGGGCGTGAGGACGCCGGCGACAGCGATGAGCCCGGTCAGGGCGATGGCGAGCCAGACGAGAGTCCAGTCGTCGGGTTGCGGCGGGATGAGTGCGGTCAGCGGCGCAAGGAGCCCGACGAGCGCGAACGGGACGAAGCGACGCTGGATCTTCCGCTCGAGCGGCTTCTCCGTCGTCATTTCCGATCCCATCGGCGGGAGTCGCGCGTCGCTTGAGGTGGCGCTACTCTGCGCCGATGCGCCGCATCCTCAGCGACATCTCCTTGTCCCCGGTACCCCCGCGGCGCCGCAGCGTCTAGCCCGCGAGCGCCGCGACCCGACCTCCCTAGACTCTCGCGCGATGGAGACCCGGTACGACCCCGGCATCGTCGAGGAGCGCTGGCAGGAGACGTGGGAGGCGGAGGGCCTGTACGCCGCCGGGGCTGGTGCGCGACACGACGACACGTACGTCATCTGTGTGCCGCCGCCGAACGTCACCGGCAACCTGCACATCGGCCACGCACTGAACGGCTCGCTCCAGGACGTCCTCGTGCGCTGGCACAGAATGCGCGGCTTCGACACGCTCTGGCAGCCCGGCTACGACCACGCGGGCATCGCAACGCAGAACGTCGTCGAGAAGGAGCTCGCCAAGGAAGGGCTGACGCGCCACGATCTCGGGCGCGAGGCCTTCGTCGAGCGCACGTGGGACTGGCTCGAGAAGACAGGCCGCACGATCATGAGCCAGTTTCGGCGCCTCGGGGCGTCGCTCGACTACTCGCGCGAGCGTTTCACGATGGACGACGCGTACGTGCGCGCCGTGATGACGTTCTTCGTACGGCTCTGGGATCGCGGCTGGATCTATCGCGCGAACCGGATCGTCAACTGGTGCCCGTTCCACGCCACGGCGATCTCCGACCTCGAGGTCGTCCACGCGGAGATGGACGACACGCTGTACACGATCCGCTACCCGTACGCGGACGGTGACGGCAGCGACGGCGTCTCGATCGCGACGGTGCGCCCGGCGACGATCCTCGCGGACGTCGCCGTTGCCGTGCATCCGCAGGATCCGCGGTACCGCGATGCGATCGGGCGTGAGGTCGTGGTGCCGTACACGCAGGCGCGCGTGGCCGTCATCGCCGACGAGCGCATCGACCGCGAGTTCGGGACGGGCGCGCTCAAGGTGACTCCCGGCCACGACGTGCTCGACTTCGAGATCGGCCGCGACCACGACCTGTCCGAGCCCATGGTCGTCGGCCCGGACGGGCTGATGAACGATGCCGCTGGCGACCTCGCCGGCCTCTCCCAGGACGAGGCCGGGAAACGGATCCTGGCGTGGGCCGATGAGCGCGGCCTCGTCGAGAAGCGAGAGCCGTACCGCCACTCCGTCGGCACGTGCGAGCGCTGCCACTCGCGGATCGAGCCGCTCATCTCGCTGCAATGGTGGTGCGCGATGAAGGAGCCGGCGGCGCCCGCGATCGAGGCGCTGCGCGAGCGGCGCGTCCGCTTCCATCCCGAATCGCAGCAGCGCTTCGCGATCACCTCGCTCGAGGAGACGCCCGACTGGTGCGTCTCGCGGCAGCTCTGGTGGGGTCACCAGCTTCCGATCTGGACCTGCCCTGACGGACACCACACCGTGCAGGTCGACGATCCGTCGGAATGCGCCGAGTGCAGCTCGTCCGAGCTCGCGCGCGAGACCGACGTCCTCGACACGTGGTTCTCGTCTGCGCTCTGGCCGTACGCGACCCTGGGCTGGCCGGAGGAGACGCCGGAGCTTCGGCGCTACTACCCGGGGAACGTCAACTCGACGGCGCGCGAGATCATCCGCCTCTGGGAGAACCGGATGATCTGGACGGGCATCGAGTCGCTCGGTGACATCCCGTTCACCGACGTGATCATCCATTCGACGGTGCTCGCAGTCGATGGGCGCCGGATGTCCAAGAGCCTCGGCACGGGCATCGACCCGCTCGATGCAATCGACCAGTACGGCGCCGATGCGACCCGCTACGGGCTGCTCAAGATCTCCTCGACGCAGGACGTGCGCTTCTCCTACGGCGCGATCGAGGAGGGGCGCAAGCTCGCGATCAAGCTGTGGAACGTCGCGCGGCTGATCCTGCAGAACGCGGAGGGCGTCGAGCCGACACTCATGCCGCAAAGCCTCGAGGAGCGCTGGATGGTCGCGCGGCTCGACGCCGCGCGCGCAGAGGTCGAGCACGCGTGGTCGCGGTTCGACTTCTCCGAGGCGACGGCGGCCCTCTACCGCCTCACGTTCGACGACTTCTGCGACTGGTACGCGGAGGCGATCAAGCCGCGGCTGTACGACCGCGACGACGCGGCCATCGCGACCGCGCTCGCCGCGCTCGAGCGCCTACTGGCTCTCCTGCATCCGGTCATGCCGCATGTCACGGAGGAGATCTGGTCGCAGCTGCCGTCCCGCGAGGCGCGGCTGATCGTCTCTCCGTGGCCCGAGCCGGAGTCCGCGTTCGCCGCCGATATCGGCGCGCTCGACCGCGTCCAGGAGGCAGCGCAGATCTTCCGCCGCTCCGGCGTCGCGGTCGAGCTCGGGTCGGACGACGAGCGGCGCATCTTCGCCGCGGTCGTGCGCCCGGAGCGCGCGAAGGGCGCGAGCAAGCGAGACGCCGAGATCGAGCGGCTGCGCAAGGAGGTCGCGCGTTCCGAGGGGATGCTCGCGAACGAGCGCTTCATCGCGAACGCGCCGCCCGATGTGGTCGCCGCAGAGCGCGAGAAGCTCGAGCGCTATCGCCGCGAGCTCCAAGCGCTCCAGGGATAAGCCTTCGAAATGAGCACGCACGCGGAGTGGCTCGACGCGATGAGCCCGTGGCCGCGCGACGGCTTCGGGCTCGACCGCATGCGCCGGTTGTTGGCCGAGCTCGGCGACCCACAGCTCCACTATCCCGCGATCCACGTGGTCGGCACGAACGGCAAGTCCACCGCGACGGTGACGATCGAGCAGCTGCTGCTCGCCGACGGGCTGTCCGTCGGTGCCACGATCTCTCCGCACGTCGCGTCCTGGAGCGAGCGGATTCGCGTCGACGGGGCCGAAACCGACTTCGAGGGTGCGGTCGCCCGCGTACGCGACGCGGCCGAGCGGCTCGGCGCGACGCAGTTCGAGATCGTCACAGCCGCCGCCCTGCAGGCGTTCACCGATGGCGCGGTCGACGTCGCGGTAGTGGAGGCCGGCCTTGGAGGGCGCTACGACGCCAGTAACGTCCTGCGGACGGAGGTCGTCCTGCTGACCAACGTCGGGCTCGAGCACACGGATGTCCTCGGCGACACGCTCGAGGCGATCGCGACGGAGAAGCTCGCGGTCGCGCCGCTCGACTGCATCGTGATCCTCCCCGACGACACGTACGCACACCTCGTCGTCGGCCGCGAGATCCGATTCGGCGGCGCGCGCGAGGCTGCGGAGGCCTTCGTCGGCCACGAGATCGCACCCGTTCCGACCATCGCGCTCCCTGGGAGGTTCGAGCGCCGAGAGGGTGAGATCCGGGACGGTGCGCACAATCCCGACGGTGCGCGGCACCTGGTGGCAGAGCTCGACCACCACGACCACACGATCGTGGCGTCGATCCTCGCGGACAAGGACGTGGACGAGATGCTCGGGATCCTTCGCCGCGCGGGAACGCGCTTCGTGGCCACCGCCTCGTCCTCGAGCCGAGCCCTTCCCGCCGCCGAGCTCGCCCAGCGCGCTCGCTCCCACTTCGACCACGTGGAGACCGTGGCCGACCCGGGCGCCGCGGTCGTTCGCGCACACGAGCTCGGGGAACCGGTGCTCGTGACGGGGTCGCTCTACCTCCTCGGCGACCTGGCCCAGGCGGAGCAGCGTGCGTCATGGCGCGGGTAACGGACCGGCTGACCGTGCTCGCGTTCGCCGCCCTGCTCGTCGGTGCCATCATCGGAGCCGCGTTTGCCGTGGGGTATGGAATAGGCAAGCTTCTGCTATGACCCTCGCCGTGCCGCTCGCCCAGTTCTCCATCGACGATCCCGACTGGACGCTCCTTCGCAACCTCGGGCTCGGCCTCGTCGTGATCCTGTGGCTCGCCACCGGCTACTGGACGTTCAAGGACGCAAGGCGCCGCATCGCGGACTGGCCGCTCGTCGTCCTCGCGACGCTCATCGGCTTCTTCCCTCCGTTCCTCGGCCCGATCATCTACATGTTCTTCCGGCCACCCGAGTACCTCCAGGACGCGCGCGAGCGCGAGCTCGAGATCAAGGCAATGGAGGAGCGCCTCGCGCAGATCGACCAGCGCTGTCCGGTCTGCCGTGCCAAGGTCGAGCCCACCTATCTCGCGTGTCCCGTCTGCACCACGCGTCTTCGTCATGCCTGCCCGTCGTGCAGCCAGCCCGTCGAGTCGCTCTGGCAGATCTGCCCCTACTGCGCGACCGAGATACCGAGGACGCTTCCGGCGCTCGAGGACGCGACGCGAGGGCTGCCGCGCGTTGCCGACTAGCCTCTAGACTCCGCGACCGCATGGCGCGTGAAACGACCCTCGTCCTCGTCAAGCCGGACGGCATGCGCCGCGGGCTCGCCGGTGAGATCGTGGCCCGTTTCGAGCGCCGCGGCCTCGAGTTGCGCGGCGCGCGGCTCCTGAAGATCCCGAAGACGACTGCGCGCGAGCACTACGGCGAGCACAAGGGCAAGCCGTTCTTCGGCTCGCTCGTCGACTTCATCACGTCCGGCCCCGTGCTCGCGCTCGCGGTGAGCGGCGAATCGGCGATCTCCGTGGTCCGCACGATGATGGGCGCCACGAACCCCGTCGACTCGGCTCCGGGGACGATCCGGGGGGACTTCGCGCTCGAGCTGTCGGAGAACATCGTCCACGGCTCGGACTCGAAGGCGAGCGCGAAGCGCGAGCTCGCGCTGTTCTTCCCCGACGGACTTGTCTGAACCGGACTACGTCGCGGAGAACCGCGGCCTCTGGACGGAGTCGAACCGCGAGTACACGGATGCCCAGGCCGATCGCGTGTGGCGCGCCGAGGAGATCACGTGGGGCATGTTCGGCGTCACCGAGGCGGACGTCGGCGTTCTGGGCGACGTAGCCGGCCTCGACATCGTCGACCTCGGCTGCGGCACGGGCTACTTCTCTGCGTGGCTCGCGCGTCGTGGCGCGCGGCCGGTCGGCGTCGACGTGACTCCGGCGCAGCTCGACACCGCGCGGCGCATGCAGGCGGAGACCGGCATCGAGTTCCCTCTGCTCGAGGCGAGCGCCGAGGACGTCCCGCTGGCCGACGCGAGCTTCGACCTCGCCCTCTCGGAGTATGGCGCGAGCATCTGGTGCGACCCGCACAAGTGGCTTCCCGAGGCGCATCGCCTCCTTCGCCCCGGGGGCCGCTTGGTCTTCCTCGCCAACAGCCCTCTGGTCATCCTGTGCGCGCTCGACGAGCAGGAGGAGACGTCGGAGACGCTCCAGCGCCCGCAGCGGGGCATGCACGAGATCGCGTGGTCCGCAGGTGGCGTGGAATTCCACCTCGGCCACGGCGACATGTTCCGGGCTCTGCGCGATGCCGGGTTCGTCGTCGAGAACCTGATCGAGCTCTTCGCGCCGGAGGGCGCCGGCACGCACGAGTACTACGACTTCGTCACCGGCGAGTGGGCGAGCAAGTGGCCCGTGGAGGAGATATGGGCAGCGCGCAAGCCGAGCGCCTGACCCTCGCGTCCACGAGCGCGCAGCGACGCGCGATCCTCGAGCAGCTGCGCATCCCGTTCGAGGTCGTCGCACCCACCTTCGTCGAGGACGACGAAGCCCTCGTAACTGATCGTCACAAGGTCGTCGAGATCGTCCGACAGCACGCTGCCGGCAAAGCTCGGTCGGTGCACACGGCCGGAGAGGTCACGGTCGGAGTGGACACGACCGTCGTCCTCGACGGACACGCCTACGCGAAAGCCGCCGATCGAGCGGATGCCGCGCGCATCCTGCGTCAGCTCGCGGGACGCACGCACGCCGTCGTGTCGGGCGTGTGCCTCCTCGCCGACGACGTGAACGTCGTCGCGCACGAGACGACGGACGTGACCTTCAGGCCGCTCTCGGACGGCGCGCTCGAGGCGTACCTCGAGAGCGGCGAGTGGGAGGGACGAGCCGGCGCCTATGCGATCCAGGGCTTCGGCGGCCGCCTCGTCGAGCGCATCGACGGCGACTACCTCAACGTCGTCGGGCTCCCGGGCGCGCTTCTCGTCTCGCTCCTCGAGACCCACGCGCCAAAGCTGCTGCAAATACCCAGGTAGACTCCCGGCTCCCCATGGCCTGGTTCAAGTCGATGACGGGGTTCGGAGGCCGTGACATGGCGGTCGATCTGGGCACCGCGAACACCCTCGTCTATGTGCGTGGACGCGGAATCGTGCTGTCCGAGCCGTCGGTGGTCGCGATCGACCAGCGCACGGGAGAGGTGCATGCGGTCGGGGTCGAAGCCAAGCGCATGCTCGGGCGCACCCCCGGGACGATCTCCGCGATCCGCCCCCTCAAGGACGGCGTCATCGCCGACTTCGACGTGACCGAGCAGATGCTCCGGCATTTCATCCAGAAGGTCCACCAGAACCGCTTTGCGCACCCGCGCGTGGTCGTCTGCGTCCCCTCGGGCGTGACGGGCGTGGAGAAGCGCGCGGTCGAGGAGGCGACGCTCTCGGCCGGCGCCCGTCAGGCCTACCTCATCGAGGAGCCGATGGCCGCGGCGATCGGGGCCGGACTTCCCGTCGCCGAGCCGACCGGGAACATGATCGTGGACATCGGCGGCGGAACCAGCGAGGTCGCGGTCATCTCGCTTGGCGGCATCGTCGTCTCCCAGTCGATGCGCGTCGGCGGCGACGAGATGGACGAGGCGATCGTCAACCACATCAAGAAGGAGTACAAGCTGCTCGTCGGTCAGCAGACGGCGGAGGAGATCAAGCTCGAGATCGGATCGGCGCACAGGCTCCCCGAAGAGCTGCAGGCAGAGGTGCGCGGCCGCGACATGCTCACCGGCCTGCCGAAGACCGTGATCATCTCGTCCGAGGAGATCCGGCGCGCACTCGACGAGCCGGTGACGATGATCATCGACGCGATGAAGTCGACGCTCGACAAGACGCCGCCCGAGCTGGCCGCGGACATCATGGATCGCGGGATCGTTCTCGCAGGCGGCGGTGCTCTCCTGCAGGGGCTCGACGAGCGCGTTCGGCACGAGACGCAGATCCCCGTGCACCTCGCCGAGAGCCCGCTGACCTGCGTGGCCGTCGGCTCCGGCCGCAGCCTCGAAGAGTTCGAGGTCATCCATCGCTCGAACCGCAGCCGCGCGGCCCGCCGCAACGGTCTCCTGCGCGTCTAGCGCTCCGGCCTCGCGCATCGAAAAGACCGCTCCAAGCCTGGCTACACTGGCACGTCTATGCCCCGGCAGCGCAGCCCGCGATCGGCGGCGCTGGGCCTGACAGTCCGGCGAATTCCCACGACGATTCCCTCCCGCTCCGGCGGGCCCCTTCGTCGTCGGCTCGTGATCGGCCTGCTCGTGCTCGCGTCGCTCGTCCTCATCTCGCTCTCGGTTCGCTCCGACGGCAGTGGCCCGCTCGGCGGCGTCCAGTCGGCGGGAGCTACCGTCCTCGAGCCGTTCGGCGTCGGCCTGGAGCGCGTCGCGCAGCCGTTTCGCGACGTGTACGGCTGGGCCGACAGCCTCCTCACGGCCCGTTCCGAGGCGGAGGAGCTGCGCGCCGAGGTGCAAGAGCTCAGACAGCGCGCCATCCAGAGCGAGTTCGCGCTCCAGGAGAGCATCTACCTTCGCGAGCTCCTCGACTACATCGACGGGCCGCGCTTCCCTGCCGACTTCGACCCGGTTGCGGCGGAGGTGACCTACAGGCCCTCCGGCGCATTCACGCAGGCGATCGTGATCGCAGCGGGATCCGACGACGGCGTCCGTGCGGACGACCCCGTGGTGAACGCGGACGGCCTGGTCGGCGTCGTCACGCGCGTGACCGCGAGCTCCGCACGCGTGCAGCTGCTGACCGACGAGGAGGCGGCCGCGTCCGCGATCGACCTCCGGACCGGCGCGACGGGAATCGTCCGCCACGCACGCGGAACGCGAGAGACTCTCGTTCTCGATCGCGTCCGCAAGCAGGACGTCGTCCGCCGCGGGAACGAGATCGTGACGGCGGGCTGGCGCGCAGGCGCACTCAGCTCCCTCTACCCGAAGGGCATCCCGATCGGGCGCGTGACGAGCGTCGGCCAGACGGACACGGACCTTTTTCAGCAGGTTCAGATCGACCCCTACGTCGACTTCGGATCGCTGGACGCCGTTCTCGTGCTCGTGCCGTCGGAGCGGCCGTAATGTCGTCGGGAGTGGCTCTGCGGACGTTCGCCGTCGTCTTCGTCGCGGCTCTTCTGCAGGTCGTGATCGTGTCGTCGCTGATCGTCGCGGGAGGCGCGCCAGACCTGTTGCTCGTCGTCGTCGTCACGCTCGCTCTCCTCCGCGGCTCCGTTCCGGGTGCCCTGCTGGGTTTCACGGGCGGGCTCGTCGTCGACGTGGTCACGCTCGGGACGATGGGCGTCAGCTCGTTGATCCTCACGCTCGCCGGGTTCTGGGCCGGTCGCTATGCGGAGACGACGGGTCGCGACCGTCGCCTGGCGCCGCTCATCGCCGTCGGGACGATCACCGTGCTCGCGGCGGCGTTCGGGTACTTCCTCTACTACCTACTCGACGAGAACGTGGTCGCCAGCCACGCGCTCATCGGGGCGCTCGCGCCCGCGTTCGTCCTCAACCTCGCGCTCGCGCTCCCCGTGTACGCGCTCGTGCGCCGGATCGTCGGAGAGTCACACCGCGTGGAGCCGTCGCCCGAAGTCGAGGTGTTGGTGTGACCAGTGGGCCGTACGGGCAGCGCCGAACGCCTTCCGGCCGGTTCCTGCCTCCCGATCCGAAGGTGCGCGAGCCCCACAGGCTCACGCCGCAACTCGCCCTTCGCGTCGCGATCCTCGGGGTGTTCGCGCTCGGCGTGTTCGGCGTGCTGTTCCTGCGTCTCTGGTCGCTCCAGGTGCTCTCGGGCGACGACTACCTGAACGCCGCGCAGTCGAACCAGCTCCGTCTCATTCGTGTCGAGGCTCCGCGCGGACCGCTGCTCGACCGGCGCGGTCGTGTCGTCGTGTCGAACGTCGCCGGCACCGCCGTCGAGCTCTGGGTCGGCGACATGCCGAAGGAAGGCCGCTACGCGCTCGTCCAGCGGCTCGCCGAAGTTCTCGACGTGTCGCCGCGAGCCCTCGCGCGCCAGGTCGAGGAGCGGCGCTTCGACCCGTTGACGCCGATCGTCGTCAAGACGTCCGTCGGCGAGGAGCAGGTCGACTACCTCTACGAGCACCAGGCCGACTTTCCCGGAGTCGAGGTCGTGCAGATCTACCTTCGCGACTATCCCTATTCGGCGCTCGCGGCACAGCTGCTCGGCTACACCGGGGAGATCTCGCCGGACGAGCTCAAGGAGCTACGCAAGGAGGGCTACCGGGCCGGCGACCGCGTCGGCAAGACCGGCATCGAGGCCGCGTACGACTCCTACCTTCGCGGCAAGGACGGCCTCGGCGAGATCCGCGTCGACTCCCTGGGTCGCCCGGTCAGCCCGTACGTGCCGCGCCGCGAGCCGCAACCTGGCTACGCGATCCGCCTGACGCTCGACATGCAGCTCCAGCGGGCCGCGGAGCGGGCACTGCAGTACGGCATCGACCTCGCGCATGCGAACGACCACTGGGCGGCGAACGGCGGCGCCATCGTCGCGCTCGACCCCAGCGACGGCGCAGTGCTCGCGATGGCGTCGGCGCCGACCTACAAGCCGTCCGTCTTCGTCGGTCGCACGGACCCCAAGAAGCTCGAGGCGCTGTACTCCGACTCGGCGAACCCGCTGTTCAACCGCGCCACCGCCGGGCTCTATCCGCCTGGCTCGACGTGGAAGCCCGTCACCGCCCTCGCGGGCATGCAGGAGCACATCTTCTCCGCGTACGAGTCGATCCAGTGCACACCGACCGCCAGATACGGGCTCGACGAGCAGCTGTTCGTGAACTGGAACCCCTACGTCAACCGCCCGATGATCCTGCGCGAGGCGCTCGCCGAGTCGTGCGACACCTACTTCTACGAGGTCGGCAACCGCTTCTACAACGGCGGCTCCGAAGCCCGCGTGCGCATGCAGCGGTGGGCCAGGAAGTTCGGCTTCGGCGCTCCGACCGGCCTGGACATCGGAAACGAGGCGGACGGCCTGGTGCCGACGCCCGAGTGGCGCAAGAAGACCTTCGAGAGCGACTGGGATCGCGCCTGGAACCCGGGCGACTCGATCCAGCTCTCCATCGGCCAGAAGGACCTGCTCGTGACGCCGCTGCAGATGGCGTCGTTCTACGCGATGCTCGCGAACGGCGGCAAGATCGTGACGCCGTATCTCGTCTCGCACGTCGAGCAGCCGGGCGCGAAGGGCTCGCCGCGGGTCGTGCTCCAGCGTTTTGCTCCGACCGCTCCGAAGTCGGCCGGGCTGGATCCGATCGCACTCGGTGCGGTGCGCGACGGCATGTACTCGGCGACGCACTCGACCGCCGGTACCTCCTCGAGCGTCTTCGCGAACTACGCCGTGCCGATCTCCGGCAAGACGGGAACGGCGGAGAAGGTCGTTCCGCTTCCGGGTTATCCGCCCGACCACCTCGAGGATCAGTCCTGGTGGTGCGGTTGGGGCCCGTCCGACTCGGCGAAGATCGTCGTGTGCGCGCTGATCGAGAACGGCGGGCACGGATCCGCCGCAGCCGCGCCTGCCGCGTTGAAGGTCTTCGAGCGGTTCTTCAACGTCGAGGCGGCCGTGCCCGCGACGGTCGTGGAGACCGACTGAGCCCATGATCGAGGTCACCCAGCGCCGTCCACGAGTCCGGTCGAACTCCACGAGGTCGGAGCCGGCCGTCCTCGCCTTCCTGCGGAGCCTCGACTGGATCCTCATGGCCGCCGCCGCGGCGCTCGTGGGCTACGGGCTGTGGATCGTCGCCGGGATCACGCGGTTCGACGTTCCGGGGGACACGGGGTACTTCGTCGTTCGCCAGGGATTCGCCGCGGTCGTCGGTGCCGTCGGGCTCGTGACGATGGCCCTCGTCCCGATCGACGTCTGGCGTCGCTCCTGGAAGCTCGTGTACGCCGCGACGCTGATGTTGATGATCGTCGTCTTCGTCGCCGCCGAGGCGATCCGCGGCTCGAAGCGCTGGCTCGACCTCGGTGTCATCCAGTTTCAGCCCTCCGAGCTCGGCAAAGTGCTCTTCGTGCTGGCGATCGCAGGCTTCGTCGTCGACCGCGTCGGGCCGACTGCACGGTGGAGGACGATCCTGTCCGTCATCGGGCTCGGTGCGGTGCCGATCCTCCTCGTCTTCATGCAGCCGGATCTGGGTACCGCCCTCGTGTATGCGGCGTCCCTCTTCGCCGTGCTGTTCTTCGTCGGGCTGCGCTGGCGGCAGCTCGCCGTCCTCATGGCGGCCGGCGTGCTCGCCATCGTCTCCGTCCTCTGGCTGCTGCCCGCGGCAGGGGTGCAGGTCTTGAAGCCGTATCAGGCCGCGCGCCTCACCCTGAATCCGAGCGCCGACCCGGGCGGCATCACGTACAACCTCGACCAGTCGATCACGGCCGTCGGGTCGGGCGGGCTCACGGGCCGCGGAGTCGTCGAGGCGAGCCAGACCAGGCTCGACTACCTGCCCGAGCACGCGACGGACTTCGCGTTCGCGTCGCTCGCGGAGCAGCGGGGCTTCGTCGGTTGCGCGATCCTGCTCCTGCTGTACCTGCTGGTCGTCTGGCGCGGCCTGCGTGTCGTCACGGGCGCGTCGGACCTCTACGGCGTGGTCGTGGCGGGTGGGCTCGTGGTCGGGTTCCTCTTTCAGGTCTTCGTCAACGTGGGGATGACGATGGGCGTCGCGCCCGTGACCGGGATTCCGCTGCCGTTCGTGACCGTCGGCGGCTCGTCCATGGTCACGAACCTCGTGCTCATCGGCGTCTTGCAGAGCATCCACGCGCGGGGCGAGCTGGGTCGGAGGGACCTGTGAAGGGCGGCGGCGTGACGGCGCTCCTCGGGGAGCTTCGCAGTGTCGGCAGCACCCTCAACGAGGAGCTGGCGCCGAGGCGCGCCGAGCCCGTCATCGTCTCCGGCGTCCTCGCCGAGCAGCTCGCGAAGGAGCTCGCTGCCGGCGCGAGGCCCGGCGCCGTCGAGATCGGGACGGAGAAGCTCCGCGCGGGGGTCGAAGGCCTCGTGCACGTCCTTGCCGGGGATCCCAGCGCCGAAGACGAGGAGATCGTCCGCGCGGCGGCCGAGGTCGAGGTTCCCACGGTGCTCGTCCAGCTGTGGCCGCAGGAGGACTGGACGAAGCCGTTCGTGCTCAGCCCGTTCGTCGTCGAGTGCCGCCCGGGCGCAGGCTTCCCCATCCGCGAGATCGCCGAGAGCCTCGCGGAGGCGACGGGGGACTCGGCCGCTCTCGCCGCCGACCTTCCGGCCATATCCGATGTCGCACGCGCGGGCCTCGTGAGGCAGGCGGTCATTCGGTCGGCCGTGATCGGGCTGGCGGGCGCGCGGATGGGCGCATCCCGGCCGTTGATCTCGCTCGAGCAGGCCCGCATGGTCGCCCGGCTGCGCCGGACCTCGGTCGACGCTTCACCGGAAGGCGATCGAACCGGTCTCGTCGCCGGAGGTGCGGCCGCTCTCGTGGCAGGGTTCGCGTTCCGGCGGCTCGCACGCGAGCTGCGCTGGTACGTGCCGGCGCCGCTGGCCAACACCGCCGTCGCGGCAGCCGGCACATGGGCGCTCGCGAAGGCGTTCGACCTCGCCGCGCCGCATCTTCCGAAGCGCTAGCGACTCCGTCCGGACCTGGACCTAGGATGCGCCGCGATCGAGCGCATGGGAGTGATGCCGAATACGGAGCTGGCCGAAGAGCTGTTGCAGCTCGAAGAAGCCGACGCCTGGTTCGAGTATCTGGAGTCGACCCGTGGTCAGATGGAGACGCGCTACGCCGAGCTCGAGCCGTGGGCCTGGGCCCGCCTCTCGCAACGTCTGCGAGCCGTCCGTGCGCGTCGGGCTCGCTTGCGCCCCGCCGCAGCGTGAAAGACCCCGCTACGGGCCTCGAGACGGCCTGCTGGTAGCCTGTCCGCAGGTCATGTCGACCGTTGACTTGAATCCACGCAGCGCGAGGCCGGTTCGGCCGGTTGCCGTTCTGAGCCCGCGCGCGATCACACGAGAGGAATTCACACTTGGCACGACGTTGGTTTCGCTTCGGCAAGAAGCAGGACGAAGTGGGTATGGAGGCGGCTCCCGAAGCAGTCGCCGCAGAGGTAGAAGCACCGCCTGAGCCCGAGGTGAGCGAGCCCGCGGACGAGCAGAGCTCGGCCGCCGGCCCGAAGAAGAGACGCCGTCGCGGCAGTCGCGGTGGCAAGGGACGCAAGAAGCCGGGAGCGGCGGCGCCATCTGCCGACGGCGAGCCCGATCCGCCGCAGGATGCGGGTGTGGCGGTGGCGGAGAGGACTGCGCGCACGCGGTCGAGGCAGGCGCCGAAGGCCGACGGCAAGCCGGAGCGCAAGCAGTCGCGCGCGGCTGCTCGCCGGCGCACGCCGACGAAGCGCGCGCCGCTGCCGGCCGCCAAGCGCGAGCTCGTCATCTCGGTCGACGTCGGCGAGCAGCGCGTCGCGATCCTCGAGGACGACCGCGTGGCCGAGGTCTATCTCGAGCGCCCAGAACGGCGCTCGATCGCGGGGAACATCTACCTCGGGGTCGTCGACAACGTGCTTCCGGGCATGGAGGCGGCCTTCGTCGAGATCGGCCTCGAGAAGAACGGCTTCCTCTACGTGGACGAGATCGTCGGCCCGGAGCTCGAGGGCCGCAAGGGGGCCCGGAAGATCCAGGATCTGATCAAGCGCGGTCAGACCGTCATGGTGCAGGCCGTCAAGGATCCGATGAAGTCGAAGGGCGCGCGGCTCACGACCGAGATTTCGCTCCCCGGCCGCTTCCTCGTCTACGTGCCGAACGGCGAGGGCTCCGGTGTCTCACGTCGGCTCGAGGATGCGGAGCGCACCCGGCTCAAGGAGATCGTCAAGCGCCTCGACCCGAAGGGCGGCGGCATCATCGTCCGCACGGCGGCCGAAGGCGCCTCCGCGGAGGACATCGAGCGCGATCTCGTCTTCCTCCAGCGGCTCTGGAAGACCATCCAGACGAAGTCGAAGGGCGCCAAGGCGCCTTCCCTCGTGTACGAGGAGGCGGAGCTCCCGCTTCGCATCGTGCGTGATCTCTTCGCGGGCGACTTCATCGGAGCTCGGATCGACGACGACCGCACCCACCGCCGCATCGTCAGCTACCTGAAGAAGACGTCGCCCCACATGGTCGAGCGTGTCCATCGCTACCGCGAGAAGGAGCCGCTCTTCGAGGCGTCGGGCGTCGACGCCGAGATCCGCTCCACGCTCCAGCGGCGCGTCGATCTCCCCTCGGGCGGCTACCTCGTCTTCGACTACGCCGAGGCGTTCACCGTCATCGACGTGAACACGGGCCGCTTCGTCGGCTCCCGCGGCAAGAGCGCCCAGGGGCGCCTCGAGGACACGATTGTCAAGAACAACCTCGAGGCGGTGAAGGAGGTCGTTCGCCAGCTTCGCCTTCGCGACATCGGCGGGATCATCGTCATCGACTTCATCGACATGTCGAATCCGAAGAATCGAGAGACCGTCGAGGAAGCGCTGCGGTCGGAGCTCGAGCGTGATCGGACGAAGACCTACGTGGTCGAGATCTCGCCGCTCGGGCTCGTCGAGATGACCCGACAGAACGTGACCGACGGACCACGCGAGATCCTCACGAACCGCTGCCCCGCCTGCGCCGGCGACGGCGTCGTCGTCTCCGACGCCACGCACGCGCTCGAGGTCGAGCGACAGCTCCGGGCGATCGCGAAGGGATCCCGAGTTCAGGCATTCAAGGTCGCGGTGCACCCGCGCGTGCTCTCGCTCCTCGCGGCGCAGGGCGGCAGCCGGCTCACGGCGCTCGAGGCCGCGGCCCGTCGCCGCTTCTTCCTGGTGCCGGCGACCGGCAACGGACACGTCCATCTCGACCACTTCGAGGTGCTCGCCCAGGGCAAGCTCGACGCGCTCCGACCGGATGCCCCGGTCGCAGCAGGTGACTCCGTCGAGATCAAGCTCGTCGAGGTCGGTCTCCACGATCCGGGCGCAGGCGTGGGCAAGCTCGACGCCGGCTACGAGGTCGTCGTCGCGGGAGCCGCCAAGCTCGTCGGCAAGAAAGTGACCGCTCGGGTGGGTGCGGTTCTCGAAGGCACGGCCTTCGCGACGCTCGCCGACGATTCTGCGCCTACGGCCGATCCCATCACGTTCGAGGCCGAGGCGGAGAAGCCAACCCGGGCGTCGCGCGCCAAGAAGGAGCCAACGGCCGCGGCGCCGGAGCTCGACGAGATCGCGGAAACGGCGGAAGCCGAGGCCGAGCCGGCGGACGAGGAGCTTGCCGAGGTAGACGACTCCGAGCCCACCGAGGCGGACGATCTCGAGCCCACTGCAGACGCTGACGGGGCGCCGAAGAAGAAGCGGACGCGTCGCGGGACGCGCGGAGGACGCGGGCGGAAGAAGCCCGCTGTCGCAGGCGCTGCCGCGAAGGACAACGGCGAAGAGAGCTCGCCCGGCGAGGAGAACGGCCGCCCGGCGCCCAGGATCCACGTCCCGCCCGCGGATTTCGCTGCTCCGGTCGAGACGACCGAGGCGGAGCCTGTCGAGGCGAGCGAGCCCGAGGCGGACTCCACCCAGGCTGTCGCCGACGGCGTCGACGCGGCCGAAGGGGTCGAGGCGGCCGACGGCCCGCCGAAGCGCAAGCGCGCGCGGCGAGGCTCGCGCGGTGGCCGCAAGCGGAAGAAGCCGTCCGTCAACGGAGACGAGCAGACGGCCACGGAGCCGGAGGCCGAACCCGAACCCGAACCCGAACGTGGGGAAGTCGTGGCCGTGGAGGACGCACCAGAGTACGTCCCGATGTCGGAGTGGATCGATGACTTCGACGCTCGCAAGCGTGGATAGCCGCTATCATGCGGCGATTCTGCGGGCCGAACGCGCTCGCCTGACCTTCTGAGGAAGCCGTGAGCTACGCGATCATCAAGGTTGCCGGGAAGCAGTACCGCGTCCGCGAGGGCGAGCGCCTGCTCGTCGATCGCCTGCCGGACGGCGAAGGCGCGACGTTCGCCCCGACGGTGCTACTCGTCGGTGGCGACGGCGACCCTCAGCTCGAGCCCGGCGACGGCATGGTGACCGCGAGAGTCCTGGCCGACGTCAAGGGCCCCAAGATCCGGATCGGCAAGTACAAGAAGCGCACCGGCTACCGTCGGCACACAGGCTTTCGCGCGTCCCTCACGCAGATCCAGATCGAGTCCATCGGCGGAGGCAAGCCTGCTCGTGATGCGGCGAAGCCGAAGCCGAAGGCGACTGCGGTCGAGCCGAAGGCGACTGCGGTCGAGCCGAAGGCCGAGGCCGACGTCGAGGACAAGGACGAGCGCGTCAAGGGCATGCCTGCGGGCTACGAGGACATGACGGTCGCCGAGATCAAGGATGGCTCGGCCGACTGGAACCGGCCGATGCTCGAGGCCGCGCTCGAGTACGAGCAGGCGCACGCGAAGCGCAAGGGCGCAATCGCCGCGATCGAGTCGGCGCTCGCCGAGAAGGAGGGCGATTCCTGATGGCACACAAGAAGGGTCTCGGCTCCTCGCGCAACGGGCGCGACTCCGAGTCGAAGCGGCTCGGCGTGAAGGTGTTCGCCGGAGAGACCGTCAAGACGGGGATGATCATCGTTCGCCAGCGCGGCACGAAGTTCCGGCCAGGTCCGGGCACGGGCCTCGGGCGCGATCACACGATCTTCGCCATGCAGGACGGCCTCGTCGAGTTCCGCCGCTCGGGCGAGAAGCGCTTCATCTCCGTTTCTGCCCTCGCCGAGTAGATAGGGCGAGGCTTGCCTCGCTCTCGTCGATAGCCGCGATG
The DNA here is from genome assembly GCA_035630135.1 of Gaiellaceae bacterium. GTDB lineage: Bacteria > Actinomycetota > Thermoleophilia > Gaiellales > Gaiellaceae > GMQP-bins7. The sequence goes on from DASQLF010000145.1 coordinate 19,340, forward strand.
TTCCACGACCGTGCGCACATCCATGCGGAGGCCGGCCGCGGCGGAGACGGGGGTCTGAGCTTCCGCCGCGAGAAATACGTGCCGAAGGGCGGCCCGGACGGTGGCGACGGGGGCAAGGGCGGCGACGTCGTTGTCATCGTCGACGCGAGCCTGCGCGACCTGTCGGCGCTCCGGCGTGTCAAGCGGGTCAAGGCCACGCGAGGCGGAAACGGTCGGGGCAGCAAGAAGCACGGCGCCGACGGCGACGACGCCGAGGTTCGCGTTCCCGTGGGAACGCAGCTCGTGGACGCCGACGAGCGTCTCGTGGCCGACCTCACGCGCCCCGACGCCCGTTTCGTCGCCGCCCGCGGCGGCCAGGGTGGCCGCGGCAACGCTCGCTTTGCCACCCCGACGCGCCAGACTCCGCGCTTCGCGGAAACGGGACTTCCGGGTGACGAGCTCGAGCTCGAGCTGCGCCTCAAGCTCGTGGTCGACGCTGCTCTGGCGGGGTTCCCGAACGCCGGCAAGTCGTCTCTTCTGCGACGGATCTCGAACGCCACGCCGAAGGTCGCCGACTACCCGTTCACGACCCTCGAGCCCGTTCTGGGCGTGGTCGACGGCCCGGACTCCCGGCAGCTCACCGTGGCGGATATCCCGGGCCTCATTGAGGGTGCTGCGGAAGGCGCGGGACTGGGGCACCAGTTCCTGGCACACCTCGAGCGCGCGCGCCTGCTCGTCCACGTGCTCGACGCCTCCGAGCCGGAGCTCGAGACGCGCTTCGCCCTGATCGACCGAGAGCTCGCGGCCTACGGCGCCGGTCTCGACGGGCGACCGCAGATCGTCGTCCTCAACAAGGTCGATCTACTGGAGGACGTGCCGCAATTCGAGCGCGCGGATCCCCGCGTGATTCGCGTCCTGGCGACGTCCTGCGCGACCGGGCTCGGGATCGACGAGCTGAAGCGCGCGCTCTTCGAGCTGTGCCCGAATGAACCGGCAACGGCGCCGGCGGACGAGACGATGCCGGAGTTCCTCGAGTACTCACCACAGCCACGACGCGGCCCGCGCTACCGCATCTTCCGCACCGATCGCGGCTATCGCGTGGTCGGAACGCCGCCGCCGGCCGACGAGCTCGAGGAGGCTCTGCGCAAGGTCGGCATCAAGCGCGGCACCCAGGTCGAGGTCGGCGACGAGGAGCTCGAATGGCAATAGGAATCCTCGGCGGGGTGTTCGACCCGCCGCATGTCGGACACGTCGCCCTCGCCCGCGCAGCGCTCGCCGAGCTCGGGCTCGAGGAGATCCTCGTCCTCGTCGTCGCTGACCCGGGCCACAAGTCCGCCACGACACCGGCGGAGAGTCGCCTCGCGCTCGCCAAGCTCGCCTTCGAGGACGTTCCCGAAGCGCGGGTCGAGCTCGACGGTCACCCGCGGACGGTCGACTCGCTCGAGGAGCGGCGACTCGACGACGCGTTCTTCATCCTCGGAGCCGACGAGCTCGCGTCGTTCGAGCGCTGGAAGTCGCCGCAGCGCGTGCTCGAGCTCGTACGTCTCGCCGTCGCGATGCGACCCGGCGTCCCGCGCGCCGACGTCGAGGCGGTTCGCCGAAGGCTCGACGCAGGCGACCGCATCGTCGAGTTCGAGATGGCTTCCGTCGCCGTCTCTTCGACCGAGATCCGCGCACGCGTCGAGCGAGGGGAGACGATCGAGGGCGAGGTATCCGCAAAGGTCGCGGATGCGATCGCCCGTCTCGGCCTGTACGGCTCCCCTGAGTAGACTGCGAAGACCCCGACGAGGACACGAGAGACCGACCTGACACCACTCGAGCAAGCACGCCGCACAGCCGCTCTCTGCCAGGAGAAGCTGGCCACCGACGTCACGATTCTCGACATGCGCGGCGTCACGGATTTCACCGACTTCTTCGTCATCGCCACCGGCCGCAACGCGCGGCAGACGAAGGCCGTCTACGACGAGGTCGCGGGCGTCCTGAAGAAAGAGCACGAGCTGCTGCCGCGCTCGTCGGCGGGTGTGACCGAGGCAACGTGGATCGTGGCCGACTACCTCGACGTCGTCCTGCACCTCTTCACGCCGGAGACGCGCGGCTTCTATCGCCTCGAGGAGCTCTGGAGCGACGTTCCGTCGATCGAGCTCGAGGCCGCGACGGCATAGCGCGCCCTTTCGCGCGCCTCGCGTGCGCCTGGGCGCCGCCGTTTCGACGCTAGACTGAGCGCCCTTGGGGCCGTAGCTCAGCTGGGAGAGCGTCTGGCTGGCAGCCAGAAGGTCAGGGGTTCGAGCCCCCTCGGCTCCATCTACTACTCGCTTCGATGTCGCGCCTTCCTGACCGTCCACTCGAGCGAACACGACTCGCGTCTGCCGACCTCCGCACTGCGTGGGAGGAACACGCTGCCGAGTTCATCGCCTGAAACGCGATGCTCTCACCAGGCGGCTCGGAGGCCTACGATGCCACCGAGATCGCGCAGACTCGCTCCCACCGACACTGGCACCCGGCTCCGTACGACGACATGCGGAACGACTTCCGCTGGCAGGTGCCGGGGCGCTACAACATCGCCGCCGACGTCCTCGACAAGCACGAGCCGTCCCGGCCGGCGATGTACTGGGAGGACTGGGACGGCAACGAGCGCACGCTGACGTTCGGCGACATGCAGGCGCTCACGAACCGAACGGCGAACGCGCTTCGCGCCCACGGCGTCGGCGAGGGCGACCGCGTCGCCGTCATGCTCCCGCCCATCCCCGAGGCCGCCGCCGCGTTTCTCGCGACGTACAAGCTCGGGGGCGTACTGCTGTCGCTCTCGGTGCTCTACGGCGACGACTCGATCGTGCACCGCCTCCAGGACTGCACTGCGAAGGTGGTCGTCACCGATGCAGCCAATCGCGAACGGATCGACCGCGTTCGCGACAGCCTCCCACTGCTGGAGCACGTGCTCGTCGTCGACGAGGAGTTCGGTCGCGCCGTGGCGCAGGCTTCGGACCGCTGCGAGACGCTCGCTACGCCGGCCGACCAGGCGGCTCAGATCTACTACACGTCCGGCACGACCGGGCTCGCGAAGGGGATCGTGCACGCGCACCGGTATCTGCTGGCCCACAACGAGTTCGAGCTCGTGCACGACGTGCGGGACGACGAGGTCTTCCACTCCACCGGCGAGTGGGCCTGGATCGCGGGGATCATCCCCGGCATCCTCGGGCCCTGGCGCTTCGGTGCGCCCATCGCGGTGTTCGCCCGCAAGGGCGGCTACGACCCGGTGCAGACGCTCTATCTGCTCGAGAAGTACAAGGTCGGAAACCTGTTCGCGACGCCGACCGCGCTGCGAGCCATGGCCGCGCTCGGAGAGATCTCGGGTCGGTATCCCGGCGTCTCGCTTCGGCTCGCCTGCGGTGCCGGTGAGCCGCTCAACCCCGAGGTGATCAGCTGGTTCACACGCCAGTTCGACATCCCGGTGATGGATTACTACGGCCTCTCCGAGAGCTATCCGCTGTGCGCCAACTACCCGACGATGGAGATCCGCCCGGGCTCGATGGGCAAGCCGACACCAGGCTGGCAGATCGCCTTGCTCGACGACGACGAGCAGCCAGTGCCCGTCGGGGAGGCCGGGGAGATCTGCCTTCGCGCCCGCACCAATCCTCACTACCCGCTCGGCTACTGGAACCGTCCCGAGGACTCGCAGCGCGTCTTCGGTGGCGACTGGTTCCACACGCGCGACGTCGCCCGTCAGGACGATGACGGCTACGTCTGGTACGAGGGCCGCAACGACGACGTGATCATCTCCGCCGGCTACCGCATCGGGCCGTTCGAGGTCGAGTCGGCGCTCGTCGCTCATCCGAAGGTCGTCGAGGCTGCGGCGGTCGCCTCCCCGGATGAGCTGCGCGGCCACATCGTCAAGGCATTCGTTCGTGTGCTCCCCGACACGGAGCCCACCGACGAGCTCGCCGCCGAGATCCAGTCGTTCGTCCGCGAGCGCCTCTCTGCGTACGCCTACCCGCGCGCGATCGAGTTCGTCGAGGATCTGCCGAAGACGCTGACGGGCAAGATCCGCCGCATCGAGCTCCGCGAGCGCGAAGCCGAGCACACATCCAGTCCCTCCTGATTGTCGAAACGGCCGTCGCTCGTTCGTCGTGTTGAATGACCACACGCGACGAGAGGAGACGGATGGCAGGCCAGATGGTTCACGTCGAGATCCCCGCCGGGAACACGGAGAAGGCGCGCGAGTTCTGGGGTGGGATGTTCGGCTGGGAGTTTCAGCCGTACCCCGACTCCCCCGGCGAGTACCACATGACGCGATTCTCCGACACACAGGGCGGCGCGATCATGGGTGCCGAGGGCGACGCGCGCGGGCCGCGCGTCTACTTCGACACTGAGGACATCAAGGCGCACAACGCGCGTGTCGGCGAGCTCGGAGGCGAAGCCGGTGAGGCGATGCCCGTGCCCGGCATGGGCTGGTTCTCCGTCTGCAAGGACTCGGAAGGCAACGAGTTCGGTCTCTGGCAGAACGACGAGAACGCGCCCGGCGGCTGAGACTCTGAGCGCGTGGGCGACGGCACTGTCCGTCGCCCACACCGTCGCTCGTCCGCTAGAACCCCAGGAGACACCGACGCGAAAGGGACGGGCATGCCCTTCTACCAGCACCGCGGGGACGTCCCGCGCAAGCGACACATCGTCTTCCGCGAGAACGGCAGGCTCCTGACCGAGGAAGTCATGGGCCTCGAGGGCTTCACCGGCAACGAGTCGATCCTGTACCACCTCGAGTCGCCGTGCCGCGTGAAGGAGCTCGGGAAGTTCACACCGATCGAGCGCGAGGAGTGGATCCCCGAGACCCACGCGCACCGGCTCCAGAACACCTACGACGTCCCGCCGGAAGGCGACGAGATCGGGGGGCGGCGAACTCTGATGTGGAACTCCGACGTCGAGATCTCGTTCTGCCGGCCCACCTCGTCGATGGACTACTTCTTCCGTAACGGCGAAGGGGACGAAGTGGTCTTCGTGCACGAAGGACGCGGGACGCTCGAGACCATCTTCGGCGACGTGCCGTACAAGGACGGCGATTACATCGTCATTCCGCGCGGTACGACGTACCGCTTCATGCCCGAAGGAGAGCAGCGCTACCTCGTGTTCGAGACGCCCGGGCTGATCGAGATCCCGCGCCGCTACCGCAACCAGTACGGCCAGATCCTCGAGGGAGCGCCGTACTACCACCGCGACATCCATCCACCCACCGACCTGCACACGCGGCGCGAGCGCGGCGACTTCCTCGTCAAGGTCCGCGTCCGCGGCGGCTACCAGGACTACGTGCTCGACTACCACCCGTTCGACGTCGTCGGCTGGGACGGCTACCTCTACCCGTGGACCTTCTCGATCCACGACTTCGAGCCGATCACGGGCCGGATCCACCAGCCGCCGCCGTCGCACCAGACCTTTCAGGGGCAGAACTTCGTCATCTGCTCGTTCTGCCCGCGCAAGCTCGACTTCGACCCGGAGTCCGTGCCGATCCCCTACCACCACTCGAACCTGCAGTCCGAGGAGATGATCTATTACGTCTCCGGCAACTTCGGCTCGCGGAAGGGCATCTCCGTCGGTGCGATCACCCTGCATCCCTCCGGCCTGCCGCACGGGCCGCAGCCCGGCCTCGCCGAGAAGTCGCTCGGCGTCGCGGAGACGACGGAGCTCGCGGTGATGTGCGACACGTTCCGGCCGCTGAGGCTCACGACGTTCGCCCGTGACCTCGACGACGGTCGCTACGCGTACTCGTGGTACGAGCCGCCGTCGGAGGAGCCGAGCCTCGCCGGCGTGACGAGCCACCTGTAGGCATGGACGCCGACCGGTTTCTCCTCGAGCTACCGCAGCTCTTCGACAGCTTTCCGCGGTCCGAGCATCCACTCGACCGCCGGTTCCAACCCGTGGCCGACGACGTCGAGAACCTCGCGAAGGAGAACAACCTCGCTCTGCTGAACCTCGCTGCCGCGTGCCTCGAGGGCGATGAGGCCTACGTCGAGATCGGCGTCTTTCACGGTGCGAGCCTCATCGCGGCGATGCTCGGCAACGAGGGGAAGCGGTTCATCGGCATCGACAGCTTCGGCTTTCGGGAAGCCACGCTCGAGGGCGTGACCGCGAACCTCGCACAGTTCGGGCTCGAGCCGCCAGAGATCCTGGTCGGCGACGCCTTCGACCTCGTGCCCGGCGGCGCCCTGGAGGATGTTCCCATCGGCGTCTGGTATTACGACGCAGCCCACTCGCACGAGGCGCAGCTCGAGGGTCTTCGCATCGCGGAGCCGCTGCTCGTGCCCGGGGCGCTCGTGATCGTGGACGACACCGACTGGGACGACGTCGCCAGGGCGATGGACGACTACGTCGCCGAGCAGCCGCGCGCCCGGCGCATCCTTACGCTGGACGGAAAGTCTCGGGGAGCTCCCCAGTGGTGGGAGGGGATGCAGATCCTCGTCTGGGACGGCTGAGCTACGACGCGGCGCGCAGGGTGATCCGGCGGTCGAGCGCGACCCCGCTGGCGTTGTTCAGCGCGAAGGTCACGAGGTACGTCTGACCGCGTGCGACGCCGCCCGGCACCTGGATGCGTGCGGCGATGGTGCAGTCGCTTCGTAGCGGTGCCGTCTGCTGATCGACTTTGATCAGCCGCCCACCTCGGAAGACACGCCACGTCATGCCCACGGCGCTTCCGGGGCTGCTGTTGGCGCAGTATCGGCGCGTGTGCACGTTGATGAGCGGGGTGAGCGTGCCGCGCGGGACGAGGACGACGCCATTCCGCGCGTCGAGCGGTCGAGCAGTCGCGGTGAAGCGGGCAGGCGACGACCCCTTCGCCGTGCCGTTCCGGGTGTAGATACCGGACTCCCACGGCTGTCCCTGGTCGTCCTGGTAGACGAACCAGATGAACATCGAGACGAACGAGAACTTCGACGCGATCGACATCGACTGCCGGATGTACGCAGCCTGCTTGGCGTACGGGATGCCCAACGAGTCTTCGGGACTCGTCTGATGCCCGTACTCGGTGATCCAGATGGGCACCGACGTGCGCTTGAACCATCTCTTCAACTCGGTGTTGAAGCGCGGAAGCAGGGCGAGCGAGACGTTCGGCCACTTCACTCGCTGGGTCGGCGGCGAGTTGGGGTTGAACGGATACGGATGGTGTGACCACGCGTCGAACCTGAGGCGGGGGTTCGCCTTGGCGACAAGCTCGGCGAACTTCCCTGGCGTATGCGTCGGGCGCAGGCCCGTCGGCTTGTCGCTTCCGCGCGCCGAGGTCTCACCGATCGAGACCTGCGCCTGGCGGTTCCCGGCCTTGATGCCGGCATACGCCGACGCGGCGAGCTTCGCGTAGTTCGCCGGCGCGACGGACTGCCCCCGCGCGTTGAACTGCGGGGACAGGAAGAGCTGGAGGTTCGGCTCGTTCCAGACCGAGTAGAACCGCACGAACGGGTACCCGTCGAAGCGACCCGAGTATCGAGATGCGATCGCGCGCGCGAAGTTCCCGTAGTCCGCGACCCTCGTCGGCATCACGTTGGGGTTCTTGCCGCCGTTCGCCCACCTCGGCGTGCCCGAGAGCGTCAGGATGACCTCCTGATCGTTCTCCTGCGCGGCACGCACGGCCTCGTCGATGTCGTCGAAGTTGTACGCCGGATCGAACGCGTTCGTCGGGTTCGACGGCCGCGTCTTCGCGGCGAGGTTCCACTGCACCAGGAGGCGCATGATCGTCGCGTTCGTCTGGGACGCGCCCTGCACTCGTGACTTCCGGTCTCCGACCCAGCGGAAGCTCGGATCGTCGTGGAAGCCGACCCACATGCGCTCAGCTGCCACTGCAGCGGGCGCGGCAAGGCCGGCGAACACGAACAGAACGATGACGAGGCGGGCGATGTGTCTCACGGAAATGTCTCTCCCAGGCGGTTGGGGGCGGCGGAAGTCGGGCCACCGTAGCGGCTGCTGTATGAGCCTTGTGTTAGCAACCCGCCTCGGATCTCCTGCCGCCTCGACCGTTAGACTGGGGCCACCGTGTCCGTGTCCGTGTGGGAAGCGATCTTCATGCTCGTCGTCCTCAAGATCCCGGTGATCTATCTCGCGGCGGTCGTGTGGTGGGCCGTACGCGCCGTGCCGGAGGCTCCTGGCGGTGGCGAGGAGGTCGGCGTCCTGACCCCGCTCGCACCCTGCGAGTGGAACGACTGGAAGCGCCGGCGACCCCGCCGCCTGGGCCCGAGCCCGGCCCGTGCGAGACGACTGCGGACTGCGCCCTCGAGCGCGAGATGAGCGCGACCGAGACATCGCGGAACTCGGATCGCGTCGCGGGATTCCTGTGCGCGTTCTCGTTCGCACTGTCGGGCATCGCCGTGATCCGTACTCCCGCACTTCTCTCGACGGCGGCCATCCTCGTCGCGCTCGTCGCGGTCGTGATGACGCGGGCGCATCGCACGCTCGCTGCGGCGGCCGTCGGAGTTGCGACGTTGGCGTTCTTCTTCGGCATGGTCGTCGCTGTCCTGACGGACAGCGGGCTGTACTGATCCCGGTCTAGTGGCGTCGCTGAACGCATCAGGGCTGAACGCCGGCTACGTCGGTCAGCTCCTCGAGCAGTACCTCGACAATCCCGAAGCGGTCGATCCAGCTTGGCGGGAGCTCTTCGAACGCGGAGACGAGGACGTCATGTCGTCGCTCCCGGGCCTCGAGCGCCTCGTCACGGCCTCACGTGCGACCGGAGACGGGAACGGCGCGCCGGCACCGCCCGAGCCCACCCAGGTCGTCGCGACGGAGCCCGCGCACGCCCCCGCCCAGCCGAGCGCAGGCGCCGACGACGAGCTCCTGGGAGGGATCGCGGCCGCCATGTCGCTGGTCAAGGCGTATCGCATGCACGGGCACCTCAACGCACGCCTCGACCCACTCGGCTCCGAGCCGATGGGAGACCCGGCGCTCGACGAATCCCGCTTGCAGCCCCCGTTGACGAACGAGTTGCAGGCGCGCATCCCGGCGAGCCTGCTTCGGCTCTCGGTGCCCGGCAAGACCCTGCTCGAGGCGCTGCCTGCGCTGCGCGAGGTCTACACGGGCACGATCGCGTACGAGATCGAGCACATCTCCGACCACGCGGAACGGGTGTGGTTGCGCCAGGCCATCGAATCGGGGCGGTTCCGGCCCTATCTCGACGCCGAGGAGCGCAAGGAGCTGCTGCGGCGCCTTGCGCAGGTCGAGGGGTTCGAGACCTACCTGCGGCGCGCGTTCATCGGGCAGAAGCAGTTCTCGATCGAGGGGCTGGACGTCCTCGTTCCCATGCTCGACGAGGCCGTCGAACTGGCGGCCGAGGCGGGTGCCCACGAGGTGCTCATCGGGATAGCGCACCGAGGCCGGCTGAACGTCCTGACGCACATCGTGGGCCGCTCGTACGCGGCGATCCTGCGGGAGTTCGAGGGCGAACGCTCCATCGACGCCTTGATCGCCGACGAGGAGGGGGGCACGGGCGACGTCAAATACCACCTCGCGGCCTCGGAGTCGCGCACCACGGCGGCGGGAGAGATCCAGGTGACCGTGGCCGCGAACCCCAGCCATCTCGAGGCCGTCGACCCGGTCGTCGAGGGCCTCGCGCGGGCGGAGCAGACCGATCGCTCGAGCGGCGCGGGCATCCACGACCCCACGGTCGCCGTGCCGATCCTGATCCACGGCGACGCGTCGTTCGCCGGCCAGGGCGTCGTCGCCGAGACCTTCAACCTGCATTCCCTCGACGGCTACGCGACGGGCGGCACCCTGCACGTCATCGCGAACAACCAGGTCGGGTTCACCACCGATCCTGCGGAGGGCCGCTCGACCCGATACTCGAGCGACCTCGCAAAGGGGTTCGACGTCCCGATCATTCACGTCAACGCGGACGACCCGGAAGCCGCGATCTCCGCAATCGGGCTCGCGCTCGCATACCGGGAAGAGTTCGGTCACGACGTGGTCGTCGATCTCGTCGGCTATCGCCGATTTGGTCACAACGAGCAGGACGAGGCCGCGTACACGCAACCGCTGCAGGCCGAGCGGATCGCCCAGCAGCGTCCCGTGCGCGAGACGTACGCGGAGCGGCTCGTCGCCGAGGGCGCGGTCGACGAGGAGACGTCCGCACAGTTGCTGCAGGAGACGCTTGACGAGCTGCGTACGGCCCACGACGAGCTCCGGCAGTCGTTCGCCGCGCCCGAGCCGCCCGCCGAGGCGCCCACCCGTCCGGAAACGGGCTCTGCAGTCGCGACGGCGGTCACGGCAGAACGCCTGCGCGATCTCAACGAGCAGCTCTTGCGCGTGCCCGACGGCTTCGAGGTCAACCCGAAGCTCGGCAAGCAGCTCGAGCGCAGGAGAGAGACCCTGGACGAGGGCGGGATCGATTGGGGCCACGCCGAAGCGCTCGCGTTCGCGTCGCTGCTCGAGGAGGGCATCCCCATCCGCCTGTCCGGCCAGGACACGGAGCGCGGCACCTTCTCGCATCGTCACGCCGTCCTGCACGACCCGCGCACCGGAGAGACGTACACGCCGCTCCAGGGGCTGCCGACGGCGTCCGCGTCGTTCGAGATCTACAACTCCGCGCTCTCGGAGTACGCGGCGCTCGCGTTCGAGCACGGGTACTCGATCGCCGCGCCGGACGCGCTCGTGCTCTGGGAGGCGCAGTTCGGCGACTTCGTCAACGGAGCGCAGATCGTGGTCGACCAGTTCATCGTGTCGGGAAGGTCGAAGTGGGGGCAGACGTCACGGCTGGCGCTTCTCCTTCCGCACGGCTATGAAGGCAACGGACCGGAGCACTCGAGTGCGCGGCTCGAGCGGTTCCTGCAGCTCGCCGCGCAGGACAACATCCGGGTCGTGAACTGCACGACCGCGGGCCAGTTCTTCCATCTGCTGCGAAGGCAGGCGCTCGACGCGACCGCGCGTCCGCTCGTAGTCATGACCCCCAAGGGACTGTTGCGGCTCCGGGAGGCGACCTCGACGCTCGCCGACCTCACCGAGTCCTCGTTCCAGCCTGCCCTCGACGACCCCGACGCCGATCATGCGAGCGTGGAGCGGCTCGTGCTCTGCAGCGGCAAGATCTACTACGACATCCAGGCACACGAGCTGCGCGGGACGACCTCCGGCGTGGCAGTCGCGCGAGTCGAGCAGCTGTACCCGTTCCCGCTCGAGCAGGTGTCGGCGCTGATCGCCTCGTATCCCAGCCTCCGCGACATCGTGTGGGCGCAGGAGGAGCCGCAGAACATGGGCGCCTGGCGGTCGATCCGCCACCGGCTCGAGGAAGCCGCGTCGCAGGCGGCGGACGTGTCGCGCGTGCAGTACGTCGGTCGCACCTGGCGTGCGAGCACGAGCGAGGGCTATCCGACCCTGCACCAGTACGAGCAGGACAGGATCGTCCGCGCCGCTCTCGGCGCCGAGCCGGCTCGCTAGACGCGCGTACGCCGCGCGAGCGACGATGCGAGGCGCGGGCCGTTCCGGCGGGCTGCGAGCAGGATCGCCTGGCGTTGTTCCGGAGGCAGCCTGCGCCACGTCCGGTACGCGAGGAGCGCGACGGTCGTGGGCCGCAAACGGCGGAGGAAGAAGACGACGATGGCGACGACGACCGCAGGCAAGCGGGACATCTTCGCAGAAGCCGCCGGAGCCTCGGTGCACTTGGGATGGGGTAGAATTCGGCGGCTCGAACGCCCATGGACGACCACCACGACCAGTTCTCTCCGGTTGACACGGAGTCCGGGTTTGCCCGGGCGATCCGGGAGCATCTCGACCTGAAGAGCCAGAACTCCGAGCTCGACGGCGAGATGCCGATCGACCGCTACCTCGACGGTGATCCGGTCGACAACC
>DASQLF010000146.1:0-3819 GCA_035630135.1 Gaiellaceae bacterium
TTTAGGATGGCCTCGTGGAACGACTGGTGCTGGTGCACGGAAGCGTCGTCGGCGGCCGCGCCACCTGGACGGCGCAGCGTGCGCTGTCCGAGCGCTTCGAGCTCTTCGTCGTCGAGCGGCCCGGCTTCCCGCCGCTGCCACCGGCGGCGCGAGTCGACTTCGAGGCGGACGCGCCGCTCGTGGCCGAGCTCTTGCACGACGGCGATCACCTCGTCGGGCACTCCTACGGCGGCGTGATCGCGCTCCTCGCGGCCGCGCTTCGACCCGATGCGCTCGCGTCGCTCACCGTCATCGAGCCCCCGGCGACGCGCGTGGCGGCGGGCGACCCCGACGTCGACGCGTTCGCGGCGGGTGGCAAGGCGCTGTACAAGCCGGGCGGCGAGCCCGAGGCGCTCCTCCGCCGCTTCCTCGCGGCGGTCGGGTCACGTTTCGACCCACCCTCTCCCCTCTCGCCCGATCTCGAGCAAGGGGCACGATCCCTGATGGTCGAGCGCGGGCCGTGGGAGGCTGAGATCCCTCTGGCGGAGCTGGCGGCGACGCCGTTCCCGAAGCTCGTCGCGTCGGGAGCCCACCATCCGGCGTTCGACGCGATCTGCGACGTCCTCGAGCGCGAGCTTCCGGCCGAGCGCGTCGTGCTTCCCGGCTACGGCCACGTCGTGCAGCTGCATCCGGAGTTCAACGACCGGCTCGCCGACTTCGTCGAGCGGGCCAGCGTTGCGCAACGCGGCTAGGCGCTCAGGCGCTCGTCGTTCTCGGCTTGCTCCCGCTCGCGTCGGCGAATGCGCGGGTTCGCGAGCTTGACGATCTCGAGCAGGTACACGACGTAGATCGAGAAGGCGATCGCGAACACGCCGATCGCAGCGACGAGCACTGTCTCCCAGAAGTGCCAGTCGCCGCCGTCGCGGAACGGCACGAAACGCGTCGCGAGCGCGGCGCCGGCCAGGCTCGCGCACCAGAGCCACATCGTGACCGCTGCACGCCGCTGCGAGAAGCCGATGTTGAGGAAGCGGTGATGCAGGTGACTGCGATCGGCGCCGTGGATCGGCTGCCGGTACTTCAGCCGCTTCGCGACCACGAACGAGGTGTCGAGGATCGGCACGGCGAGGACGAGCAGCGGCAGCACGAGGACGACCGTCGACGCGGTCTTCAGCAGACCCTGGATCGAGACCGCCGCGAGGATGAATCCGAGGCACATCGCCCCCGAGTCGCCCATGAAGATGCGCGCGGGGAAGAAGTTGTGGCGCAGGAATCCGAGGCACGCGCCTGCGACGATGGCCGAGAGGATCGCGGGATCCGGCTTGCCGAGCGACAACGCAAGGATCGCGTACGTGAGGCCGGCGATCCCGCACACGCCCGCTGCGAGCCCGTCCATCCCGTCGAGGAAGTTGACCATGTTCATCACGGCGACGATGAACAGCATCGAGATCGGCACCCCGATCCACGCCGGGATGTCGAGCACGCCGACGAAGGGGAACGTCACGTGGTCGATCCAGACGCCGAACATCGGCGGGATGGACGCGGCGACGATCTGCCCCCCGAGCTTCACGGACGGAGAGAGCCCACGGAAGTCGTCGACGGCGCCCACGACGGTCGCGATCGCGGCCCCGAGCAGCACGCCCCGGCTCTCGCCCGAGAGATCGAGGAACGCGAGCGCCGGTACGAGGATCCCGAGGAAGATCGCAAGACCGCCGAGGCGAGGAATCGGCCGGCGGTTGATCCTCCGACCCTCTGGCCGGTCGACGGCGCCGAGCATCCGCGCCATCCCACCGACTGCTGGCGTCAACAGCACGACGATGACGAGCGCGATGATCGCGCCGTAGAGGACCTCCGGCGTCGCCCGCAGCTCGTCGAACATCCGGCTCTACTTCGTCCCGTAGAGGCGGTCGCCTGCGTCGCCGAGCCCCGGGAGGATGTAGCCCTTCTCGTTCAGCCCGCGATCGACGGATGCGACGACGATGTGGACGTCCGGGTGCTCACCGTGGACGCGCGCGATGCCCTCCGGGGCGGCGATGAGCGCGATCAGGCGCACCGACGTCGCGCCGGAGCGCTTGACCGTCTCGACCGCTGCCGCTGTCGAGTTGCCGGTCGCCAGCATCGGGTCGAGAAGGATCACGTCACGCTCGGCGAGGTCGTCCGGGAGCTTCACGAAGTACTCGACGGGCTCGAGGGTCTCCTCGTCGCGAAAGAGCCCGATGAACCCGACGCGCGCACCGGGAACGAGAGAAAGCACCGCGTCGAGCATGCCCATGCCGGCGCGCAGGATCGGGCACACGGCGACTTTCTTGCCCGAGATCCGCCTCGCGGTCATCCGCTCGAGCGGGGTCTCGATCTCGACCCCTTCGTCGGCCAGGTCCTTCGTCGCCTCGTAGGTCAGGAGCAGCGTGAGCTCGTTCACGAGCTGGCGGAACATCTGCGTCGTCGTCGTGACGTCACGCAGCAGCCCGAGCTTGTGCTGCACGAGTGGATGCGTGACCTCGGTGACGAGACCCGTGCTCGCCGCGTCGAGTTCCGTGCTCGTGTCCACGTCGCCTCCTATCGTCCGAACTCGGGGAAGGCCGCCATCCCGGGGTAGAGCGGCCGGCGCGCGACCAGCGCCGCACCCTGCTCTGCCAGTGCGGCGGCGTCGGCGTCGCCCAGGAGCGCCTCGCACGTGATCCGACCGACCTCGCGGAAGTCGTTCTCGTCGAAGCCACGCATCGTCATCGCGGGCGTGCCGACCCGGAAGCCGGACGCCACCGTCGGCGGCCGCTCGTCGAACGGCACCGTGTTGCGGTTCACCGTGATCCCGACCTCGGCGAGCCGCTCCTCCGCCTCCTTGCCGCTCCACTCCGTTCGCCGGAGATCGACCAGCAAGACGTGCGTGTCAGTGCCGCCCGTGAGGACGTCGAGGCCGCCGTCCTGCAGCGACTCGGCGAGCGCGTCCGCGTTCGCGCGAACCGCGGTCTGGTACTCGCGAAACGGCTCCGAGGCCGCGATCTTGAAGCACGCCGCCTTGGCCGCGATGACGTGGTTGAGCGGCCCGCCCTGCATCCCGGGGAAGACCGCGCGGTCGACCGCCTGCGCATGCTCCTCACGGCAGAGGATGAATCCCGAGCGCGGGCCGGCGAGCGTCTTGTGCGTCGTCGAGGTGACGATGTCGCAGTGCTCGACCGGGTTCGGGTGGAGGCCGGCGGCGACGAGGCCCGAGAAGTGCGCCATGTCGCACATCAGCAGCGCGCCGACCTCGTCCGCGATCTTCCGGAACTCGGCCGTGTCGACGGTGCGTGGGTAGGCGGAGCCGCCGCAGACGATCAGCTTCGGCCGCGACTCCTTCGCGAGCGCGAGCACCTCGTCGTAGTCGACCATGTTCGTCTCGCGGGAGACGCCGTAGGACGCGATCGCGTAGAGGCGGCCGGAGAAGTTGACCTTCAGCCCGTGCGTGAGGTGGCCGCCGTGGTCGAGGCGGAGGCCGAGGATCGTGTCGCCCGGCTGCAGCAGCGCGAAGTACGCGGCCATGTTGGCCTGCGCGCCCGCGTGCGGCTGGACGTTCGCGTGGTCGGCGCCGAAGAGCGACGTCGCGCGGTCGATCGCGAGCTGCTCGATCTCGTCGACGATCTCGCAGCCCCCGTAGTAGCGCTTGCCCGGATAGCCCTCGGCGTACTTGTTCGTGGGCACGGAGCCGAGCGCCTCGAGCACCGAGGGCCAGGTGAAGTTCTCCGAGGCGATCAGCTCGATCTGCGAGCGCTGCCGCTCGAGCTCGCGGCCGAGCAGCTCGGCGATCTCGGGGTCGATGTCGGCCAGGCCGGCCTGCCGGAGCTGCTCGAGCGACGCGGAGATCGA
>DASQLF010000147.1:0-30104 GCA_035630135.1 Gaiellaceae bacterium
CTTCGTCGTGCACGCCTTGGGGCAGGAGCTCGACCAGCGCCTGCTCGAGCGCTACGTCGCGCTCGCGGTGGACAGCGGCGCGAGACCCGTCGTCGTCCTCACGAAAGCGGACCTGGCGACGGAGACGCCCGTCGCCCGAGACCTCGGCACCGACGTGCCCACCATCGTCGTATCCGCGCGAACGAGACTCGGGCTCGACGCGTTCCGCTCCACGCTCCCTGAGGGCACCACCGGCGCTCTCCTCGGGCCGTCGGGTGTCGGCAAGTCCACTCTCGTCAACGCGCTCGTCAACGACGAGGAGAGGCTGGCGACGGGCGACCTCGGCGTCGACGGCGCGGGGCGTCATACGACGACGCGCAGGGAGCTGGTCCTGCTCCCGGGCGGAGGTCTGATCGTCGACAACCCCGGAATGCGCGAGGTGCACCTGTGGATCGCGGAGGACAGCTTCGAGGAGGCCTTCGACGACATTGCCGAGCTGGCCGTGCGCTGCAGGTTCAGCGATTGCCGCCACGAGACCGAGCCGGGGTGTGCCGTCCGCGAGGCGATCGAGTCCGGCGAGCTGACACGCGAGCGGCTCGAGAGCTATCGCACGCTCGAGCGCGAGGCCTCCGAGCTCGCAGAGCGGCTCGAGCGGCGGGAGCGCTCCCGCGCCCGGCGACGACCGGACGCGGGAGCCTCGTGAAGCGCTAGGGCGAGGCGACGTTCGCCGCACCCGGCGTCTTCGTGGACGTGAACTCCCAGTCGGACGCGGCGTCGTTCGTGTCCGCCTTGTCCGGGATGCGCGAGAGCGACCCGTCGACCGTGTTCGAATCGGCGATCGCCGCGTCTAGTGCTGCTCCCTCGACGAGGTCGTACGCCTGCGCGTCGATCGTTGCAGCGGCGATCTCGCCCTCGTATGACAGCGCGTCGAGCAGAGCCTTCGACGCCGTATCGATGAGCGCGACGCCGTCGGGCGCGCCGTTCTGCGCCTCGATGTCGACCTTCAGGTAGCCACCGGCGGCGATCGTGCCCGTGAGCGCGGCCCGTGCGTACTCCGTGCCGTCGCCCCCGTTCACGAGGACGAGCGCGATCCCGTCGAGCGTCGCGGCCGTGCTGCCGCGGTTCGCGATCTCCACGAATCCACCGCTATCGGCGCCCACCTGGTCGTAGTCGATCTCGTTGATCACGAGCCCCGACGCCGGCGGAGGAGGCGGAGGCGGAGGGCCACCCGCGACGCAGCGAAGCTCGATGAGGTTCGCGGCACTGACGCCCACGTCGACCGTTCCGGCCGCTCCGTCGGCGCGCGTGCAGGCGGAGCCGTCGAGCGCCGCCAGCGACGCGCTTCCGGCCGGGCCCTGCGGGCCTGCCGGTCCTTGCGGGCCTTGGGCTCCGGCCGCACCCGCCGGACCTGCCGGCCCCTGCGCGCCCGTGTCACCCTTCGGCCCCGCGGCTCCAGCAGTTCCTGCCGGCCCAGCCGGCCCCGTGGCGCCCCTCGCGCCCGCCGGCCCCTCCGCGCCGGCAGGCCCGGCCGGGCCGGGCGGGCCTGCGGCCCCGCGCTCGTTCCACGTGATCACGCGCTCGTTCTTCCGACAGCCGGACGCCTCCTTCACCACGCGCAGGAAGCCCTTGCCCTTCTGGCAGGCCACGATGGCGCCATCTGCTCGAGCGCCGGCGCCTGCGAGCCCTGTCGTCGTTGCGAGCGACGCCACGACGAGCCCGGCGACGACGATTGCCTTTCCGTGCACCCTGTCTCCCTTCGTCGATGTCGCCGACCGTGGTAGCCAGCGGATCCGGGATCAGCCAGATGGCCAGAATGGACACGCGCTTGCGATTCGGCTTCGTTGAGCGGAGATGTGGACAGCTCGTCACCAAATCGGCACGTGCCCCGGCGAGGGATGGTGGACGTGAGCGAGAATTCCGACTGCGTGACCGTGGAGCCCCTGAGCCCCGAGCTGGCGCTCGTCGACCCCGAGCTGGGCGCACGCGCCCGCGCGACGCTCGCAGCGCCGACACCACCGCAGCGCATGTCGCCGGCTCCGGCGGCGCCACCCGCCGCGAGCGCTGAGCGTGCGCACCGGCCCTACCCGTTCTGGGCGCGCGTCACCGCAGCGATGTGGCTCCTGGTTCTCGGCATCCTGATCGGCGGCGCCGCGATCCCCCACGCTCAGGACAAGCCGCGGGTCGTGCCACAGGGCGAGGACGCACGTTTCTGCCGGGCGCCGACCGCGGCCTCCGGCGAACCTCAGCAACCGGGTCGGTAGAAACGAGAGGCCGGGCGCTGCCCGGCCTCTCCGCTCCTACCCGCGACGGCCGATCGTCAGCGAGCGCACCAGTCGAACAGCTCCGGGTTCGTGAAGTGGAGCCGGATGACCTCGCCGAGGCCGAGGTTGGCGCCGTTCCTCTTCACTCGTTGCCTAGGACAGGCTCGGCGGAACGAGCACGGCGTTGATCGCGTGCACCACGCCGTTCGACGCCTTCACGTCGGCGACGATCACGCGCGAGGAGCCGTTCAGGGTGAGCTTGCCGTTCTGGAGCGACAGCTTGATCGTCTCGCCCTGGACGGTCTTGACGGACGCCTGTTTGTTCGCGGCGGCGACCGCGGCGGCGCTCGGAACGCGCTTGGCGAGCACGTGGTAGGTGAGCACCTTCGTGAGAAGGGCCTTGTCGGTGGTGACCGCCTCGTACGTGTCAGGCGCCGCCTTCTTCAGCGCGACGAACGCGGTGTTCGTGGGCGCGAAGACCGTGAACGGACCCTTGCTGTTCAGCGTCTTCACGAGACCGGCCTGCTTCACGAGCGCCACGAGCGTCGAGAAGCGCTTGTCGCCGGCTGCGATGCCGACGATCGTGGCGCTCTGGGCCGACGGCTCGCTTGGAGCCGCCGTCGCGCCCACCGCCAGCGATGCTGTTGCGACGACCGCACCGAGAAAGATGGCAATGCGTGCCTTCATGGTCTGACCTCCAGTGCATGGATTGATCTGGACGCGGTGTGTACGCACCGCTTGCCGATCCGGATCAACCCACGCCACGAATGATCGGGCGACGCGCCGGCTTGCGTACAACGAGCGATACGTGATGAGCGCAAAATCCGGTCCTGCCATCATCTCGACATGCTCGAGCCAGTCGACGACGCCCTTCTCGTCCGGCGCGTCGACGACGGCGACACCGACGCCTTGCGGCTTCTCTACGAGCGCTACGGCGGGATCGTGTTCGGCATGAGCTTCCGCGTCCTCGGCGACCGCCAGGCCGCGGAGGAGTGCACCCAGGACGTTTTCGTGTCGGTCTGGCGCACGGCGCGCAGCTACGAGCCCCGCCGGGCGCGCGTGAGCACGTGGCTGCTGACGATCGCCCGCAACCGCACGATCGACGCGACCCGGCGCAGGGCCGCGCGGCCGGTCGACCCGCACGAGGAGATCTGGTCGGCAGACGAGGCACCCGACACCGCCGACCTCGTCTCGGCGTCGGACGACGCAGTCCGGGTCGCGGCGGCGATGGCCGAGCTTCCCGGAGCACAGCGCGAGGCCCTGTCGCTCGCCTACTTCGAAGGGCTCTCGCACACGGAGATCGCACAGCGGCTGGACGTGCCCGTCGGTACCGTCAAGGGCAGGATCAGGCTCGCCCTCGACCGGCTCCGCGTGCTCGCTCCCAAGTACGCGCTCGAGACGGAGGCCAACCGATGACGGACGACCGGCGCGACCGCCTCGCCGCCGAGGCGCTCGGCGCGCTCGGGCCCGAGGAGTCCGACGCGCTTCGGGCAGACGTCGAGCGCGATCCGGCGCTCGCCGCCGAGCTCGACGAGTACCGCGCGACAGTGGCCACCCTCGAGTCGTCCGTCGCGCGCACGCAGCCCAGCCACGACCTCTTCGCCGGCATCCTCGCGGAGATCGAGCCGGAGCCGCAGCCGGCGGCCGTACGTCCGCGTCGCAGCTGGTCGTGGCGCCGCGCGCTTCCCGCCTTCGCGATCGGCGCCGCCGCGACCGTCTCGGTCTTCGCCGTCGCGCTCGCGCTCGAGGCGGGCGGCGCTGGAACGCCTGACGCCGTCGCGGCAGTTCAGGGAACGCCCGACTTCGCCGGCGTTCACGGTGAGGCACGCCTCTACGACTCGGCAGGCGCCGGTGGCACCCTCCGCCTCGAGCTCGCAGACGTTCCCGCGGCGCCCGAGGGCCAGCACTACGAGGTGTGGGTGCTCCGGCCCGCCTCGGGCGAGGCCATGGAAGCGGTCGGCGTCTTCGATCCGACGACGTCCGAGGTCGAGCTCGAGCTCGGCCTCCCGGGCGCAGGCGAGTACGTGGCGGTCGACATCTCGGTCGAGCCCGACGCCGGGCCGCCCGAGCACTCGGGCACGAGCCTCGCCGGCGGCGAGTTCGAGCCGCGAACGACCTAGCGCTGCGTGGCTACAATCTGGCGTTCCTCGGGGCTATAGCTCAGTTGGGAGAGCGCCTGGATCGCACCCAGGAGGTCCGCGGTTCGAGTCCGCGTAGCTCCATTCGCCGCAGGAACCACGACCAAGACCGCACCCCCGGCGGTCGGCACACGATGAGCGTCCCCGCCCCGATCACCATCACGCCCGTGCTCGTTGCCGACCTGATCGCAGAGAGCGAGCCGATGCCGCTCTACGTGCACGTCATCGATCATCCCGATGCGCGCGTGCTGGTCGACACCGGCATGACCGAGCTGCATCCGTTTGCCGCCGAACTCGAACCCCGCATCTATCCCCTGAGCGAACAGGACTTCGACCTCGCGGGCATCGACATCGTCGTCAACACCCACCTGCACGCCGACCACTGCGGTGGCAACCACCTCTTCGCGGGAAGGCCGATTCACGTCCAGGCGCGAGAGCTCGCCGACGCGCGTTCACTCGAGGGCTACACGCTCCGCGAATGGGTCGACTTCGACGACGCGACGTATGTCGAACACGAGGGCGAAGTGGAGCTGCTGTCGGGAATCCGCCTGCTGCCGGCACCCGGGCACACGGACGGGCACCAGGTGGTCGTCGTCGAGACCGGTGGGCGTCCTGTCGTCGTCGGCGGCGACGTGGCGGTTTGGTTCGGCGAGTTCGACGAGCCGCCCACCGAAGGCCGGTTGCGGGTGCTTGCACTCGACCCCGAGCTCGTCTGGCTCGCGCACGAGCACCAGCCGTGGCGACCCCCGATCGTCTGACGCATCGCGCCTGCGCTGGCTCGGCCCAGCCGTAGAGTGGGCTCAATGGCGGTGAAGCGCATGGACAACGTCGGCATCGTCGTCGACGACCTCGCGGCGACGATCGAGTTCTTTCGCGAGCTCGGCCTCGAGCTCGAGGGGGAAGCCACGATCGAAGGTGAATGGGCGGGTCGCGTCACTGGTCTCGGTGACCAGCGCGTCGAGGTCGCCATGATGCGGACACCGGACGGCCACAGCCGGCTCGAGCTCTCGCGGTTCACCGAGCCGCCAGTGGTCGCCGATCACCGGAACGCCCCGGTGAACGCTCTCGGCTACCTCCGCGTCATGTTCGCCGTGGACGACATCGACGAGACGCTCGCCCGACTCCTTCAGCGCGGCGCAGAGTTGGTCAGCCGCGACGTGGTGCAGTACGAAGACATGTATCGGCTCTGCTACGTCCGAGGGCCCGGAGGACTCCTCATCGGGCTCGCCGAAGAGCTCGGCTGAGCGCCGACGGGCTTCCGTCAGCGCGATCCGAACCACGTCGTCAGCGCATCTCGCAACCCGGCGTCCGTCCCGTCGCCCACCCAGGGCACGTAGCCGTCGGGCGTGCGGGACGAACGGGCGGAGTCGATCGGCTGCCGCGACCACCCGAGCCACGAGGCCCGCTGGACAGGCCTCGTGGCTCTTCGGACGGAGGGCGGTTACGTCCCGCTCGGAGCGATCCTGACGGCCTTGAACGTGTGCGTTCGCGCGCCGCCGTACTCCGTGAAGCCGTCGAAGACCTCGTAGCGCCAGGCTCCGGCGGCAGGGAAGACCACGCGAGCCCGGTACACGCCGACACGACTCGTCGCCCTGGCCTTGAACGTGCGAACGGCGGGCTCCTTGTGCACCGAGCTCGTCGTCCGAGCGCTCGTCGCCCGGCGAATCGTCACGGTCGGCTTCAGACCGGCGAGCGGCTGCGAGGCGAGCCCGTGCTGCAACACCGTGACGTCGACGATCCACGGGTCGCCGGCGGACACGTTCTTCGGCGACGAGCTCAGCTTCACCGTTGCCCAGCCTCCGGCGAGTGCAGTGCTCGTACACACGAGCGCTCCGACCGCGGCGAGGATGACTAGCTTCCGCATGCGTGACCTCCTGATGTCGATGTCACGTATACACCGGCTCGACAGGGCCGGTTCCACGACGACGAGAGGAGACCGCGATGGCCGAGGAAGCCCAACTCCAGGAGCTACCGACCGGGCTTCGGCCGAAGACCGGGGGCTGGTTCGTCGTGAACGTGCGCGACGCGTGGTGGCTCCAGAACGACAAGTTCGGACATTCGTGCACCTTCGAGGGCGAGTGGCCGGACGCATGGTTCTCCGGCCTCGGGATCAAGGTCAACGTCCTCGAGCCGGGGCAGCCCAACTGCCTCTACCACCGCGAGAACCTGCAGGAGGGATTCCTGGTTCTGCACGGTGAGTGCCTGCTGATCGTCGACGGCCAGGAGCGCCCGCTTCGGGCCTGGGACTTCGTGCACTGTCCCCCCGAGACGGATCACGTGTTCGTGGGAGCCGGCGAAGGGCCCTGCGCGATCCTCATGGTCGGCGTCCGCTCCGAGGACGAGGAGCTCCACTATCCCGTGTCCGAGGTCGCGGACCGGTACGGCGCGAGCGTCGACACGGCGACGAGCTCTCCCGACGAGGCGTACGCGACCACGCCGAAGTGGGACCTCGGCCGGCCAGGCTCCCCGGACGAGTTGCCTTGGGCCTAGAGGTCGCGGCGCCGGCGCGAGAGGTAGCCGTAGCCACCGGCGGCGAGTAGCGCGAGCGACATGCCGCCGAGCACGAGCAGCGGGATCGGCACGCTCGTCGACGACGAGGTGTCGACGAGCGGTGCGGCGGTCGGATCCGCAGGAGGCTCCACGGGGCCCTGCGGCGTGCGATCGAGCCGGCGGCCTGCGGCGCGCTGGAACGCGCGGGCGATGACGTCCGCGGCATTCGTGTAGATCTTGATGTCCTCGGGAATCGCATCGATCGCGGCCTGGTAGCACTCGAGCGGATAGACGTTCTCGATGCGATCCTTGTCGAGCCACTCGGCGAGGATCGCATCGGCACACGGTGGTGCTGCCGGCGCGCTGCTCGAGGCGACGAGCGCCGCGACGATCACGCTCAGGAGCGCGACGAGGCGAACGACAGACGGCTTCGAGGTCACGGTTGCGGGAGTGTCCACGGTCGGCGTAAGGATTCCGTGTGGTCGAGCCGTGTCCTTCGAACGGCTCGTTCCGATACGTCGCCGCGCTGGGCGCGCGTCACACGAGCGCTGCGCGCAGCTGCGCAACGTCTGCGTGGCGCGACGCGATGTCGTCGCGCGGTGCCGCGAGGCGGAGGTCGCGGAGCACCTCGAGCGCCTGCAGGAGAACGGGGAGCGGCGGGCCGCTCGCGGTCACCTGCGAGAGCTTGCTCTCGTCGAGGGCGTTGGCCGGCTGCTCGATGAATCGCGCCACGAGCTGGTCGTGATGCTGAGCGGCCACCTGGCCGTGGAGGTCGCAGACGCGCAGGAACGCCGCTGCGTTGCGCTGGAACCACTCGGTGTCCCGGCTCGTCTCGAGCGCGTCGAGGAAGCCGTCGAGGAAGCTGCGCCGGCGCATGCAGTCGCGCAGGCTCACCTGATCGGCCGGGAACATGAAGAGCATCTTCTCCACGAGCAGCTGCGAGTAGTACGGGTCGTTCCCGCGGCAGAGCCCCAGCAGCAGGTCGATCTCGTTGATGCCGGAGAAGTCGCCGGCATTGGCGCCGCGGTACTCCTGCCGGCCGACGCGATACGGCTTGTAGTAGGGCCTGACGCTGTAGAAGAACCTGTCGACATCGAGCTCGGCGAACAGCACGTCGTTGTAGCGGCCGACGTCGCGCAGCGCGTCGCAGGCGTCGTCGAAGAGCGTCTCCGCGACACGATGCGAGATCCCGATCGGCGAGATGCGCATGAGAGCGCCCGCGGCGCGCATGTACGCGAAGATCCCGCGTGTGTTGTAGTCGAGGAAGAGAAACTCGTCTTCGAGCGACGTGAAGCTCTTCTGCCGTCCGTCCCGCGCCACGTTGTGCGTCGCCAGGTGGCTCGTGGCGAACCGCGGGACGACCCCGACGGACGCGCCGATGTGCAGTCCGAGCGCGGTCGCCTCCTCGTGCGGCGAGCGCTCCTCCCGCGCCGGGTTCGTCAGCTCGTGCCTGCGGAGCGAGGCCATGTACAGGCCGAGATCTCCGAGGACGTCGAACGCCTGGTCGAAGCCCTCGTCCGTGTTGCCCTCCTCGGCCAGCGCGCGCACGAAGACCCGCCCCTCCTCGAGGATCTGCTCCTTCAGGTCGTCGCCGACGCCCTCGACGTTCGAGCGCTCGTCCTGCGCGAAGTACAGGTCCTCGAGCGCGGTGTTGAGCTCGACGAACGTGGAGCGGATCCACGCGTCGAATGCATCGACGTTCGTGCTCATCGCGGAATGATCAGCCTAACGCCGGGGCGTACCGGCCCACGAGCCGCCAGGTCTCGACCTCGCCCTTCCCCTTGACCTCCACGAGCCCGATCCGCTCGGTCTCGAAGTCACCGTCGAGGAGGTCGAGCGTGGAGCGGGTGATCTGGATCTCGTCAGGGGTTCCGTGGGACTCCATCCGGCTCGCCATGTTCACCGTGTCGCCCCAGAGGTCGTAGAGGAAGCGGCGCCGTCCGATGACACCCGCCACGACCGGGCCCGAGCTGATGCCGATGCGCAGGCGGAGGTCGCGGCCGTCGTGCTCGGGGAGGCAGCGCTTCGCGCACTCCTGCATCTCGAGCGCCAGTGAGGCCAACGCGTGCGCGTGATCCAGCCGCGGGGTCGGGACGCCCGCAGCCGCCATGTAGCAGTCGCCGATCGTCTTGATCTTCTCGACCCCGTAGCGGTCGACCAGCTCGTCGAAGCTCGTGAAGAGCCGGTCGAGGAGACCCACCACCTCGCGTGCGTCCATCCCGCCCGAGAGCGGCGTGAAGTCGACGACGTCCGCGAAGAGGATGCTCGCCTCGTCGAAGTGATCCGCGATCGAGCTCGGCCCCGACTTCAAGCGCTCGGCAACCTCGGCCGGAAGGACATTGACAAGGAGATCCTCGACCCGGGCCTGTGCGACGTCGCGCCCGCGGGCGAAGGTGACCAGCAGCAGGACGGCCACGAACGACACCGCGACGATGTTCATCACGTCGAACGCCGCCACGAACGGCGCCGGGAGGTCGGCAGCGTCCGGACGAACGACCTCGGCGAGGACGATCGCGAGCACGGCCGTTCCCACGAAGGCGGCGAACCACGGCCATGCGCGCTCGGGCCGGTCGAACGCAACGGCCCCGAGCGGCGCGAGGAGCGACCACAGGATCACGGAGCTCGACTCGTCGAGACTTCCGACCGCGATCACCCCGAGCGCCGGCGCGACGAGGATCAGGAGCAGCTGTGCCGTTCGCAGGAACGCGAAGCTGCGGGTGCGAGCGAAGACCACGAGGCTGACGATCGAGCCCACGACGTACCCCCACGGGGTGAGCGCCACCGCCGGCTCGCCGACGAGCCAGTACGACAGGCCCCACAGGAACCCGGCGGGCAGGATGATCAGCGCGATGCCGACGAGCAGTCGCTTGCGGAAGCGCTCGTCGACGGTGTCGGCCGGGTCTGCCCCGATCGAAAGCGCGCGTTCGCCAAGCGCCGTCATCTCCGGGGCGAGCGTAGTCGACCCGCCAACCCTGGACGTTTGGCGTCCTGCGTGGTGAGCGAAGATCCAGACGTGGCCGGACGAGCTCGCTCCGCATCCGCAGGCGCGGTGGCTG
Organism: Gaiellaceae bacterium; assembly: GCA_035630135.1. Taxonomy (GTDB): domain Bacteria; phylum Actinomycetota; class Thermoleophilia; order Gaiellales; family Gaiellaceae; genus GMQP-bins7. The sequence goes on from DASQLF010000147.1 coordinate 9,925, forward strand.
CGCTGACGTGGGCGGCGCTCGAGCCGCTCGACAAGCGCATCCTGCGGTGCGACTACTCGGACGTCGCCGTCCTCGGGAAGGCCGTGACCCGAGGGCCGCACTGGCGCAAAGCCGGGCTCGCGATACACGCGGTGAACGGCGCGCTCTTCGGTCTCGCCTTCCATGACGCCCGCGCACGCCTTCCGGTAGACGGCCGGCGGCTGGCAGTCGGCATGGCACTCGCGGAGCACCTCACGCTGTATCCACTCTGCTTCTTCGTCGACCGCTACCACCCCGCGCGCGGCGAGCCGGGTGTCCCTCCGCTCCTCAGGAACCCGCGCGCGTTCGCACAGGCGACGTGGCGCCACGCCGTCTTCGGCACGGTGCTCGGCCGACTCACGTAGACAGCGCCCGGACTTTGGTTCATCCTGGAAGGCGGTCGTGCTGCGACGGGTCGCATTCCCGCTCTCGCTTCTGGCCGCGATAGCGGTCGCAGGGATGGCCGCCGCCGCGCTGTCCGTGGCGCCGACCACTCCGTCCGCGGCGCTCCAGCTCTCGCCGAACTTCCCGAACGGCCTCTACTACGCCATCGGCTGCGCCTTCAGCCACCGCAACAACGACGACCCGGTGGTCTTCCCAGGGCAGCCGGGCAAGTCGCACAGCCACACGTACATCGGGAACAGGAACGTGAGCGCCGGAAGCACGCCGGCGTCGCTGGTCGGCGGCCGCTCGACCTGCGAGTCGGAGTTCGACTCGTCCGCGTACTGGATGCCGACGCTCTTCGTGGGCCAGGACGACATCACCCCGCTCACCGCGATCGTCTACTACGTGAACCGCTCGCGAGAGCGGATCGCTGCGCCGCCGAAGGGCCTGATGATGATCGCGGGCAACGCGGAGGCGCGGAGCCGGCAGCCAAAGGGCATCGTCGCCTGGAGCTGCGGCGCCGTCGGCGGAACGCCCCGCTACCACACGATTCCCGCCTGCACCGAGGACCAGATGCTCCAGCTGCAGGCGACCTTCCCGAACTGCTGGGACGGGCGGCGCCTCGACAGCGCCGACCACAAGGCGCACATGCGCTACGCGTCGCGCGGCCTCTGTCCCGCGTCGCACCCCGTCGCGCTCCCGCAGCTCATTCTCATCGTGCTCTATCCGCCCGTGCCGCTCGGCTCGCAGGTCGCGTCGGGCCGCTTCGCCACGCACGCCGACTTCATGAACGGCTGGGATCAGGTGGAGCTCGAACGCCTCGTCGCCGAGCGCGACTTCCTCCGGCGCTAGCAGGGCAACCGGGGTCGGGCTCGAGCCCGACCCATACCATCCGACCGTGCTCCACCACCTGACGCGACCGGCCGCCGGGGAGCCCGAGGGCCTGCTCGTGCTCTTCCACGGGCGCGGTGCCGACGAGCACGATCTCTTCCCGCTCCTCGATCTGCTCGACCCCGGACGACGAATGCTGGGGGTGACGCCACGCGGCCCACTCCATCTTCCTCCTGGCGGCGCGCACTGGTATGCCGTGCAGGAGATCGGCTACCCGGATCCGGAGACGTTCCACGAGACGTTCGCGCGGGCGTCGTCGTGGCTCGACGCGATCGCCGACGATGCCGGAGTGCCGCCCGCGAGGACTGTTCTCGGAGGCTTCTCGCAGGGTGCCGTGATGACCTACGCGCTCGGCCTCGGCACCGGACGCCCGAGGCCTGCCGGCCTGATCGCGCTGTCGGGCTTCATGCCGACGGTGCCGGGGTTCGCGCTCGACCTCGAGCCGCCGCTTCCCCGCGTCGCGATCGCACACGGTGCGCTCGACCCCGTGATCGGCGTCGACTGGGGACGCGACGCGCACGCCAGGCTCGGAGCCTCGGGCGCTGACGTCACCTACACCGAGTCTCCGCGGATGGCGCACTCGATCGACCCTGCCGTCCTCCGCGAGCTGCCCGCCTGGCTCGAGGGAACGCTGGGAGTAGCCGCATGAAGCTGTCGACCGGAGCGGAGATGCGCGTCACCGGCCCCGTCGACGAGTGCGCCGTCGTCTGTGTCAACGGAGGTCAGGCACGTGAGGTCGATGGGACGTGGAGCGCCTCCATCGAGTGGCTCGTGAACGAGCTCGCTCCACGCTTTCCGCAGCTCGGCTTCGGCGAGGTTCGCTACCGCGTCAAGTCGTGGCGTCGGCTCGACCTCTGCGTGGAGGACGGGCGCGCCGCGGTGCAGGCGATCGGTGCGCCGCGCATCGTGCTGCTCGGGTTCTCGATGGGAGGCGCGGTCTCCGTCGCGATCGCCGACGAGCCCGCGGTCGAGGAGGTCGTCGGCCTCGCGCCGTGGATCCCGGATCAGCTCGACGTCACCACGCTCCGGGGGAAGCGCCTGACCGTCCTGCACGGAGCGTTCGACCGCTGGCTTCCTCTGATTCCCGGAGTCTCCGCGTCGCTCTCGCGCAAAGGCTACGAGCGCGCGCGCGAGCGCGGAGCCGAGGGGCGCTACGAACTGATTCCCGGCGCGTTCCACGGCGTCGCGCTGCGCTCGCCCTGGGGCAAGCTCGTGAAGCTGCCGAAGGCCGACCGCTGGGTGGAGCTCGTGGGAGCGGAGCTGCGTCGGTTTACGACGTCTCTGCCGGCTGCAGGCGACGACGTGCGAGCTGATCTCCCGACGGCGTCTTGACGTTCCATACGAGCTTCGCCCGCTCGAGCGTGCGGATCACCCACCAGGAGACGTCGAACTGGAAGCGGCTGAGACCGTGGCGCGCGGAGGCGGGGAACGCGTGATGGTTGTTGTGCCAGCCCTCGCCGAAGACAAGCAGGGCGACGAGCCAGTTGTTGCGAGCCTCGTCACGCGTGCGGTACGCCTGGCGACCGAACATGTGGCAGATCGAGTTCACCGAGAAGGTGGCGTGCTGGTAGAGGAAGATCCGGAAGAGCCCGCCCCACACCATCGCCTCGAGCCCGAGGATCCATGAGCCGCCGCCGACGAGGTACCCGATGAGGAACGGGATCCCCAGCGACAGCACCACCCACACGAGATACAAGCGGTCGAGCCACACGATCACGCGGTCCTCGTAGAGATCCTTCCCGTACACGCGTCCCTGCTCCATCCCGAGATTCGAGAACATCCAGCCGACGTGCGCGTGCGAGAAGCCGCGGACGCGGCCCCAGAATCCGTCGCCGAAGCCGGCGTGCGGCGAGTGCGGATCGCCGGGCTGGTCGGAGAGCGCGTGGTGCTTCCGATGATCGGTGACCCACTGGATGATCGGCCCCTGCATCGTCATGCAGCCGAGGATTCCGAGCGTGACCTTGACCGGCAGACGCGCTTCGAAGCCCTTGTGCGTGAAGTAGCGATGGAAGCCGATCGTCGTGCCGAACGCGCACAGGACGTAGAGGCTCACGAGCAGCACCACGTCGATCCACCGAAAGGCGCGCCCCCACAGCATCACCATCGCGATTCCCGCGCCGAGGAGCGGGACGATCACCGCGAAGAGCATGACCACACGGCTGATGCGGCTCGTCCCCGGTCGAACCGTTCCGATAGGCGGTGACGAACTCTGGGTATTCACGTGAGCGTGCTCATCGGTGATCAGATCATCCCCTGCGTGCGAATAGGAGTTCGATGCGAGTAGCTGTCATCGGTGGAGGCGTGTCCGGGCTCGGTGCAGCGTACGTGTTGTCCCGCAGCGGCCACGACGTGCATCTCTTCGAGCGCGAGCCCCGACTCGGCGGGCACGTCAACACCGTGCTGCACGACGGCCTCGCGCTGGACACCGGATTCATCGTCTCGAACGCGCGCAACTACCCGCTGCTGACGCGTTTGTTCGCAGAGCTCGGCGTCGCCTGCCAGCGCTCGGAGATGTCCTTCTCGGTCAGCTGCGACGCGTGCGGTCTCGAGTACGCGGGCCGCAGGCCGTTCGCGCAGTGGCGCAACGCGGGCAGCACCCGCTTCACGTCGCTCATGTGGGAAATCGGCCGCTGGCTGCGAACCGCCCGCTCCTCGATCGAGTCCGGCGCCTACGACGACGTCGCGCTCGGTGACTACCTCACCCAGCGGAGCTACTCCGGCCGCTTTCGTCGCCATTTCATCGTGCCCCTGACGTCCGCGCTGTGGTCGGCTGCCCCGAGCCGCACGCTCGAGATCCCAGCGGCATATGCGATCCGCTTCTTCGACAATCACGGGATGCTGGGGGTTCGGCGTCATAGCTGGCGGACGGTCTCGGGCGGCGCGCACACCTACGTGCAGGCCGTGCGTGGATACCTCCGATTCGCAGATACGAATCTTCCGGTTCGCGGGTTGCGCCGGGACGACGGCTGCGTGCTCGTGCGTACGGACGACGACGTCGTTCGACAGTTCGACCGCGCGGTCGTCGCCACGCATGCCGACGAGGCGCTGGCGCTGCTCGAGGACCCGAGCGAGGACGAGCGTGCGATTCTCGGTGCGTTCGGGTACACGAAAAACGACGCCGTACTGCACACCGACTCGTCGCTCCTCCCCCGCTCGCGCGCGGCGCACGCCTCGTGGAACTACCGCGTAGACGGCGCCGAGCGTCCTACCGTCACCTACTACCTGAACCGCCTGCAGCGGTTGGAGTCGGAGACGGACTACCTCGTCACGCTCAATCAGCCCGTGGCGGACGAGCACGTGATCCGCCGCATGACGTACACGCATCCACACTTCTCGGTCGAGGCGATTCGGGCACAGCGCCGGCTCGCCGAGATCTCGGGCACGCGGAACACGGCGTTCGCCGGCGCGTACTTCGGCAACGGTTTCCACGAGGACGGGCTCGCGGCCGGCGTACACGCCGCCGAGGCGTTGGGAGCGCGCTGGTGAGGTCGGCGATCTACGCGGGGACGCTGGTGCACGCGAGGCACGAGCCGCGGCGGCACGTCTTCAAGTACCCGGTCGCCTACTGGCTGATCGACCTCGACGAGCTGCCCGAGCTCGAGCGCCGGCTCCGGCTCGTGTCGCTGAATCGCCGCAATGTCGTGACCTTCCGCGACTCGGATCACTTCGAAGGAGACCTGCCGCTCAAGGAGGCGGTGCGCCGGTTCGCGGGCGACGACTCGATCGAGCGCGTGCTCTGCCTGACGCAGCTCCGGGTGCTCGGCTACGTCTTCAACCCCGTCTCGTTCTACTGGTGCTACCGGGCCGACGGCGAGCTCGCGTGCATGATCGCGGAGCTGAACAACACCTTCGGCGAGCGCCTTCCGGAGCTCCTGCCCGGAAGCTCGCTGTGCTACGAGCACGACAAGCGCCTCCACGTCTCGCCGTTCATGGGGCTCGACCAGCAGTACCGCTACTCGTTCTCGGAGCCCGGGGACACGGTGTACGCGCGGATCGAGGTGCACCAGGACGGACGCATGCCGCTACACGCAGTGCTCGCGGGACGCCGTCACGAGCTCACGAACCGCGAGCTCGTCCGCTTCCTCGTCCGCTACCCGCTCATGCCGCTGCAGGTGTGGTCGCTCATCCACTGGAACGCGGCCAAGCTCTGGCTCAAGCGCGTGCCGTTCCACCACAAGCCTCCGTTCGAGCCTGGGAAAGGGTCGGTGCGGCAGTGACCACCGTCGATCGCGAGCTCCTGCACCCGAGAGCGAGCAGCCCTGCGGCGGTCGGCCGCATCGCACGCGGGGTGCTCGAACGCGTGCTGCCCGGGATCGAGGACGGCACGCTCGTGCTCCAGCTCCCCGACGGATCGGGGCGGCGCTACGGATCGGGGCCGGAGGCGGTCATGCGCATCGACGACTGGAGACTCCTCGACCGCATCGCGCGCACGCCGAAGCTCGCGCTCGGCGAGAGCTACCAGGCGGGCGAGTGGCGCTCGGACGACCTCGTGCCGCTCCTCGAACTGCTCCTGCGCAACGCAAGCCCGGGTGCCAAGCGACATCCGTGGTGGAGGCGCTTCGCGGAGGCGCGGCCGCGCATCAACCGCCGCACGGGCGTCCTCGCCGCCCGTCGCAACATCGAGGCGCACTACGACCTCGGCAACGACCTCTTCGAGCTCTTCCTCGACGAGACGATGACGTACTCGTGCGCGATCTTCGACCACGACGGCGAGGCGTTGGCTGAGGCCCAGCGGCGCAAGCTGCGGCGCGTCTGCGAGGAGCTCGAGCTCACGCCCGACGACCACGTGCTCGAGATCGGCTGCGGCTGGGGCTCGTTCGCCCTGACGGCCGCCGGCGAGTTCGGCGCACGCGTGACCGCGGTGACGATCTCCAAGGCACAGGCGGAGCGGACGCGCGCGCGGATCGCGGAGGCGGGTCTTTCCGATCGGGTCGAGGTCGTCGAGCGCGACTTCCGGGAGCTCGAGGGGAGCTTCACGAAGATCGTGTCGATCGAGATGCTCGAGGCGGTCGGCGAGAAACTGTGGAAGCCGTTCTTCGCCGCGTGCGACCGGCTCCTCGCGCCCGGTGGTCGCGCGTGCATCCAGACGATCCTCGTCCCCGACGAGCGCCTCTCCGCCTATCGGGCCAGCCCCGACTGGATCGAGCGGCACGTCTTCCCGGGCTGCCTCATCCCCTCCCGCGCCGCAATCGCGAAGGCACTCGAGCCAACGCGGCTTCGCGTCGTCGCCGACACCGAGATCGGCGGGAACTACGCCATGACGCTTCGGCGCTGGCGCGAGCGCTTCCACGAGAACCTCGGCGCCGTACGGGCGCTCGGCTACGACGAGCGCTTCGTGCGCACCTGGGACTTCTACCTCGCCTCGTGCGAGGCGCTCTTCGGCACCGGCCACCTTCGCGACGCGCAGGTCGTCCTCGCCCGATGAGCGTGGTCGACGCGGTCATCGAGCGCGGCGTCGTTCCGGAGTCGGTTCTGCGCGCCGGGATCAGGGCCAACCTCGCGCGTCGGCTCCGTACGGAGCGGCGCAAGAGCGCCGCCGAGCGCCGCGCCTACGTGGAGGGGCTGCGCTCCGCGCCGATCGCGCTGCAGCCCGCGAAGCCGAACGAGCAGCACTACGAGGAGCCGCCTGAGTTCTTCGAGCTCGTTCTCGGGCCGCGGCTCAAGTACAGCTCGTGCCTCTGGGAGCCCGGGACGACGACGCTGGCGCAGGCCGAGGACGCGATGCTGGCGCTGACCGCCGAGCGCGCGGGGATCGAGGACGGCATGGAGATCCTCGACCTCGGCTGCGGCTGGGGCTCGTTCACCCTGTACGCCGCCGAGCGCTTCCCGGGCGCGCGGATCACCGCGGTCTCGAACTCGCACGTCCAGCGTGCGTTCATCAGGGCGAAGGCGCCGGCGAACGTGTCCGTGATCACCGCCGACGTGAACGCGCTCGACCTCGACGGCCGCTTCGACCGCGTCGTCTCTGTGGAGATGTTCGAGCACATGCGCAACTACGAGACACTCCTCGCGAAGGTCGCGTCGCTCCTCGAGCCGGACGGGCGGCTGTTCGTCCACGTGTTCTGCCACCGCGATCTCGCGTACCCCTACGTGGACGGCTGGATGGCCCGGAACTTCTTCACCGCGGGGCAGATGCCGTCGGAGGATCTCCTGCTCGAGTTCCAGCGCGACCTCGAGCTCGTCGAGCGCTGGCGCGTGTCGGGCGAGCATTACGCCCGCACCTCCGAGGCGTGGCTCGAGCGGCTCGCGGACAACGAGGCGGAGATCGAGCGGCGCTTCGGTCGCGCGTTCCTGGAGCGCTGGCGCGTCTTCTTCCTGGCCTGCGCCGAGCTCTTCGGCTACCGCGGCGGCAGCGAGTGGCTCGTGGCGCACTACCTGTTCGCGCCGCGCACTACGATCGTCGCGTGAGCGACGCGACCAACGTCTGGGACGACGTCCCGGACTGGGGCGGCATCGGTGCGCTCCGGCTCGCGCGCTCGCCTTCCAACGCGCTCGGCGCCTCCGTTTGGGAGATCCAGCCCGGCGGCTCGCAGTTCGTCTATCACTTTCATCGCGGCTCGGAGGAGCTTCTCGTCGTTCTCCGCGGCTCGCCGACGGTGCGGATGCACGACGCCGAGCACGTCCTCGCGGAAGGCGACGTCCTTCCGTTCCCACGCGGACCGGAGGGCGGGCACCAGATCCGCAACGACTCGGATGCGGTCGCCCGCGTCCTCATCGTCTCCGCGCACGCGAACCCGGACGTCGCGGAGTACCCGGAGACGGGCAAGGTCGCGACGCTCGTCGACGGCAGCCACGCGTTCTTCCGCGCGGCCGACGCCGTCGAGCACGCCGGCCCGGAGTAGCGCCTACTCGTAGAAAGCAGCGAGGCGGTCGGCCTCGTCCGCGACCTCGCGAGCGGTGGCTCGATCGAGCCTTGCGAACGGGTTCCAGTCGATCCGACCATCGACGTGCTTCCACGTTCCGGCCACGCGGCCGTCGACGAGGAACGTCCCGATCGACTGCGGCATCTTCGTGGAGAAGATCCGCGGGCGGTACTCCTCCGGAAGGATTCCGGTGCGGCGAGCGTGGACGAGTAGGACGGCGTCCCAGGTCGGCAGGAAGCGCACCGGCACTGGCGTGTCGGGATCCGGGAGCGGCGCACGCGGGATGTCGATCAGCTCCTCGCCGGCCTCCGAGCGGAACCGCCTCAGCGTCAGTCGTGTGAGCACCGCGTCGAGGTCGGCGAGCGAGAGGTGCGACCAGAGGCCGATGTCCTTGCGCGACGCGGGACCGAACGCTGCGAGGTAACGCCGGACGAGATGGTCGCGCGCGTCGGCCTCCCCGATGTCGGCATGGCCGACCCACGTCTCCGCGAGCCCGTAGAGGTCGGCACGGCGTTTCACCCAGGTCCCCGAGGGCGGCACCCGCACGAGGTCGAGCGTCGGCCCCACTCCCCAGTCCCGTCCGATGTTTGCGACCAGCTCGGCGTTCGTGCGCGGCCCGTCGGCGAGGAAAGCGCGGAGCGCAGCAGCCTTGCGCTCGAGCTGCCGTCTGCCGGGCTGTTGTTTGCGTATGCGCAGGAACCACTCGAGCTGCGCCGCCCTGATCGCGACCGCGAGCGCCCAGTAGTCGGGCCGCGAGACCACGTGGATCGTCTCGCGCATGAGCGTCCCCTGGACGGCCGTCCGCCGCTCGAGGGCACGCGTGAGGTTGTCGCGGCGAAAGCCCTCGAGGCACGACCACAGGCGGATGTACGCGTTCGGCGCGTACTGGTTCTGGATCCCGCCGAGCCTTTCGAGCGCCCGTGGAAGCGGCAGGGAAACGCGTTCGAGGAGCAGCTGACGAGCGAGAAGGGCGCGATTCAGCTCGCGCTTGCTGAGCGTGCGCTCCGCCACGCTCGGACGCTAGCCAGCGCAGCGGGCCGGCGTACTCCCTGGGCGGCGGCGATGCCGCCGACGACGAGCGCCCCGCCGAGGACGAGCCAGATCGTGACGGGCTCGTCGAGGAAGATCGCGCCGAACGTCACGGCGAGCGGCGGGATCGCGTACATGTAGATCACCGCCCGCGAGGGACCGAGGCCCTTCAGCGCCGCGTTCCACAGGATGTAGCCGAGCAGCGTCGCGAGCACGCCGAGGTAGAGCAGCAGCGCCGCCTCGCTCATGGTCGCGTCGGCGACCGTGTCGACGGTCGAGGCGCGCACGAACGGCGTGAGGCCGACGGTTCCGATCAGGCTGGTCGCGGCGGTCAGCGCGAGCAGGTCGTGGCGGCCGAGGAGCGGCTTGAGGATGACGTTGTAGAGCGCGAATGCGAGCGGGGCTCCGAGCACGATGAGTGGGCCCTTCGCGCTGTCCAGGGAGAGATCGTTCCCGGCACCGAACGCGACGACGACGGCCACGCCCGAGAAGGCCACAGCGAGGCCGACCACCCGCCGGAGACTGAGCCGGTCAAGCCCGAGGACGACGGCCATGAGCATCGTGAGCCCTGGCGCCAGCGCGACGACAAGCGCGGCCACGCCGGACGTCGTATAGCGCGTCCCGACATTCAGGAACATGTGGTACCCGACGACGACGAGCAGCCCGGCCGCCACCACTCGAGCCGCATCTGCGCGCGTGAGGCCCGGCAGCCCGCGCGCACGCCAGAGGATGTACGCGAATCCCGGCACCGCGATCGCATAACGCAGGATCGCGATGTCGCCCGCCGAGACCCCGTCGTCGAGCAGCTTCTTGATCACGGAGAAGGAGCCGGCCCACAGTCCGGCGACCGCGATAACCGAGAGATGGGACCTGGCGTTCATCACCCGGTTCAACGCGCCGGAGCGGGGCATCGTGAGATGTCAACGCGGCGTACGGCGCCATACTTCCTGCGTGTTCCAGAACCTGCCCGCGTTCCTCGCCCTGTCCGCGGTCGTGATCTGCGTCCCCGGCCCCGATACGGCGCTGATCATTCGCAACACACTCGCCGGCGGGCGGCGAAGCGGGATCGCGTCGGCCGTCGGGATCATCTGCGGGATCGCGGTCTGGACGCTCGCAGCGGCGGTCGGGCTCGCCGCGGTCCTGAGCGCGTCCGAGCCCGTGTTTCGCGCGCTGCAGCTCGTCGGGGCCGCGTACCTCGTCTACCTCGGTCTCCAGTCGCTGTGGGCGGCACTCCGAGGGCGAGGCAAGCCTCGCCCCTACGGCGATGGAGGAGGGCTCGCCTCGCCCCGGGCCTTTCGCCAGGGCCTCCTGAGCAACCTCGGCAACCCGAAGATCGCGGTCTTCTTCGTCAGCCTGCTCCCGCAATTCGTCACACCCGGGGGCCAGCCGGCGCCGGCGCTGATCCTGCTCGGCGTCGTCTTCTCGGCTATGGGCCTCGCGTGGCTCACGCTGTACGCGGTCGTCGTCGCCAGGGCCGGAGATCTCCTACGCGGTCGCGCGCGTAGGGCGATCGACGCGCTGACGGGAGCGGTGCTCGTCCTCTTCGGCCTCAGGCTCGCCGCCGAGAGGTAGAGCATGCTCGACACGCTGCTCGCGTTCGTCGCCGTCTCGGCAGTCGTCATCTGCACACCCGGCCAGGACACGGCGCTCACGATCCGCAACACGCTGACGGGCGGGCGGCGCAGTGGGATCGCCACCGCGGGCGGCGTCGCGGCTGGTCAGGCCGTGTGGACGGTGGCAGCCAGCGCAGGTGTCGTTGCCCTCCTCACCGCGTCCGAGCCCGTATTCCGCGCGCTCAAGCTCGTCGGCGCCGCATACCTCGTCTACCTCGGCGCGCATTCCCTCTTCACGGCTGTGCGTGGCCGCAGGCCCACGATCCTGCGTAACGATCAGTTACAAGGTCGAACGCGTTCGGAGCTCACGCCCGCGCGAGCTCTGCGGCAAGGCGTCTTCAGCAACCTCGCGAATCCGAAGATGGCGGTCTTCTTCGCGAGCCTGCTTCCGCAGTTTGCGCCGGGTGGGGACTCGTCCTTCGCCGTTCTGCTGGCGCTCGGCCTGACCTTCTGCACGATGACGTTCGCGTGGCTGACCCTCTACGCAGTGGCCATCTCGAGCCTCGGCCCCCTGCTCACTGCGTCGGCGCAGCGCGCGCTCGACGCACTGACGGGTGTGGTGCTCGTCGCGCTCGGCCTCAGGCTCGCGACCGAGGACCGCTAGTCCTCGAGCACCTCGAGGTCGAAGGGGCCGTCGAACAGGATCACGAACAGGCACGACTCGCCGGCCGACTCGTGGAGCATCGGCTCGCCGGCGGGGAAGCGGCAGTACGAGCCCGGCCCGACGGTGCGTCCGTTCGCGCGCATGGCTCCCTCGAGCACGACGATCGTGTGCGCCGCGGTGTGCCGATGCCTCTTGCCGCGGAGGCCGGGCGGGTAGCGGACGAGGTAGTGCTCGGCGCCCGAGGCCGGATCCTCGTACAGCAGCCGGAGCTCGAACGGCCGATCGTAGGCCGGCTGCTCCGCGGATCGCAGCTCGAGCGACGCGAGCCGGTCGACGATCGTTGCGTCCATCAGCGCACGCGCGCGAAGCGGTGGACGGCGTCGAGGAGCTCCTTGCTCTTCGTCTCGGCCTGCGCCGGATCGCCGGAGGCGAGCGCACCCGCGACGCAGTGGTTCACGTGGTCGTCGAGGATCGTGAACGCGAGGCTCTCGAGAGCGGTGTTGACCGCCGCGATCTGCGTCAGCACGTCGATGCAGTAGCGCTCGTCCTCGACCATCCGCTCGATCCCGCGCACCTGACCCTCGATGCGATGCAGACGCCGGATCAGTGCCCCCTTGTTCGCGGTGTAGCCGTGCTCTGTCATGCGGCGACCTGCTCGCGCGACGAGCGGAACCGCCGCAGCCGGAGCGAGTTCGTGACTACGAAGACGCTCGAGAAGGCCATCGCCGCGGCCGCGACGATCGGGTTCAGGAGCCCGGCCACCGCGAGCGGGATGGCCGCGACGTTGTAGGCGAACGCCCAGAAGAGATTGCCCTTGATCGTCGAGAGCGTCCGGCGCGAGAGCCGGATCGCATCCGCTGCCGCACGCAGGTCTCCCGAGACGAGCGTGATGTCGGACGCCTCGATCGCGACGTCTGTGCCAGTGCCGATCGCGAGCCCGAGATCCGCCTGGGCAAGAGCCGGCGCGTCGTTGATGCCGTCGCCGACCATCGCGACCACCTCGCCTGCGTCCTGTAGACGGCGAACCTCTGCGATCTTGTCCTCGGGGTAGACCTCCGCGAGAACGCGATCGACCCCGACCTCCGCCCCGACGCGCTCAGCGGTGTCGCGCGCGTCGCCGGTCAGAAGCACCGGCGTGAGCTCGAGGTCGCGAAGCGCCGAGACGGCCTCGGCGCTCGTCGGCTTCACGGCGTCGACGACGCTGAGGGTCGCGCGCGTCGAGCCGTCCCACGCCACCGAGAGCGCGCCGTCACGGCGCCCGACCTCGACCGCGTGCCCGTCCACCGTGCCCACGACGCCGACTCCGGGGACGTTGCGGAAACCGGACACGGCCGGAAGCTCCCCGACCTCCGCGCGGGCCGCGGCGGCGACCGCCTGGGCGATGGGGTGCTCCGACGCCGCTTCCACCGCACCCGCGAGCCGTAGCACCTCTGCCCGGTCGGCGCCGTCGAGGAGCGTGACGCTCGCGAGCTGCATTCGCCCCTCCGTCACCGTCCCGGTCTTGTCGAGCACGATCGTCGTGATCCGGCGCGTACGCTCGAGCACCTCGGGCCCCTTGATCAAGATCCCGAGCTGCGCCCCGCGACCCGTGCCGACCATGAGCGCAGTCGGCGTCGCGAGTCCGAGAGCGCACGGGCATGCGATGATCAGCACGGCGACCGCGGCCGAGAACGCATCCGTCGCGTTGCCCGTCCACAGGAGCCAACCGGCCAGCGTCGCGAGCGACAGGGCCAGCACGATCGGGACGAAGACGCTGGAGACGCGATCGACGAGCCGCTGAATCGGCGCCTTGCCGGACTGGGCCTCGGCGACGAGCCGCGCGATCTGCGCGAGCGCGGTCTCCTCGCCCACCTTCGTCACCCGCACGACGATCCGCCCCCACGTGTTCACGGTCGCGCCCGCGACGATCGCGCCCGGCTCGACGTCGACGGGAACGGGCTCGCCGGTGAGCATCGACCCGTCGACGGCTGACTCGCCTTCGACGACGACGCCGTCCGTCGCGATCTTCTCGCCCGGACGAACGACGAAGACGTCGCCGACCCGGAGCTCGGCCACCGGAATAGCGATCTCGGCGCCGTCGTGCAGCACGTGCGCCTCCTTTGCGCCGAGCTCGAGCAGCGAGCGAATCGCCGCGCCCGAGCGGGTTCGGGCCCGCGCCTCGAGGTATCGACCGAGAAGGATCAGCGTCGTGATGACGGCCGCGACCTCGAAGTAGACGTCCGCGCCCTCCACGAGCACGAGCGCGGCGACCGACCAGCCCCAGGCAGCGAGCGTGCCGATCGAGATCAGCGTGTCCATGGTGGCCGCTCCGTGGCGCGCGTTCAGCAGGGCCGCACGGTGGAAATCGAACCCTGCCCAGAAGACCACCGGGGTCGCGAGCGCGAGCGCGAGCCATTCCCAGCCCTCGAACTGCAGCGGCGCCAGCATCGCGAACGCCGCGAGCGGGATCGTGAGCGCCGCCGCGACGACGAGACGCCGCCGGACCGCCTGCGAGCGATCCGTGGTCTCCCCGCGCTCGGACGCGAGCGCGGCGCCGTAGCCGGCCGCCTCGACCGCGCCGAGCAAGTCGGGCACCGCGACGCGCGCCGGATCGAAGCGAACGGAGGCCTGCTCCGTCGCGTAGTTCACGGACGCATCGACCCCGTCGAGCTTGTTCAGCCTGCGCTCGATCCGGTTCGCGCAGGCCGCGCACGTCATCCCTTCGAGCGCGAGGTCGACCCGCACGTCCGGCTCCGGTGGCGCGATCGACGTCACGCCGCGTCGTACCCCGCTTCCACGATGGCCGCGCGCAGCGCGGCGTCGTCGAGACCGCTCCCGCTGACCGTGACGAGCTTCGTATCGAGGTCGACGACGACGTCGCGCACGCCCTCGACCTCTGAGAGCTCCTCGCGTACCGACATGACGCAGTGCTCGCAGTGGATCGCGGGCACGCTGTAGATGAGTGTTTCGCTCACGTCGTACTCCTCTTCTCGACGTGAACCAGTATACCCCCTGTGGGTATCTAGGCGGTGGTGCCGAGCTCGCCCGCGGCGATCCGTTCTGCCATCTTGGGCGACTCGTCGCGGTACCACGTGCCGTCCTCGAACTGGATCGCCGGCAGGTGGTGCTGTCCGGTTCCCCCGATGACCTCCTTGCGCCGGCCGCGCGGGAGCGTCGGAGCCTTCACGATCTCGTATTCGATCGACTGCTCGTCGAGGGCCGCCTGGACGACCCAGCACGGGTGCCTCCCGCCTGCCTTGTAGCCGAGGAATCTGCAGCGGTGGAGCCGGATCAGCGGTCGAGCCCCTGGATGCGCGACGCACCCACGATCGCCTCGGAGCCGTCGGCGAGACGGACGAGCGCCTTGCCCTTCCCGTCGTAGTCCGGCGACCAGACGACGATCGTGGCGTCGTCCCCGTTGACGGTGCATGCGCGTCCGTCCTCGGGATCGAGCTCGCGCCAGTAGCGGACGAACGGGTTCTCGTCCCACTCGCGGCCGATCGTGGTCTCGTCGGTGTGACCGGGGAGCACGCGGGTCTCCGGCGGAAGCGCCATGAGCACGTCCATCACCGACGTCCGCATCTGATCGGCAGGGCCGCCGCCGATCGCGTCGCGAAAGAGCGTGTCGCCCGAGAAGCAGAGATCACCGACCACGAACGAGATCCCGTCGTCGGAGTGCCCGGGCGTGGCGAGCGCGTCGATCTTCAGGCCGCCGGTCTCCACCGGGCCGGTCACGATCTCGAGCCCGAACCGCTCGACCAGCTCGTCGTTGCCGGCGACGTGGTCGGCGTGGCCGTGGGTGATGAGAAGGTGGGTCGGCGTGACCTGCTCACGCTCGACGACGGCGAGCAGCGGCTCGAGCGGCGCGCCCGAGTCGACGAACACGGCCGTGCCGCCGTGCTCGTCCGCGAGCACGAACGCGTTCGAGAGCCACGACTCGTGCATGCTCCGCTCGACGATCACGCGGCCATCCTAGATGCAGGAGACGCGGTGGCTTGCGAGAATCGCGCGCCGTCACTCGAAATGCTAGGGAGGAACGATGAACGACATGTTCGGGCCGCGCGAGATCCTCGAGGAGGCCGCCGATCGCTGGTGGATGTTCCTCGTCAGCGGGCTCGCCTGGCTGATCTTCGCGCTGCTCGTGTTCCAGTGGGACTTCACCACCGTCTACGCGATCTCGATCCTGTTCGGGATCGTCGCGCTCTTCGCGGGCGTGAACGAGTTCCTTCAGATCTCGATCTCGACGAGGGGCTGGAAGTGGGTGCATGCGATCCTCGGCCTGCTTTTCATCCTGGTCGGGATCTACGCGCTCTGGAACCCGTACGACACGTTCAACACGCTCGCCGCGCTCGTCGGCTTCTTCCTTCTTGTCAAGGGCGTCTTCGACATCAGCGTCGCCTTCATCACGAAGGAGGAGTTCGAGCTCTGGTGGCTGCAGCTGATCGTCGGCCTCATCGAGATCATGCTCGCGTTCTGGGTCGCCGGGAACTTCCGCAAGGAGGCGATCCTCCTCGTCGTCTACGTGGGGATCATCGCCCTCGCGCGCGGCATCAGCGAGATCTTCGTCGCCTTCAAGCTCAAGGGCCTCCGGCGACGCCTCGCGGCTGCGTGACGTTGGCGTGTTTCGGCTGTGCGGCGTCGGTGTAGGATCGCCCTGATGCGCCGCACAGCCCTCGTCCTCGTGCTTCTGGTCGCTGCATTCGGTGTCGTGGCCGCGGGTTGCGGGCAGGAGGAGGATCAGACCGCGACGCCGGAGACGGTCGAGGGCACGACGACGACCGAGACGACCGAGACGGAAACGACGGAGACGGAAACGACGGAGACGGAGACCGAGCCGACCGAGACGGAAACGACCGAGACGGAAACGACTCCGGCGGTCGAGGGCGATCCGGTCGCGGGCAAGGCGGTCTTCCTCGGGTCGTCGTCATGCGGCGGCTGCCACACGCTCGCAGATGCCGGCTCCAGCGGCGCCGTCGGTCCGAACCTCGATGACGCGATGCCGAGCAACGAACGCGCGCTCGAGATCATCACGAACGGTCAGGGCGGCATGCCCTCGTTCTCCTCCACGCTCTCCGAGCAGCAGATCGCCGACGTGGCTGCGTACGTCTCGTCAGTCGCAGGCTCCTAGACTTCACTTCGTGATCGACCTGAAGGCCGCACGGGCGGATGCCGACGCGTGGCGCGCTGCCCTCGCGCGCAAAGGCGCAGCCGACGACTTCGACGCCCTCCTCGCCGCCGACGAGCGCTGGCGCGAGCTCATCCCGCGGGTCGACGAGCTGCGCGGCCGCACGAAGCTGAAGGGCAAGCCGACGCCCGAGGAGCTCGAGGCGCTGCGACCGGTCAAGGCCGAGCTCAAGGAGGCGGAGGAGGAGCTCGCCGCGGCCGAGGCGGCGCGCGACGCAGCACTCGGGCCGGTTCCGAATCCACCGCACGAGTCGGCCCCGGACGGCGACACCGAGGACGACGCCGAGGAGCTTCGCCGCGTCGGGGAGCCCACGGCCACGGGCGAAGCGCGCGAGCACACGGAGATCGGGCGCTTCGACATGGAGCGGGCTGCGCGGGTATCCGGAGCACGATTCGGCTATGTCATGGGCGACGCGGCGCTCGTCGCGATGGCGCTCTACCGGTTCGCGCTCGACCACCTCGCCTCGGCGGGATTCACGCCCGTGCTCCCGCCCGTACTCGTTCGCGAGGAGGCCATGTACGGCACGGGCTTCTTTCCCACCGACCGCTCGAACATCTACGCGCTCGAAGCGGACGGGCTGTTCCTCACCGGAACGTCCGAGGTCGCGCTCGCAGCGCTGCACATGGGCGAGAAGCTCGAGCACCTCCCGTTGCGCTACGCGGGCTTCTCGACGTGCTTTCGCCGCGAGTCGGGAGCGGCGGGCAAGGACACGCGGGGCATGTTCCGCGTGCACCAGTTCAACAAGGTGGAGATGTTCGTCTTCGCCGAGCCCGCGGCGTCCTGGGACGAGCACGAGCGGATGCTGGAGTTGGAGGAGCAGTTCCTGCAAGCGCTCGGATTGCCATACCGCGTGATGAACGTCGCCGCGGGCGACCTCGGCGCGTCGGCCGCGAAGAAGTACGACCTCGAGGCGTGGTTCCCGTTTCAGGAGCGCTACCGCGAGGTCACGTCGTGCTCCAACACGACGGACTACCAGTCGCGCCGGCTCGGGATCCGCTACCGCGTCGAAGGCGGCGGGCTCGAGAACCCGCACACGCTCAACGGAACGATGGTCACCGACCGCGCGCTGCTCGCGATCCTCGAGAACTTCGACGGTGCAGTGCCGGACGTGCTCACGCGCTACGGCGCCCCAGCCGACGTCCGCCCCGCCTAGCGCTCGGTCACAATGCGCTCCGGCGGGGTGCCGGAGCGGTCGAACGGGGCAGCCTTGAAAGCTGTTGGGCGTGCAAGCGTCCCGTGGGTTCGAATCCCACCCCCGCCGTCCTCAGTGGCGTCCGCCGGCGACACGTCCGTCGAGCACAGCGACGAAGACGTCTCGCCGGGCATTCGTGTCACCGGGTACCAGGTTGTCCGCGACCGACGTGTACGCGACGACTCGCCCGTCGGCGCTGATCCCGGAAATCGAGCTCGCTCCAGTGGCCTCCTCCCCGGCCGCCGTGGCACTGACTCGCGTCGTCGTGCGTGTCAGCAGGTCGTGCACGAAGACGTCGGACACGCCGTTCCGGTCGCCGGGGACGAGGTTCGGCGCGCGTGACGTGAACGCCGCGTAGCGGCCGTCGGCCGAGAGGAACGGCCGCGACACGAAGAGGCTCCGACGCGTGCGCCGGTCGAACCCGGTCGCATCGGCCTGTGTGCCTCCCGACGCCACGCTGACGCGCCGCGTCTCGCCTGTGACGCGATCGTGGACGAAGACGTCGAGCGCGCCGTTCGTGTCGTGGGCGACGAGATTCCCTGCCCGCGAGCGGAAGCCGACGAAGCGCCCGTCGCCGCTGACCATGCCGCGGAAGGTCGCCTTCCCGGCCTCGATCCCGGCCGAGGAGACGTTCACGCGCTCGGTGCGGCCGTGTCCGCGATCGCGGACGAACACGTCGGCTCGCCCGTTCCAGTCGCCATACGCAAGGTTTCGCGCGAACGACCGGAACCCGACGACGGTTCCGTCGGCGTCGATCGAGGACGCCTCGCTGCGGCCGGCCGACTCACCGTACGGCCCGACGCTGACGCGCGTGATCCGGCCGGTCGCTCGATCCGCGGCGAAGACGTCGAGCGCGCCGTTCCGATCGTCGGCGACGAGGTTCGACGCCTCGGAGGAGAAGACGACGACCCGGCCGTCGGCACTGAGGAGTGCCGCGAGACTGCCCGCGTTCGCCTCCCTGGCGCCGTTCTGGCTGACCCGCGTCGTCGTGCCGGCGTCACGGTCGCGCACGAAGACGTCCTGCGCGCGATTTGCGTCGCCTCGCACGAGATTCGTCGCCGCCGACGGGAAGGCGACGATCGAGCCGTTGGCGCTGATGGACGGCTTCGCACTCGGACCGTCGCTCCCGGCACCCGAAGACGCGACGCTGGCCCGCCACGTGCGCCGCATCGCCAAGTCCCGGACGAAGACGTCGACGTGTCCGTTCGCGTCGCCTCGAACGAGCGTCGTGGCGCCTGACGCGAAGGCGACGTGGCGGCCGCTCGCGCTGAGAACGGCACCGAAGGTCATGCCGTTCGCCTGTCTCCCGTCACTGCCGACGCTCGCTCGCGAGACGCTCCGCACGACGTCCGGCGGCGCGACGAGCAGAGGTGCGGGCTGCGCCCGTGCCTGGGCGAGGACGAGCACGGCCGTCACCGCGACGAGCGTGTGCACCGGCCATCTCGTCCGCCGCAGGGCGAAGCGTCTCACGGCCGAGATCGTGCCACGCCCCGCCTGCATCCGGCGTCGTCGCTCAGAAGCGCAGCCCCTCGCCCTTGGCCATGACCACGACCGTTCGCTTGAGGAGCGAGAGGTCGCCCCGGACGATCTGCCAGGCGCTCCGGGTGCGGCACGCCTCGACGTACGCGACGTCGAGCACCGCGTAGCCGGACGACTCGACGATGCCCTTCTCGACCTGCGCCGGCCCCGTCCACCCGGCCACGAACTCGTTGCGGTACCCGAAGCCCTTCGCGACCTGGTCGTCCACCATCGACGGCGGCCACGGACGCGGGCCGACGAGACTCATGTCGCCGCGAAACACGTTCCAGATCTGCGGCAGCTCGTCGAGGTAGCGGGGCTTGAGGAGGCGTCGGCCGGCCCACGTGAGGTTCGAGTCGTCCCCTTCGTGCAACCGGGCGTGCGACGTTGCCGGGTCGATCGCCGCGACGACCTCGCGTCTGAGCGTCCTGAATTTCAGAAGGTCGAACTCCCGGCCGCGGGAGATCCGGCGCTCGCGGTACAGCCACGCGCCGCGGTCTCGCGCGCGGACGAGCGCATCGGCGGCCATCGCGACGAAGACGAACGCGAAGAGCGGGGTCAGGAGCACGAGCAGGATCGCCGAGAGCGTCTTGTCGAGGACGAGCTTTGGCGTCGGGTAGCTCTCCAAGTGCTCGATTCTCGTCGGCCGGGCGGCGTGCAAGCAGTTCGTGACGCTAGGGTCGTCGCCCGATATCGAACGCAGACCAGTTGACCCGCGCGTGAGCACGATCGAGGCCGTCGTCTTCGATCTCGACGGCGTTCTCGTCGACTCGGATCACATCTGGCACGAGGTGCGCGAGGGGCTCGCATATGAGCGCGGCGGGCGCTGGACCGAGCGGTCGGAGCCGGACATGAGCGGTATGAGCTCGCTCGAGTGGTCGCGCTACCTGCACGAGGTCGTCGG
>DASQLF010000148.1:0-2511 GCA_035630135.1 Gaiellaceae bacterium
TCAGGAGGAGCGGCTTCGAACGCGACGGGACTCGGCGCGCCGTCGCTTCGAGTGTCTCGCCGCGGTGATCCGAATGCCCCCGGCATGAATCGAACATGCGCACGCGGTTTAGGAAACCGCTGCTCTCTCCACTGAGCTACGGGGGCGCAGGGGACAGGTTAACGAGCGCATTAGACTCGTTCTCCGTGCGCACGAACTGGTTCACAGCGGCGATCGTCCTCGGCGTCGCGGCGATCGTTATCGCCGCGATCGCGATGCGCCTGAGCTGACGGCGTCGCGGGTTAAGAACGCGCGTATCCGTCTCCCCCTCCTTGCCTGAGCCGGCGGCGCGACGGTTACCATCCTTCCCGTGCAAGCGCTGATCATCTTCTTCGTCATTCCGATGGTGCTCGGCTTCTGGGCCCAGCACCGGGTGAAATCGACATTCGCCAAGAACCTCCAGGTTCCGATCGCGAACGGGATGACGGGCGCCCAGATCGCGCGCCGAGTCCTCGACGCGAACGGACTGAACGAGGTACCGGTCGAGGAGACGCCGGGCTCGCTCTCCGACCACTACGACCCACGTAGCCGGTCGGTTCATCTTTCGACTCCGGTCTTCCACGAGGCATCGGTCGCTTCGACGGCTGTCGGCGCGCACGAGGTAGGACACGCGATCCAGCACGCCCAGGCGTATTCGTTCTTCCGCTTCCGCAGCGCGATGTTCCCGGCGGTGCAGTTCGCCTCGAACATCTGGATGCTGTTCCTGCTCGGCGGCCTCTTCCTCAACATCCTCGGCTTCATCTGGATCGCGATCGCGCTCTACTCCGTCGCCGTCCTCTTCCAGTTCGTGACGCTTCCGGTCGAGTTCGATGCGTCGCGTCGTGCGAAGCAGCAGTTGCAGGACCTCGGCCTCGTGGCCTCCAACGAGGCAGCTGGCGTGAACGCGACCCTGAAGGCTGCCGCCTGGACGTACGTCGCCGCAGCGCTCGCCGCGGTCGCCGTCCTCCTCTACTACCTTTCGCTGCTCTCCAACCGCTAGCGCTCGCGCGGCATCCAGCCGAAGCGGCGAAGTGCGATAAGTGCGCCGGCGGCGCCCCACGCTGCGACGACGGCGAGAGCGAGCGGATCCGCGAAGAACGACTCTCCGCCGAGGTAGACGTCGTATGTGACGTCGAGGTAGTAGGTCAGCGGGAGCACGTCTGCGATCGCCTGCAGGAACGCCGGGAACTCGTTCGTGGGCCCGAACGAGCCCGAGAGGAAGGCCATCGGGAGGATCGCGACGTTCACCGCTGCCGACACGCCTTCGGCGGAGCGGATCAGCGCCGCCGTCCCGAGCCCGAGACCGGCGAAGCAGGCGACGCCGAAGACGATCAGGGCGAGGAAGCCGGGCCAGTTCGCGGGCATGGACGCGCCGAAGGCGAAATGGCCGAGGCCCAGGAGCGCGAACGACTCGAGCGTGAACGTCACGAGCGTCGACAAGAGCACTGCGAGGAGGTAGGTCCATGCGGGCATCGGCGTCGCCCGGAGCCGCTTGAGGACGCCCGCCTCGCGACGGATGACGAGCGTGATCGCGAGGCCGCCGAACGCGATGTTCGCCGCGCCGTACCCGAAGAGCCCTGCCAGCAGGACATCCTCCGCGGCAATGCCGTCGATCTCGTCCCCGTAGACCGAACCGAGCAGCGCGTAGAGCAGCAGCGGGAAGATGAAGATGAAGACCGCGGCCTCGCGGCTCCGCCAGAACAGCTTCTGCTCGAAGCGGAGCTGATGGGCGAGCGTCGTCACTCCATGCCCTCGTGCTCCTCGCCGACCAGGTCGAGGTACACGTCCTCGAGCGTCGGCCGGCGGACCTCCAGTCGTTCGAGCTCGTGTCCATTTTCGAGGGCCGCCGCGGTCAGCTCGTTGAGCACACGCGTCGGATCGGTCGTCTCGAGAAGTACCGGCTCTCCATCGCGGACGTAGTGGATCTGGGTGACGCCGCCGTCGCCGATCAGCTCGGACGGCGCGCCCTGACGAACGATCCGGCCGTCGCGCATCACCGCGACCCGATCCGAGAGCTGCTGCGCCTCGTCGAGGTAGTGGGTCGTCAGCACGATCGTGGTGCCGAGCGAACGGAGCGACCTCACCAGCTCCCAGGCGGCGCGGCGTGCGGCCGGGTCGAACCCGGTCGTCGGCTCGTCGAGAAAGACGAGCTCCGGGTCGCCGACGAGCGCCACTCCGAGATCGAGCCGCCGCTTCTGGCCGCCTGAGAGCGTCTTGACGCGGGAGTCGCGTTTCTCGGCGAGGCCGACGAGCTCGATGGTCTCGTCGACGTCGCGTGGCTTTCGGTAGTAGCCCGCGAACATGGCGTGCGTCTCGCGCACGGTCAGCAGCGGACTGAGCTCAGACTGCTGAAGGACGACCCCGACCCGCTCGCGGAGGGCGGACGAGCTCGAACCGGGGTCGTGCCCGAGCACCGTGGCGGTGCCACCGTCGCGCTTGCGATAGCCCTCGAGGATCTCGACGGTGGTCGTCTTCCCGGCGCCGTTCGGCCCG
>DASQLF010000149.1:0-5886 GCA_035630135.1 Gaiellaceae bacterium
AGAACCGGCGAGTCGAGCGCGATCACGATCCACCGCTCGGCCGCGAGCGCCTGCAGCGCGAGGACCGTGTCGGCAACGGGCACATCCTCGAGATACGCCTCGCGCCCCTCGAAGTCGGCGACGAGGGCACGGACCGCCGCCTCGTACGCCGAGGCGTCACGTGCAGCGAGTGCGGCGAGCGAGTCGACCACGGCCGGTGGGATCGCGTCGACGCCGACGAGCGACTCGACGAGCGCGGCCGCCTTGTCGTCCTCGCCGACCAGCAGCTGCGCGAGCGCCGCTGCGTACCTGCCGATGGGGCTCTCGGACTCCGACGCTCCCGCATCGAGCGCCCACTGCGCATCCGCCCGCGCCCCGTCTAGGTCAGCCGCGATCAGCCTGGACTTGATGGCGCCGATCGGCCGCCCCCAGCTTCCCTCGGGCGCATCGGCCCAGCTCTCCCGATACGTCTCGGCCGCGCGGAGGAGCCAGTCGCGAGCATCCTCGCGCCGACCGCCCATGAGAAGCGAAAGGCCTGCCGCCCACGCCGCGTTGCCCATCCGCGTGAGCTGACGCTGCCGCTCGTCGCCGTCCTCGGGCAGCCGTGCCGCGCCGTCCTCGTAGCGACCGATCGCCGCGCGTACCCGTTCGTCCCAGTCACCCATCGTCCCGGAAGTATCGTCTCGCCGTGCCCGAGCTTCGCGAGGTGGTCTACGTGGACGGCGTGCGGACCGCCTTCGGCCGCGCGACTCCGGACGGCCTGTTCGCGAAGACGCGCGCCGACGACATGGCCGTCAAGGCCGTGCGCGAGTTGCTGCGTCGCCACGACCAGCTACCGCCGGAGCGGATCGACGACGTCGCCTTCGCGGCGACGGCCCAGGTCGGCGACCAGGGCCTCACCCTCGGACGCGACGTCGCACTCCTCGCAGGCCTGCCGACGACCGTACCCGGCTTCGCGGTCGACCGGATGTGCGCAGGTGCGCTGACCGCGACGACCGCCGGCGCGGGAGAGATCGCCATGGGCGCCGCGAACGTCGTCCTCGTCGGCGGCGTCGAGCACATGGGCCACCACCCGATGGGCGCTGACGTCGACTTCAACCCCCGCTTCATCGACGAGCGCCTGATCGACGAGTCCGCGGCCGTGATGGGACAGACCGCGGAGAACCTCCACGACGAGCTTCCGCAGCTGACGAAGGAGGCGGCAGACGCATACGCCGTCGAGTCGCAGCGGCGCGCCGGCAAGGCCTGGGACGAGGGCGTCATGGACGAGATCGTTGTGCCGATGTCCGTCTTCACCGACGAGGGCTGGAAGATCGCCGATCGTGACGAGTTCCTCCGCCCGGAGACGACGATGGAGGCGCTCGCCTCGCTGCGCACGCCGTTTCGAGCGGGCGGCCGCGTGACGGCCGGCAACTCGGCCGGGCTGACCGACGGCGCGACCGCGGCGCTCATCGCCTCCGAAGAGGCCGCCTCCGAGCTCGGCCTCGAGCCCAAGATGCGGCTCGTCGGCTTCGCCTATGCCGGGGTCGAGCCGCACCTGATGGGCCTCGGCCCGGTGCCCGCGACGCGGAAGGTGCTGGAGCGCGTCGGAGTCGGGATGGAAGAGATCGACCTCTTCGAGCTGAACGAGCCGTTCGCCGTTCAGGTGCTCAGCTGGTGCGACGGCATGGGCGTTTCTCCCGACGATCCGCGGCTCAATCCGTACGGCGGTGCGATCGCGTGCGGCCACCCCCTCGCAGCCACGGGCGTCCGGCTCATGGCACAGCTGGCGCGCGGCTTCCGCGACCGTCCGGGCTCGCGCTACGGCCTGACCGCGCTGTGCATCGGCATGGGCATGGGTGCGGCCGTCCTCTGGGAGAACCTCCAGGGATGACCCGACCGACCGAGTTCAAGCTCCAGCGCGTCGAAACGCGTGCCGGCGTCGTCGCTCTCGTGACCATGGACAACGGGGAGGACTGGCAGAAGCCGAACACGTTCGGCGAGGCGGCCCTGCGATCACTGGAAGGAGTCCTCGACGAGATAGAGGCAGGAGACTTCGGTGGGCTCCTGCTCAGCGGCAAGCCCTTCGTCTTCGCGGTCGGCGCTGACATCGGCGAGTTCGGCGAGATCACGCCGGACCGCGCACGTCTGGGCGGCCAGGCGGGCCATGAGCTGTTCGGCCGCATCCGCGAGCTCCCGTTCGCGACCGTCGCGGCCGTGAACGGCGCCGCGCTCGGCGGAGGAGTGGAGATCGCGCTGCACTGTGACTACCGCACCATCGCGTCCTCGGTACGCCACTTCGCCTGCCCGGAGGTCTTTCTCGGCCTCATCCCGGGCTGGGGCGGCACCCAGCTCGTGCCACGGCTCGTCGGCGCGGAGACCGCGGTCACCTTCATCGTCGAGAACCCGCTCCGCCAGAACCGGATGCTCGACGCGCGGCGCGCGTTCGACGCCGGATTCGTGGACGCGCTGCTCGAGCCGGTCGAGTTCCTCGACGAGTCGCTCGCGTTCCTGCTCGACAGGATCGAGGAGGGTGCGGGCAAGCGCCGGCCGAGCGCGGATCTGTCCGACGTCGCCGAGGTCTGCCGCAAGGCCCGGTCACGCCTCGACGGCCAGGTGCACGGCGCGACTCCGGCTCCGTATCGCGCGCTCGACCTCATCGAGGGCTCGGCCACGTGGACGCTCGAGGACGGATACCGCGCAGAGGAAGACGCTCTCGCCGATCTCCTGCCCGGCCCGGAGGCGCAAGCATCCGTGTACGCCTTCGACCTCGTCGAGCGGCGCGCGAAGCGGGGAGTCGGGGTGCCGGACGCGGAGCCGCGTCGCATCGGACGCGTGGGGGTCGTCGGTGCGGGGCTCATGGCCCGTCAGCTCGCGCTTCTCTTCCTGCGCCGCCTCGAGGTGCCCGTGGTCATGCGCGACCTCACACAAGAGCAGGTCGACGAGGCGAAGGCCTGGATCGCCGACGAGCTCGCCGAGCTCGTTCGGAAGGGCCGCCTCGCGGAGGGCAAGGCTCGCTTCCTGCAGTCGCTGGTCGGCGGCGGCACCGCGTGGGACGTCTTCGCCGGCTGCGACCTCGTGCTCGAGGCGGTCTTCGAGGAGATGACCGTGAAGAAGGAAGTGTTCTCCGAGCTCGAGCGCGTCGTCGCGTCCGAGTGCATCCTCGCCACGAACACGTCGTCGCTGTCCGTGACCGAGATGGGCGAGGACCTCGCACACCCCGAGCGCGTGGTCGGCATGCACTTCTTCAACCCGGTCGCCGTGCTCCCGCTCGTCGAGCTCGTGCGCACGCCCGCGACGGACGACGCGTCTCTCGCGACCGCCTGGGCCGTCACGCGGAAGCTGCGCAAGACCGGCGTGCTCGTCCGCGACGCGCCGGCGTTCGTCGTGAACCGCCTCCTCGGCCGGCAGGGTTCGGTCGTCACGCAGGCTCTCGACCACGGCAACACGGTCGAGGAGACCGACGAGGCCGTACTGCGGATGGGTCTGCCGATGGCGCCGTCGGTGTTGCTCCAGCTGGTCGGCCCCAAGGTCGCGAATCACGTGCGCCACACGCTCCACGACGCGTGGCCGGACCGCTATCCGCTCTCCGCGACGCTCGAGAGCCTCGCCAACGGAGGCGACGAGCCCGTCGTCGTCGAGCACGCGCCGAAGACCGTCGAGGAGATCCACCAGGCGGTGCTCGAGGCGCTCGCCGACGAGGCGCGGCACATCCTCGACGAAGGCGTCGTCGCGGAGGCGGCCGACATCGACACCTGCCTCCTACTCGGTGCCGGCTTCCCCTTCTGGCTCGGCGGCATCACGAAGCACCTCGACCAGACGGGTGTCTCGGAACGCGTCGTCGGCCGGCCGCTTTCGGCGTCCTCGTGACGCCGTAGACGTTTGCAGCCCGAACTCTGAGGTATGCTCCGACCGTACCGCTCGCCGGTGAACGGGCGAGCGCATCCTGTAGGAAGGAGCGGCACGGCAGAACGTGCTGCGTGAATGCACGAGGCGACGACCATCCCGACGCTGACGTCGGACACATCCGAGAACCTGATTGCTGCAGCCCGCCGGGCCGAGTCCTGGTTCGGTGAGCCGTTCCTGGCGCCGGACGAGGACGCAGCGCAGGCACTCGCTTCGGGCACTGCGCGACGCGCAGCGCTCGACGACGCCCTGGCGGAGATCGACGCCGGCCTGAGCAGCCCGTCCTCGCGCTGGAAGGTGCGCTACGGACTGATGCTCGGCCTCGAGCGCGTTCTCACCGAGAGCCAGCCGCGTACCGCGGCCGGCACCGAGCTTCGCCGGCACCAGGTGGACGCGCTCGCCGGCATGCTCGCCGAGCTCATCGCGGCGACCCAGCGCCCCGCAGAGGAGAACGGCAACGGTGGGAACGGCACCAGCCACGCGGCCACGAACGGCTCCGCCGCCGAGGTCGTAGAGGTCGACGAGGAGGCGGACGACGACTTCGACGCGGGCTTCGTCGAGGACGAGCTGGTCGAGGAGGAGTTCACGGGAGCCGACCCGGGCGCCGTACGCCGCTTCCGGTTCCGGCACCCGACCGCGTCGGGGAAGACGATCGCCGCGGCGGGCTTCGTCGAGGCCTCGCGCCGCCTCGGCGTCCTGATCCTCACGCACCGCCGGCTTCTCGTCTCCCAGTTCAAGGGCGACCTCACGACCGAGGGGTACGGGGAGCGGTTCACCGACGCGCTCATGGCCGGCACCGCTCCAGGCATCGACAACCCCGTCACGATCCAGACATACGCCTGGTTCGCGCGACACGGGTCGGAGCTCGACCGCAACGCGTACCACCTCGTTATCTGCGACGAGGCGCACACGGCTCTCGGCGAGAAGACGAGTGCGGCCATCCGCGCCTTCTCCGAGCCGCTCTTCATCGGGATGACCGCGACCGAACAGCTCATCGCGAAGCAGGTCTCGGACGTCTTCCCCGCCTCCGTCGACGACCTCCCGCTCGGCGACGCCGCTCGTCGCGGCCTCATCGCGCCACTTCGCTGCCTTCGCGTTCCGCCCGCAGCGGCGATCAACTCGGTTCCGATCGTGGGCGGCGACTTCGAGGAGCGCGCGCTCGCAGCGGCACTCGACCACCAGGCCCTGAACCAGGCGGCAGCGAGCCTGTACCGCGAGCGCTTCGGCGCGACGCCCGGGATCGTCTACGCGGCCGGTGTCGAGCATGCCTACAACCTCGCCCAGGAGTTCCGCGCGGCCGGTCTCAAGGCCGAGGCGGTCTCCGGGCGCACGCCGCCGGCCCGCCTCGCCGAGACGCTCGCCGCCTACGAGCGCGGCGAGATCAACGTGCTCATCAACGCGATGCTGCTCGCGGAAGGCTGGAACTCGCCGCGCGCGACGGTCTGCATGCATCTGGCGCCGACGGCGTCACGCCGCGTGTACCAGCAGCGCATCGGCCGCATCATGCGGATCCATCCGCGCAAGGAAGCCGGCGTCGTCGTCGACTTCGTCCCGAAGAGCTCGACGCACTCGGACCGAGTCGTCTCTTTGCACGCGCTCCTCGACTCCGACTTCTACCGTGAGGGTGCTCGCGTGACCCCCGCGCCGCGTCGGCGCCAGCAGCGACGGGCGCGCCGCAAGCTCTCGCCGGTGCCGTGGCTCGTCCCGGTCACTCCCGACGTCGCCCGCCGGCTGGCCGTCATCCAGCGAGAGTGGCAGCGGATCGACCCGAAGTACCTGGACGACGACGAGCAGCGCTTCTGGGCGACGATCGCCGGGCGCCAGATCCGGTTCGACCAGCGCGCCGAGTTCGCGAAGAAGTTCGCGGAAGGCCGCGCGACGAAGGGCGCGCTCGAGCAGTTCCTCTCGACCTGCGCAGCGGAGAACCCCAACCGCAGGCTCCGGATGACCGCGCTCATGGATCGAGTCGCGACGCCGATCGACCGCGCCGACTTCGACGACCTCGTGACACTCGTGACGCAG
>DASQLF010000150.1:0-5814 GCA_035630135.1 Gaiellaceae bacterium
GACACTGGCGTCGGTTCCCGTCTGCGCGACGCCGAGGAGCATCCGGTTGCTGCCCGTCGGCAGGATCACGTTCCGGCCCGCCGGGCCGGTGAAGTAGCCCGAGGGGGAGGACGACGCTGCCCCGGCGGCAAAAGACGTCGAAAGCAGTGCGAGCGCCGTCAACAAGATGAGCCGCAGTCGAGGGATCGTCATGAGACGTGGCGTGCGACGAGTGTATGCCGTTCGGCCCCGCTCGATGCCTCCAAGCCGTGCCCTGAGTCACTCGAGCATCCGGTAGCCGACGCCCCAGATGTTCACGACGAATCGATCCTCGGGAGTCACGCACAGCTTCTTTCGCACACGCGATGCGTGTGATTCCAACGTCCTGGTACGCCCGAGCGCCCGGTATCCCCAGACGTCACGAAGCAGATCCTCCTTCGTCCAGACGCGGTACGGCTCCGACGCGAGCTTGGCGACGAGCTCGAACTCCTTCGCGGAGAGGAAGATCTGCGTGTCGCGGACGTGGACGCGCCTCGTCGGTCGGTCGATGACGAGCTCTCCGGCGACGATGACGTCGTCGGACGGCGCCGCCGTACGTCGGATCAGGGCGCGAATGCGCGCGAGGAGCTCGTCGTAGGCGAACGGGCGGCCGACGACGTCGTCAGCGCCGCGATCGAGCGCCTGCACCCGCTCCACCGGATCCGAGGTGGAGGCGAGCACGATCACCGGCACGTTGCGGTCCCACGTCCTCCCCGGCTCGCCGCGGCGCAGCCGCAGGCAGAGCTCGAGCTCCGCCAGAAGCACGACGTCGGGCCGGGCGGTCTCGACCAGCTCGAGCGCCTCGCTCCGGCGCGACGCTCCGAGCACGTCGAATCCGTCGTCGCGAAGCTGGCGGCCGAGCAGCTCCCGCGTCTCCAGCTCCGGTTCGGCGACGAGAACGGCGCTCGGCATTCCGGCGACGCTAGCCCGGCAACACGGCATCCGCCAGATGTCCATTTCGGCGGATCAGCGACAAAGCGTCCTCAGTCGTCCGCCGGCGACATGCCCCTCAGAGCCGGCCGTGGCGGAGGATTCCCCAGACGAGCCATCCTCCGAAGACGCCGGCGAGGACGAAGCCCACGAGGGCGAGGAGATGGATCCCGGCCGCGTGCGGCCCGCCCTCGGCGAAGACGCCGATGATGGCGGATCCCATCAGTCCGCCGAGAATGACGAGCGCCACGGCGATGCGGTTGGTCGCCTTGTCGATGTGGTCGTCGATCTCGTCGATTCCGGGGTTCTCGATCCGAACCTGGAACGTTCCGGTGCGCAGGTGCTCGAGGACGTCCGACACCTGGTACGGCATGTCGCGTGCGACGGATGCCAGGCCGATCGCCTCCGCCCGCGCCCGCTGCGAGAGCGCCCGCGGGTGGAACCGTTCCGCAAGAAGCCTTCGCGCGTAGGGCTTCGCCACCTCGAACACGTTGAAGTCGGGGTAGACCTCTTGCCCAACCGACGCGAGCGTCGCGATGGCCTTGTCGAGGATCACGAACCGGCTCGGGAGCTTCAGGTTCATCGAATAGATGAGCGCGAAGCCTTCGCGGATGACCTGAATCGGGTCGATGTCGGACAGTCGGCTGCCGTAGTAGCGGTCGAACAGCACCTGCAGCTCGGCGCGGAACTCCTCTTCCCGAGCGGCGTCGTAGCGCACGCCGAGCTCGCGTAGGCGGCGCGGGATGGCGTCGACGTTCTCCGTCGCGGCGTCGACGAAGAGCATCGTCAGCTTCGCCATGTCGTCGTCCGTCAGCTTCCCCGCCTGGCCGAAGTCGACGAGCCCGAGAGCGCCGGAATCGAGGATGAAGATGTTCGCGGGATGCGGATCCGAGTGGAAGAAACCGTGCCGGAACACCATCGTCATCCAGGCGTCAGCGAGCCGGTAGGCGATGTCGCGACGCTCGTCCGGCCGCATCGAGGCGAGGTCGAGGTCGGCGACCTTTGTCCCGCGCAGGTACTCGAGCGTCAGGATCCGGGCCGTCGAGTACTGCCGGATCACCTGCGGGACGACCACCTCCTCGTCGCGGGCGAAGTTGCGGTAGAACGCCTCGGCGTTGCGCGCCTCGTGGCCGTAGTCCAGCTCGAGCCTGATCGAGCGCGCGAACTCGTCCACGAGCTCCTGGGGATCCATGAACTCGAGCGCCTTCACCCGCTCGCGGAGCAACCGTGCCGCCTGGTAGAGCAGCCCGAGGTCGGCCTCGATCTGCTCGGCTGCGGCTGGGCGCTGCACCTTGACCGCGACCTCGCGGCCGTCGGGCAGGACGGCGCGATGCACCTGGCCGATGGACGCAGACGCGAGCGGCGCGAAGTCGAACTCGAGGAATGCCCGGTCCATGCGCAGGTCGAGCTCTGCCTCCACGACGTCGCGCACGTGCTCGAAGGGAATGGGCGAAGCGTCGTCCTGAAGCCCACGCAGCTCCGCGACGATGTCCGGCGGCACCACGTCCGGACGCGTCGACAGGAGCTGACCGAACTTCACGAACGTCGGCCCGAGCTCATCCAACATCATGCGTAGCCGCTTGCCGCGATCGGAGGCTGGGGCTCCGTCCCCGTTCGCGTCGCTCGGGACGAGATCTCCCATCCGGTTGCGACGGAGGACGTAGCCGAACCCGTGACGGGCCGCGACCTGCGCGATCTCCGAGAGACGCCCGAGGTTGCGCGACGGCTGGGTCGTCGCCATGCGCGGGATTGTAGGTCGGAGTCGAGAGCTAGCTGTCGCGCTCTAACAGGCGTACGCGATGCTCGAGCTGGGCAACGCGGAGATCGAGCTCGCTCACGACCTCACGCGACGCCGTGCCGAGCTCGGATGCCGCGCGGGCGGCGGTGCTCCCGGCCGTCTCGCCGAGACGCGACGCCTCGCGCCTCCAGCTCTCGACGACGTCCGAGATGACGTTTCGCACCTCGTCCCGCTCGACCCCGAGCCGCGTGCCGATCTCCGAGGCGAGCTCGTCCACGTGCTGCGCGACGAGCGCGAACGCCCCGATACCCGCGAGACCGGCGGTCTCGAGCGGGCCGCGGTCGCTAACGGGCTCGGCCATGCGGACGAGTTGCGCGCCGCTGGCGGCGACGCTCGCGCTTCGACGACGTAGACCCGGAAACGGGCGCAGGTACCGGCGCGCGCGGAGTCTCGGGTGAGGTGCCGTCGCCATCGACCGGCTCGCCGTCACCATCGGCCGCGATCTCCTCGGCCTCGGCGGCGAGCGTGCCACCGACGGACGAGACGCCGACGAGCGCGCCGAGGTCGTCACGACGCCGTGCGAAGTCCGGCTCGCGCTCCTTGAGCACCGCGAGCAGCGGGGCTGCGAGGAAGATGGACGAGTACGAGCCCGCGCCGATGCCGATCAACAGGGCGAACGCGAAGTCCTTCAGTGTGTCGCCGCCGAAGACGTACAGCGCAGCGACCGGGAGCAGGGTGATGAACGTCGTCGCGAGCGACCGCGGGATGACCTCCCACAACGAGACGTTCCCGATCACGCGCATGGACGCGCGCCGCATGAGCGGCACGTTCTCGCGCATGCGGTCGAAGATGATGATCGTGTCGTACATCGAGTATCCGAGGATGGTCAGGAGCGCGGCCACGGTCGCCGTCGACACCTCGCGGCCCGTGAGCGCGTAGATCCCGATCGCGATCAGGAGGTCGTGCCCGAGCGACACGAGCACGCCCACCGAGTACTTCCACTGGAAGCGGAAGGAGATGTAGGCGACCATCAGTAACAGGCTCACGAAGATCGCGAGCAGCGCGTTGTTCGCGATCTGCCGGCCGAAGCTCTCGGAGACGTTCTTCGCGCCGAACGCCGTCGCGTCGACGGCGCTTGCGAGACCCTCCTGCAGCTCGTTCTGTTCCGCCGTCGTCAGCGACTCGGTGCGGATCTGGAAGTTCGTGTAGTTGCCGTCGGTCGACTCGCCACGTCCCTGGATGACCGCGTTCGACTGACCGATCGCGGCGGCCTCGGCCCGCACGTCCTCCAGCGACGTGGGCTGAGGCGTCCTGAAGTCCAACTGCGTGCCGCCCTTGAAGTCGATCCCGAAGTTGAGCCCGATGGCGGCGATCGCGATCACGGAGGCGAGACACAGCACGCCCGAGAACGCGAACCAGATCCGGCGCTTGCCAATGTAGTCCCAGCGCAGCCACTTCGGCAGTCCCTCTCCGGTCGTGCCCATCACACGCGGGTTCTCGAGCCAGCCGAATCCGCCGAGCAGCGCGAGGATCGCACGCGTCGCCACGACGGCGGTCAGCAGCGACAGCAGCGTTCCGATGAGCAGCATCAGCGCGAAACCACGGACGCTCGCGGTTGCGACGGCGAACAGCACCATCGCGGTGATTGCCGTCACGACGTTCGCGTCGACGATCGTCGCGAAGCCCTTCCGATATCCCTGCGCGATCGCGGCGCGCATGGATCTGCCCGCGCGCACCTCTTCCTTGATGCGTTCGAAGATGACGATGTTCGCGTCGGCCGCCACGCCGAACGTCAGCACGAGGCCGGCGAAGCCCGGCAGCGTCAGCGTGACGTTGAAGAGGAGGATCGTTGCGTACAGGAATGCCGCGTAGATCGCGAGCCCGGCGACGGCCACGACTCCGAGGAAGCGGTAGAAGACGAGCAGGAAGATCGCGACGAGGATGAGGCCGCCGATGGCCGCCTTCCACGCCTCGGCGAGCGAGTCCTTGCCCAGCGTGGCGGAGATGTCCGTGCGGTCGAGCGTCTCGAACTTGACGGGGAGCGCGCCGGTCTGCAGAACGAGCGCGATCTCCTTCGCCTCCTGGAACGAGTCGAGGCCCTGGATCTGCGCACGCCCTCCTCCGATACCGCCCGAGAGCCCTGCGTCGGTGGGGTCGATCTGCGGGAACGTCCTGATCTCCCGGTCGAGCACGATCGCGAAGTGCTGCGGCGTGTCGTTTCGCAGGTTGCCGCGCGTCCAGAGCTCGCGGGTGATGTCCTCGAACTTCTCCGATCCGGAATCCGTGAACTCCATGGTCACGATCGGCCGGCCGGAGGAGCCCGGGCTCGTGTCGAAGTCCGCGCGCGTGCCGGAGAGCTTGAAGTCCTCGCCCGTCATCTGCGGGACGTCGGGCGGGGTGTACGTGAAGAGGTAGTAGTAGGTGCGGTCGGGCGCGACGCCTGCGCCGCCGGCTCCCGGGCAGACGACGGCGCCCTCGCCGCACGTCACGAGCGCCATGCCCTCGGGGACGGCGAAGATCCGGCGCGTCGGGCCGAGCTCACCGGCTTTCTGCAGTGCCTCCTGCTCCGTTCCGTACGGCCCGGAGACCACGCGCTCGGCCCTGGGGTTGACCACGTAGTAGGCCTCTGACGTGTCCCCACGCGCCTGCGCTTGAACCTGGGCGAGCAGCCCGTAGAGCGAGGCGCTCTCGACCGGCTCGCCGCGAATGGTGATGGAGGGCCCGGTGAGCGACTTCTCGAGATCGAAGAGCTCGAGCTGCGCGGTCGTTCCGATGATCTCCGCCGCCGCCTGCGGGTCCTGCACGCCGGGCAGCTGGATCACGATCTGGTCGTCGCCCTGCGTGCGGATCTCGGGCTCGGAGACGCCGAGCTTGTCGACGCGGCTCCGCATGATCTCGACCGAACGTTCGAGATCTTCCTCCGTGAGCTCACGGTTCGGCGGAGGCACGGCCTGGAGCGTCACCTCGAGGCCTCCCTGGAGGTCGAGACCGAGGGTCGGCGACTTGTGCAGGGGCGAGGCCGGGATCGCAAGGAGCGCCACGCCGACGAGCGCCGCGGCGAGCAGCCCGAGAACCAGGAATGAGTTGCGCCTGCTCACGTTCGGCGGCTCAGGTTAGCGGCGGTCGTC
>DASQLF010000151.1:0-5515 GCA_035630135.1 Gaiellaceae bacterium
GGGTCGGGCGGACGGCTTGCGTCGCTCGCGCTACTCGTGGGGCTTGCCGTCATCGCCGGCCTCGCCCTGTACTGGGGCATCAGTCGGTGAACGCACGGCGGCGCGAGCTCTTCGGGCTCGTCCTCGCCGGTCTGATCGCCAGCGTGGCGCTCGCGACGGTGACGCTCGCGCGGGACGCGGAGATCTCGCCCGATGTCGTCACGTGGAGCGCTCTCTTCCTCGCGCTCTACGTCGTCGCACATGTTGTCGTGCGACGGACGGCGCCGTACGCGGACGGCGCGCTCCTGCCGCTCACCGCAGTCCTCACCGCGTTCGGCGTCATCACGATCTACCGCCTCGACCCCGGTGACGGCGGACGCCAGGCCGTCTGGGTCGCCATCGGAGCCGGAGCGCTGGTCGGCGTACTGATCTGGCTCCGGCACGACTACCGCGTGCTCGAGTCGTACCGCTACCTCTTCGGTGTCGGAGCGGTCGCGCTGCTGCTCCTGCCGTCACTGCCGGGACTCGGCCAGACGGTGAACGGCGCGCGGCTGTGGGTCGACCTCGGCGTCATCCAGTTCCAGCCGGGCGAGCTCGCGAAGATCTGCCTGATCCTCTTCCTCGCCGGCTATCTCCGCGAGAAGCGCGAGTCGCTCGCCCGAGGTCAGCTCAAGGACGTCGGCCCCCTGTTCGCGATCTGGGGAGCGGCGATGCTCGTCATCGTCGTCACGAACGACCTCGGCAGCGCGCTCCTCAACTTCGGGATCTTCCTCGCGATGCTGTACGTCGCGACCGGACGTGCGATCTTCGTCGCCGCCGGTCTGGCGCTCTTCATCGGCGGTGCTGCGGTTCTGTACAACGCGATCGACCACGTGCAGAACCGCGTGACGATCTGGCTGCAGCCGTGGACGGACGAGCCGGTGTACTGCTCCCTGACGGGGGAGCTCGAGCTCCGCCAGGACTGCGGGTCGTACCAGCTCGTGAAGAGCCTGTACTCCATCGCGAACGGCGGGTTCGGCGGTACCGGGCTCGGGCAGGGCACATTCACCTCGGTCGACGGCTCGCAGCTCATCCCCTACCTGCGCACCGACTTCATCTTCTCGGCGATTGCGCAGGAGCTCGGACTGATCGGCGCCGCCGCGCTCCTCCTCGTCTTCATGCTCTTCGTCGTCCGCGGGATGCGCGTCGCGCTGCAGGCCGACGACGGTTTCTCGAAGCTGCTCGCGGCAGGGCTCACCTTCGGGTTCGCGCTGCAGACGTTCATCATCGTCGGCGGCGTCCTGCGCGTCGTCCCGCTCACCGGCATCACGCTGCCGTTCGTCTCCTACGGCGGCACGAGCATCGTCGCGAACTTCGTCCTGCTCGCGCTCCTCCTCCACGTGTCGAACCGGGCCAACGAGCCGCGATGAACAGGCAGATCGTCCGACTGACGTACGCCTCGCTGATCCTCGTCGCCGTGCTCGTCGTCATGACGACCTACTGGCAGACGTGGGCGGCGGCGAGCCTCGCCGAGCGGCAGGACAACTCGATCAAGCGCGTCGCCGAGTTCTCGATCGACCGGGGCCTGATCTTCTCGTTCGCGCCGCGGAAGCGCCTCGCCAGGAACCGTGAGCGCGTCGTCGACAACCGGACGCTGTTCTTCCGCCGCTACCCATACGGCCCGCTCGCAGCGCACGTCGTCGGGTACTCCACCGTCGGCCGCTCGCGAACCGGTCTCGAGCGGTCGCTCAACGACTACCTGACGGCCTCCAACTCGAGCCTCTCGACCGTGCTCGACAAGACCCTCGACGAGCTGCGCGGCAAGCCGATCCAGGGGAACGACGTGGTCACCACGCTCGACCTCGACGCACAGGAGGTGGCCAACGAGGCGCTCGGCCGCAACTGCGGCGCCGTCGTCGCGCTCGACCCGCGGAGCGGTCGGCTGCTCGTCATGGCGTCATCGCCGGGATTCGACCCGAACCTCGTGGAGGAGGACTTCGGCCAGATCGAGCAGATCACCGCGGACTGCACTCCGGCGGCGCCGCTCCTGAATCGAGGGAGCGCCGGCCTCTACGTCCCCGGCTCCACGTTCAAGGTCGTCACCGCCGCAGCCGCGCTCGAGTCGAAGAAGTACACGCCCGAGTCCACGTTCGTCGATCCCGGGTACTGCACCGTGTACGGCAAGCGCGTGAACAACTTCGACACCTCGCGCCCGTACGGAACGATCGACCTCACCAGCGCCCTCGCGTACTCCGTCAACTCGGTCTTCTGCAACATCGGGAAGAAGCTCGGAGCCAAGCGGATCCTGGACACGGCGAAGCGCTTCGGCTTCTACGAGAGGCCGCCGCTCGAGACACCGGCGGAGGAGCGGCTCGCGAGCGGCCTCTACGACGACGGGCGCCTCTTCTACCCGAGGGTCGACGCGAACGTCGACGCGGGGCGGATGGCGTTCGGGCAGGAGCGGATGCTGGTGACGGCGCTGCAGAACGCGATGGTCGCCGGAGCGATCGGAGTCGGTGGACGGCTCATGGAGCCCCACGTCGTCAACCGCATCGTCGGACCGGGCGGAAAGGTCATCGAACGGCAGCGTCCCCGGCTGATCCGGCAGGCCGTGAGCAAGGAGACCGCCGACGCGGTCGCGGACATGATGCGCCTCGGCGTCGCGCAGGGCACGGGGACGTCCGCGCAGATCTCCGGCTACTCCGTCGGCGGCAAGACCGGAACGGGCGAGACCGGCGTCCCCGGCTCGAACATCACGTGGTTCATCGCGTTCGCGGGAGAGGACGAAGATCGCCCACCGCAGCTCGCGATCGCCGTCGTCCTCCAGAACCAGAGCGGCACCGGAGGCTCGACGGCGGCACCGATCGCACGCGAGGTCATGCAGGCAATCCTGCAGGGCACGGAGAATCCCTAACCTCTAGAACGTTCTTGATGCCATGACGACCCAGGACACCCTCTCCGGCACGCTCTTCGCAGGGCGCTACCGCATCGCACGGAAGCTCGGCGGCGGCGGCATGGCAGACGTGTATCTCGCCGAGGATCAGGAGCTCGGCAGGCGGGTCGCCATCAAGATGCTGCACGGCCGGTACGTGAACGACGAGCAGTTCGTCGAGCGCTTCCGGCGCGAGGCGACGCACGCCGCCGGCCTCTCGCATCCGAATATCGTCTCGATCTTCGACCGCGGCGAGTTCGACGGCTCCTACTTCATCGTCATGGAGTACGTCGAGGGCAGGACGCTCAAGGAGCTCATCCGCTCGCGCGGTCTCTGCCCCGTCCCCGTCGCGATCGCCTACACACGCCAGATCCTCGCGGCGCTGCGCTACGCGCACCGAAACGGCGTGATCCATCGCGACATCAAGCCGCACAACGTCATCGTCGACTCCGAAGGCGTCGTGAAGGTCACGGACTTCGGGATCGCGCGGGCCGGAGCGAGCCAAATGACGGAAGAGGGCGCGATCATCGGCACCGCGCAGTACCTCTCGCCGGAGCAGGCGCGCGGAGCGCCCGTCGACCAGACGTCCGATCTCTACTCGACCGGGATCGTCCTCTTCGAGCTGCTGACGGGCGAGCTCCCGTTCACGGGCGACAGTCCCGTCGAGATTGCGATGAAGCATCTCGCCGAGACGCCACCGACCCCGTCGGAGCTGCGTCCCGACGTGCCGGCAGACCTCGACTTCGTCGTCGTTCGCGCCCTCGCGAAGGAGCCCGCCGACCGCTACTCGTCGGCGGCGGCGATGGACGCCGATCTCGAAACGGTCGCGCGCGGCGGTCGGGTCGCGGCGGAGACCGCCGAGGCCGCGACGATGGTGCTTTCCGGCGAGCGCGCGATCGACGCGACCGCTGCGACGCAGGTGACGCGCCGCCCGCTGCAGCCGTACGAGCCCCCCGACCGCTCACGGTCGCTTTGGCCCTGGCTCGTCGCCCTCGGAGCACTGCTCGCGCTCCTCGTCGCTGCATGGTTCCTGTACGAGCCGATCAAGGATCGCTTCGAGGGGGCCGAGACGGTCGCCGTGCCCTACGTCGTCGGAATCCAGCAATCGCTCGCGGAAGCCCGTATCGAGGACGAGGGGCTCGTGCCGCAGGTACGGCGCGTGTCGAACTCCGACGTCGAGGAAGGCGTCGTCTTCGCGCAATTCCCGACCGAGGGCACACGCGTCGACTCCGGCGACATCGTTCGCATCGACGTCTCTTCCGGCAAGCCCGAGGTGACGATCCCGAGCGTCGTCGGGCAGTCGAGCGAGGACGCCGTGGCGGAGCTGACCCGCGCCGGGCTCGTCGCCCAGGTCGTGGAGGTCAACTCGGATCGCGACGAGGGCTCGGTCACCGCGCAGTCCCCGAGCGCGGGGACCGTGGTCGTCGAGGGAACCCAGGTGCGGATCAACGTGTCCAAGGGCCCGAGACCCGTCACCGTGCCGAGCGTCGTCGGCGCGCCGTACGACCAGGCGGCCGCGGAGCTCCGTTCCGCCGGCTTCGAGGTCTCCCGGATCGACGTCGACTCCGACCTGGCCGCAGGCCTCGTCACACGTCAGGATCCGTCGGGCGGGTCGGAAGGGTCGCGCGGCTCGACCGTCACGTTGTCGGTGTCCAAGGGCCCGACCACGTCGGCTGTCCCCGACGTGACCGCCCAGGACTACTCGATCGCCCAGGTGACGCTCGACAACGCAGGCTTCCGGACGCGCGTCGTGTTCGAGGATACGAGCGATCCCTCCCAGGACGGAATCGTCACCTCGCAGGATCCGATCGGCGGCACGCAGGCCGAGCCGAACACGCTCGTCACGCTCTTCGTCGGCCGCTTCGTCGAAGAGACGACAGAACCGACCACGCCGTCCCCGTGAGCCCGCGCGTGCGCGTGGCCGTGCTCGCCGGCGGCCGCTCGAGCGAGCACGAGATCTCCCTCGCATCGGCGCGCTCGGTCGTGGAAGCCCTCGATCCCGCTCGCTACGAGACCGTGGTCGTCGAGATCGACAAGACCGGTCGTTGGGAGCTCGCCGAGGTGTCGGAGCCCACAAGCTCGACCGCGTCTCGAGCCGAGACGCTGCCAGTGCTTGCAGGGAGCCCTCCCGCTCGGCTCCTCGGTGAGGTCGACGTCGTCCTTCCGATCCTGCACGGGCCATTCGGGGAAGACGGCACCGTCCAGGGGCTGCTCGAGCTCGCGGGCGTGCCGTACGTGGGCGCAGGCGTCGCGGCGTCGGCCCTCTGCATGGACAAGGACCTGTTCAAGGCCGTTCTGCGAGATCGCGGCATCCCGGTGGCGCGCAACGTCACGCTGCG
The DNA here is from genome assembly GCA_035630135.1 of Gaiellaceae bacterium. GTDB lineage: Bacteria > Actinomycetota > Thermoleophilia > Gaiellales > Gaiellaceae > GMQP-bins7. Next base: position 5,230 of record DASQLF010000151.1, read on the forward strand.
AGACGGCGACGAGCCGCGGCACGACTTCCCGTACCCGGTCTTCGTCAAGCCGGCGCGCCTCGGCTCGTCCGTCGGCATCTCGAAGGTGCGGAGCGCCGACGAGCTCGTCGCGGCGGTCGAGCTGGCGCGCAGGCACGACGACAAAGTGCTGATCGAGGAGGGCGTCGACGGGATCGAGGTCGAATGCGGCGTCCTCGGAAATCGTGATCCAGTCGCCTCGGTCGTCGGGGAGATCGTCGCGCACGCGGACTGGTACGACTTCTCGGCGAAGTACGACGAGGGCGGC
>DASQLF010000152.1:0-2484 GCA_035630135.1 Gaiellaceae bacterium
CCGAGCCGGAAAGTCCTGTCGGCACACATCCTCCCGAACGCGATCTCGCCGGTGATCGTGGCCGGAACGCTCGCTCTCGCGACGGCGATCATCGACGCGGCAGGGCTCGGATTCCTCGGGCTCGGCCCGCAGGATCCCGCGACGCCGGAGTGGGGAACGATGCTCACCGACGCCGTCCGCTACCTGCAGACGGCTCCGTTCCTCGCGTTGTTCCCGGGCCTCGCGATAGTGGTCGTCGTCATGGGCTTCAACCTGATCGGGGACGGCCTTCGCGAGGCGCTCGACCCGAAGCTGCGGGGTCGGGCATGAGCGAGCCGCTCCTCGACGTCGACGGTCTCGAGGTTCGCTTCTGGACTCGACGCGGCACCGTGCACGCCGTCAACGGGATCTCGTTCTCGCTCTCGCGCGGCGAGACGCTCGGAATCGTCGGCGAGTCCGGCTGCGGCAAGAGCGTCACGGCGCTTGCCCTGATGGGGATCCTCCCGCGAGCCGGGCGCGTCACCGCCGGGACGGCGACCTACGAGGGCCGGAACCTCTATACGCAATCGGAGTCCGAGTGGCAGCGCTTCCGCGGCAAGGAGATCGCGATGATCTTCCAGGACCCGATGACGAGCCTCAACCCCGTCCTCACCATCGGGAGTCAGCTGCGGGAGGCCATCGACTCGCATCTCGACGTCTCGAAGAAGGAGGCGTCCGATCGCGTCGTCGAGCTGCTCCAGCGGGTCGGCATTCCTCATGCGAAGCAGCGCGCCAAGGACTACCCGCACCAGTTCTCGGGCGGGATGCGCCAGCGCGCGATGATCGCGATGGCGCTGGCCTGCGAGCCGAAGGTGCTCCTCGCGGACGAGCCGACGACGGCGCTCGACGTCACGATCCAAGCGCAGATCCTCGACCTACTGCGCGACCTCGTGGACGAGCGCGGCACGGCGCTGATACTGATCACGCACGACCTCGGCGTCGTGGCCGGGATGTGCGAGCGCGTCCAGGTCATGTACGCGGGCACGGTCGTCGAGACCGGAGACGCGAGGCCGATCTTCGCCACGCCGCGCCATCCCTACACATTGGGGCTCCTGCAGAGCGTGCCCCGCCTCGACACCGGTCGAAAGCAAGCGCTGCAGCCGATCGAGGGTGCGCCGCCGAACATGCTCGCGCCCCCGACGAAGTGCCCGTTCGCGCCGCGCTGCCGCTACTCGCAGGAAGACTGTCTCGAGTCCCGCCCACTTCTTCGCGAGCTCGGGCCCGATCAGCAAGCGGCTTGCTTCCATCCGGCACCGCCCGACGAGTGGGCGCGATCGCGCCTGCAGGGCGCCGCGTGAACGGCCTCGGGCCGCCCCTTGTCGAGGCACGCGATCTCCGCGTCTGGTTCCCGATCAAGAGCGGGCTGATACTCGATCGCCACGTCGGAGACGTGAAGGCCGTCGACGGCATCGACCTGACGGTGTGGCGCGGCGAGACGCTCGGCCTCGTGGGCGAGTCCGGGTGCGGGAAGACAACCGTCGGACGCACGCTGCTCCGCCTCTACGAGCCGACGTCGGGGCAGATCGTCTTCGACGAGCAAGACATCACGCGCCTCTCGGACAGGCAGATGCAGCCCCTACGGCGCCGGATGCAGATGGTCTTCCAGGATCCGTATGCGTCACTGAACCCGCGTCACTCGATCGGCAAGATCGTCGGCGAGCCGCTGCGCGTGCACGGGGTCGCATCCCGGCGCGAGACGGAAGCCCGCGTCAACGAGCTCCTGTCGACCGTCGGCTTGCCCGAGGACGCCGCGAACCGGTATCCGCACGAGTTCTCAGGAGGTCAGCGCCAGCGCATCGGCCTTGCGCGCGCGCTGGCACTGAACCCGGAGTTCCTCGTCTGCGACGAGCCCGTCTCCGCGCTCGACGTCTCCATTCAGGCGCAGATCGTCAACCTCATGGAGGAGCTCCAGGAGAAGCTCGGCCTCACGTATCTCTTCATCGCGCACGACCTTGCCGTCGTGCGGCACATCTCGACGCGGATCGCGGTGATGTACCTCGGCAAGATCGTCGAGGTCGCCCCGGCGGACGATCTCTACGAGAACCCGCTGCACCCGTACACGATCACGCTCCTCTCGGCCATCCCGATCCCGGATCCCGCGATCGAGCGACGGCGGAGCACGATCCTCGTCAGCGGCGACCTGCCGAGCCCCGCGAACCCGCCGAAGGCGTGCCGGTTCCACACTCGCTGCCCCTTCGTCCAGCCCACGCGATGCGCAGAGGACGAGCCGGAGCTGCGAGAGCTCGAGGGACACGTCGTCGCGTGTCACTTCGCGGAGAAGATCAAGGCGGGCGAGATCCAGCCCGCGAGGCGCTCCGCAGCGTAATGACGCCGCCGTGCGTTTCCCCCGTTCGAGCGAGTGGGGCGCGCGCTTGATCTAAAGGGGTACCTGCGCGGCGCCGATACGGAACTCGTGGACGCCGCTGAGCGCAAGGAGATCCTCGACCGGTATCGCGATCACAGCCG
>DASQLF010000153.1:0-18008 GCA_035630135.1 Gaiellaceae bacterium
GAGAGCGAGCAGCGGAGCTCCCCCCATCGCGAAGACATCGTTCAGAGCGTTCGTCGCAGCGATGGCGCCGAACGTCCGTGGATCGTCGACGAGCGGCGGGAAGAAGTCGACCGTGAAGACGATGGCGCGCTCGTCGTCGAGGCGGTAGACGGCCGCGTCGTCCGCCGGGTCGAGCCCGACCAGCAGATCCTCGGCCTCGGCGGGGACGAGCCCCGCGAGCAGTGTCTCGAGCCGCGCGGCCGAGTACTTCGCCGCGCAGCCACCTGCGCGTGCGAGCGAGGTGAGCCCGACGGTCGCCACGCGGACACTGTACGGAAGCCGACGCCCGCGGCCGGTCTGGTGAATCGGAAGCCACGCTGGTCGGTCGCTGCGGCGCCCCCGCGGAGCGGACGCCTCAGGGATCCTCGCGATCGAGGGTCCGCGCCTGCGGATTCTCGATCTGCGGACAAGAAACGAGTGGCCGCCGAGGGGGCGGCGGCCACTCTGTGTCAGGGGGAGAGGGGAAGGGGGATGGAACTCTCTCCGCTGCTCGGTTCGGTCCTCCGGCCCCGTCTCCTTCCCATAGGCTCGCGCGGGTGAAATCCGCGCTCGTCACGGGTGGGTCCTCGGGGATCGGCCTGGCCATCGCTCGGGCACTCCGCGAGGACGGCTACGCCCTCACGCTCGCGGCTCGGCGACCGGAGCCGTTGGAGGCAGCTGCCGAGGAGCTCGGCGCTCTCGCCGTATCCGCAAACCTCGGCGACATGGACGAATGCGTTCGAGTCGTCGGGGCGCACGCCGAGCGCCACGGCGGCATGGACGTCCTCGTGAACTCGGCCGGCATCGGTATCGGCGGGTCGTTCTCGGAGCAGCCGACCCGCAAGATCGCGATGCAGGTAGACGTCAACCTGAGCGCGACGCTCGTCGTCACGCGCGAAGCGCTGCCTCTACTGCGGGCTACGCACGGACAGATCTTCACGCTCGCGTCCATCGCGGGGACGATCCCGACGCCCGGCCTCGCGGTCTACGGGGCAACGAAGGCCGCTCTCATCGCCTGGACGACGTCGCTCAACCGCGAAGAGGGGTCGAACGGGATCCGCGCCACGGCGATCTCGCCCGGCTTCGTGGCCACGCGCATGACGGAGTGGACGGGCTTGCCGGACGAGGAGCAGATCTCGACGGACGACATCGTCGCGCTCGTGCGCGCCGTGCTCTCGCTCAGCCCGATCGCCTGCGTACCGAACATTGTGATCGAGCGCGTCGGCGACGCCTATTAGGGCGCGCGCCTCGACCTACCCCGCGACGAGCTTCTCCCGGACCGCGGTCTCGAGCTCGTTCACGGAAACCGTGCCTTCGAAGCGCTCGCGGATCGTGCCGTCGGACCCGACGAGGAACGTCCACGGCTCGGTCGGCAGCTTCCACTCGCGCAGCCACTGATTGAAGCCCTTCGCCGGATCGTTTTCCTCGAACACCTCGACGTGGATGAAGCGCACGTTCTCGCCCTCGAAGCGGCGGGACACCTCCTCGACGACGTCCACGACGGGTCCACAGGTGCGGCTGGAGCAGAACTTCGGCGTCGCGAACGTCACGACGAATGGCACCTTCGCTGCGAGCGAGTCGGCGACCGAGTGGCGAAGAAGCGTCTCGTCCGGCGGCCTCCGCGTGGTCAGCGACGCCGTGTCGCCGCCGGTGGAAGCGAGCGTCGGAGTCTGCGACGCGACCGCCTGGTCGCCGACGTCCGGCGGATCGTCCTTCGCGACCACGACGACGTTGCCAAGCGCCTGCACCTTGTCTCCCCCGCCCTCCGGCTCGGCGAGCAGCCAGTACTTGCCGGGTTTTGGAAGGCGCAGGCGGGCGACGTAGATGTGCGTCGCGTCGGCCTCGTCGCCGCCCGGGATGCCGATGCGCTCGAGCTTCGCCTCGTCCTCGAGAAACGGGGGCGCGTCGAGCGCCTCCGAGACCCATACGCGTGCGGTCGGGAGCGCGACGACGGCGTTCTCCGCGTCGACGACGAGGAACGAGACCCGGACGTCACCTGGCTCGTGATTCTCGGTTCCCGGGATCACCGCGACGTCGTCGCCGGGCATGCGCCAGAGCTCCTCGAGCGTCGCGCCGGAGCCAGGATCGTCGGCTTCCGCATCGCCGGATCCGCCGCAACCCACGAGCAGGACGCACGACAGCGCAGTCAGTGCCGCGGCGGCGTGCATCTCGGCGAGTGTAGCCAGGGCAGTCAGGCGCAGAACGGAGCTCGCGAGCGCGAACTCCGTTCGGACAAGTCCCTCGACCCGGCCGCTTCGCGGCCGGCTCGTACCGTTCGGTCGCTAGTTGCCGTCAGGCCAGGACCAGGTCCTGCCCAGACCGCCGAGTGCAGCGGCGAGCAGAGCCAGGTTCACCATCAACAAGAACAATCTCGGCTTCACGGCGACCTCCTCTCTTAGAAGCGGATCTCCTGGAGCGCCTCCGCGGCGTTCCGGTACAGACGTGCGGCTTCGCGATCCAGGCCCTTCCTGGCCGCGAGATCACCCAGTGCGACCCACGCCTCGGTCCGGTGGCTGATCGACGCGAGCTGCTCTGCAGCCGCGTCCGCCGCCCGGAAGCATCCTTCCGCCTCTTCCAGCTGCCCACGCTCCATCAACGCTCGTCCCAGTACGAGCTGCGATGGGCAGACCTCGTGGAGGTAGTCCTCCCGTCCGTGCAGGAGGTCGAGCGCCTTGCGCGCGAGACCCTCCGCATCGTCGTACTCGCCCCGGTTCAGATGAACCCGGGCGATTCCCTCGAGCGCCTGCGCGGCGTCCGCGGGGGAATCCGTGTCCAGAGCGCGCGCGTACGACGCCTTCAGGTGCTCGACTGCGTTGTCCTCGTCCCCGAGGAGCAACGTGAGACCGCCGAGCATGAGCAGGAGCCGTCCGACGTTCCGCTCGTCGTTCAGCGCGTCGTACAACTCCTTCGCACGCTGCGCGTAGCTGCGCGAGAGGACGTAGTGCCCTTCCCGCTGCGACAGGAGCGACGCCTGGAAGTACGCGTTCGCGATGGCGTCGCGATCGCCGAGATCCTGAGCGAGCTCGAGCGCGCGTTCGACGTCGTCGTGCGCGGCTGCGTAGTCGCGAAGGCGACGGTGGCAACGTGAGCGGCGCTGCAGGACGTCCGACCGGAAGCGGTCAGATGGCAGCCCGGAGCGCTCCGCGAGGATGAGAGCCTGATCGAAGAGAGCGATGGCAGTCGAGAGGCTCGACAGCTTGTACCGGCACACGGCGAGGCGATAGAGGACATCCGCGCGCTCCAGATCCGAATGTCCTTCACGCTCCACGATGTCCCTTGCGCGCTGGAGGAGATCGATGGCCTCCTTGACCTCGCCTACCTCCTGCAGCGCCCACGCTTCACCGGTCAGGTGGCGAAGCTCGAGCTCGCCCGCGCCCGCGCCCGCGATCTCCCGGCGGATCTCGCGGTACGCGTCGACGGCTTCGTCGTAGCGGTGTGCGGCCGTCAAGGCTTCCGCACGTGAGAGTCCAGCCTCGAGCTTCGAGCGCCGGTCGGTCGAGATACCGGACGCGAGCAGTGCCGGATCCACGGCCAGGCGCTCGGCGAGCCAGGCGACCGTCGCCTCGGTCGGGCGCGTCTTGCCACGCTCGATCTGGCTGATGTACTCCTTCGAGAAACGGTCGCCGGCGAGTTGGGTCTGTGTCAGCCCGGCCGAGACGCGCAGCGTGCGAACCCGCTCGCCCAGGCGCGAGGACGCCGCTGCCGGCGCGGGAGACGTGATTGTGTCGTCCATGCCCTTTGTAGTCAATCCGGATTCCGCCTCGCCCGCGCTCCCCCGACGGGGGGATGAACGGGTACCGCTTTCGAGTGAAGTAAGCCTAGAGGAAATCACTTGACCTGGCTACTTGACTTTCCCAGAGAGGGCTCCTATAGTCAGGCCCACACCGCAGACGATCGGACGCCAGATCGGATGCGCGGGCACCACCGCCGGAGCGCAGGCGGGCGCAGGATGAGCGTGGCTGGGCCGCAGAGCCACGATTCACCGGCTCGCCGCCCCCGGGAAGGGGTCGCCTCGAACGGGAAACGCCCCCGGAGCCGCAGCCGGGGGCGTTTTTCTTTGGCGGGGGACGTGTCGGTCGCTCAGCGTTCAGGCGGCGGGTTCTGCCGCTGCTCGTTCGGCTTTTTCTCCAGCGCCTTCGTGGGGACGAACGAGAGTGAAGGCGACGAGGGCTCCGACGAGGGCGATTCCTGCCGCCACGAGGAGTGCGCTCTCGAATCCCCTCATGAAGGCCTCGGGCGTCCGTTCGCCTCCGGCCTCGAGGGCGATGATCGCTCCCATGACGGCGATGCCCATCGTTCCCCCGACTTGCCGGGCGCTGTTGAGCACAGCGGAGCCGACGCCCGCCTTCTCGATTGGGACGCTTCGTGTCGCGGCGGCCGCGCTCGGCGTCATCGTCAAGGACATCCCGACGCCGCCGATCATGAGTGCCGGAAAGAGATTCCAGTACGACGCGTCCGCAGTCAGCCGCGAGAGCATCACGAGCTGGACGGCGATGAGGATCATCCCCGCCGTCATCAGGCTGCGCGAACCGATTCGATCACTGGTCTTCCCGGCGATCGGCGCGACGAGGATGATCAGAATCGTCATCGGCAGGAACGCGGCGCCAGCCTGAACGGCCGAGTAGCCGAGGATGTTCTGCATGTAGAGGGACATGAAGAAGAAGATCCCGAACATCGCGAGGGCGACGAGCAGCGTCACGAGGTTCGCACCCGCGTACGTGCGGCTTCTGAACAGTTCGAGCGGCAGCATCGGATCGCGCTGCCGGCGCTCGAGCACGACGAACGCCGCTAGCGAGATGACGGCGAGGACGAACGAGCCGACGATCCGCGCCGAGGTCCAGCCGTAGGCGTTCGCCTCGATGAGACCGTAGGTGAGAGCGAACAGGCCGAGCGCCGATGTCGCGAGGCCCGGTAGATCGAGCCGCACGTGCGTCTCGTCGCGCGACTCGTCGATGAAGAGGTAGCTCGCGACGATCGCCAGGACCCCGACCGGGATGTTCACGAAGAAGATCCAGCTCCAATCGAGGTGTTGGGTGATGAGCCCCCCGACCACGGGGCCGATGACCAACGCGAGCGCAGAAGTCCCCGCCCAGATGCCGATTGCGGTACCACGCTCACGTGGTGGGAACGTGGCGGCGATGATCGACAGCGTCGCCGGATTCATCAGCGCAGCCCCTACTCCCTGCAGGACGCGCGCCGCGACGAGCACCTCTCCCGATTCGGCGAGCCCGCAGAGGAGCGAGGCGACGGTGAAGATCGCGATCCCGACGACGAAGACGAGCCTGCGGCCGTACGCGTCCGCGACCTTGCCGCCGACGAGCATCAGCGCCGCGAAGGTCAACGCGTACCCGGTGACGATCCACTGGAGCTGCGAGAGGTCGGTGTCCAGATCGCTCTGGATCGCGGGCAGCGCCACGTTCACGACCGTGTTGTCGAGCATGATCATGAAGAGGCCGACCGAGACCGCTCCGAGCGTCAGCCACTTGCGGTTCGCCTCTGCGAAGATCCGTGCCTTCATGCAGGCGGACACTAGCCAGCGCGTCTCTGGCGACTTGACGTGGGTTCCAAGCGACGAGCAGCTCGAGACGGCGAACGTCGGACGGCTCGCTCGCACGCTCGGCTGCGACGACTACGCCGAACTGCACCGTCTGTCGATCGAGGATCCCGACCGGTTCTGGCGGGCGGTCGTCGCCGACCTCGAGATCCCGCTCACCCGCGACTGGGACACGGTTCTGGACGACTCGCGCGGCATCGAGTGGACGACCTGGTTCGCCGGGGCGCAGCTCAACGTCGCCGACGCGTGCGTGCACCGCTGGGCACGGGAGTCGCCCGGCGCGGAAGCAGCCGTGTGGGTGCCCGAAGAGGGAGTCCGGCAGTCGCTCACCTGGGCGGAGCTCTCCCGGGAGGTGTGCCGGCTCGCGGAGGCGCTGCACGCGCTCGGGGTCGGGAAGGGAGACGTCGTCGGAACCTTCCTGCCGATGGCGCCGGAGGCAGCGATCGCCGCTCATGCCTGCGCCCACGTGGGAGCGGTGCAGGTGCCGATCTTCTCGGGCTTCGCCGGCCCGGCGGTCTCCTCCCGCCTGGCCGACGCGGGGGCAAAGGTCGTCCTCACCGCCGACGCCTCGTACCGACGCGGGAAGCTCGTGCCCATGAAGGAGGTGCTGGACGCCGCGCTCTCCGACGCGCCGACCGTGGAGCACGTGATCGTCTGGCGCCGCGCGGGGGTGGGATGCCCGATGACGCCGGGACGCGACATGTGGTGGGACGACGCCGTCGCGGAGCAACCCGGAGTCCTCGAGCCCGTGGCCGTGGAGAGTGAGGCTCCGTATCTCCTCGCCTACACGTCCGGAACGACGGGAAAGCCGAAGGGCGCCCTGCACGTGCAGGGCGGCTTCCTGCTGTCGATCGTGCGCGAGACGGCATACCAGGCCGATCTCCGCGCCGGCGATCGCGTGCTCTTTTCCACGGACATGGGCTGGATCATGGGCCCCTGGACCGTCGTCGGCGCGATGGCATGCGGCGCGACGGTCGTCTTCATGGAGGGCGCGCCCGATCGTCCGCCCGACCGCGTGTGGCGCATCGTGGCCGACGAGCGCGTCACGATGCTCGGCGTCTCGCCGACGCTCGTCCGGGCGCTGATCCCGCACGGCGAGCCGGACGCGGATCTGTCGTCGCTCCGGGCCGTCGTCACGACCGGCGAGCCGTGGAACGCCGGCCCGTACGACTGGCTCGACGAGCACGTGTGCGGGGACGGACGCATTCCAATCGTGAACTGCTCGGGTGGAACGGAGGTCGGCGCCTGCTTCCTCTCGGTGACGGTGCTGCGGCCGACGAAGCCGTGCTCGGTCGGGTTTCCGGCACTCGGAGAGGACATGGACGTCTTCGACGACGAGGGCCGGTCAGTCCGAGGCGAGGTGGGCGAGCTCGTCTGCAAGCGCGCCTGGCCCGGGATGACGAGAGGCATCTGGGGTGATCCGGAGCGCTACCTGGACACGTACTGGCGCCGCTTTCCGGGTGTTTGGACCCACGGCGACTGGGCGTCGGTCGACGAGGACGGCTACTGGTTCCTGCACGGGCGCTCCGACGACACGCTCAACATCGCAGGCAAGCGGATCGGGCCTGCCGAGCTCGAGTCGGCCGCGGTCGGTCACCACGCGGTGGCGGAGGCGGCGGCGGTCGGGATCCCGCACGAGGTGAAGGGCGAGGTCGCCTGGCTCTTCTGCGTCCTCGCGCCCGGAGCCAACGCAGGCGCAGAGGAGATCTCGGGCGCCGTGACGGACGAGCTGGGCAAGGCATTCGCGCCGGATCGCGTCATCTTCGTTTCGGCGCTGCCGAAGACCCGTAGCGCCAAGATCGTGCGCCGCGCGGTTCGAGCCCGTGCACTCGGGGAAGACCCCGGAGACCTGTCCACGCTCGAGAACCCCGAAGCCCTGGAGGAGATAGCCCGTGCCGTCTGACCAACTGGAAGGTGTTGCTCTCGTCACCGGTGCCGGCCGTGGGATCGGCGCCTCGATCGCCCGCGAGCTGACCGACGCCGGAATGCGCGTCGCCGTCACCGCACGAACGGCCGAGCAGATCGAGGCCGTCGCCGAGGAGATCGGCGGACTCGCGCTCGTCGGCGACGTGACGCGCGAGGATGTCGTCACGGAGTGGGTCGAACGAACGGAGAGCGAGCTCGGGCCGATCGAGCTGCTCGCCGCGAACGCGGGAGTCAACGTGAAAGACGAGGCCGCGTGGGAGACGCCGCTCGAGGACTGGTGGGGCGTCCTCGAGACCAACGTGCTCGGCGTGCATCTCTGCATCCGCGCAGTCGTACCGCGGATGCTCGAGCGTGGAAGCGGCCGGATCGTCATCACCGGCAGCGGGTCGGCGTATCTCCCGGGAAGCAAGAACGTCGCCTACAGCGCGAGCAAGGCTGCGATCGTGCGCTACGCGGAGACGCTGGCGGCGCAGCTCGAGGGACGGATCCCGGTCTTCGTCTTCAGCCCGGGGCTCGTTCGAACGGAGATGACGGACTCGTTCGGCGACGACGCACCCTGGACGCCGTCCGAGCTCGCCCCGCAACTCGTCCGCGCACTCGCGTCGGGACGCGCCGATGCTCTCGTCGGGAGGTACATCCACGCGGAGCACGACGACATCGACGATCTCATCCACCGCGCCGACGAGATCTCCGAGCAGGATCTCAACGCGATTCGCCTGCGCCGCTGACATAACGCGTCGTGAACGGCTGAGTCCCCTACCCTGCGACGGCATGCCGTTCTTCATCTGCCCGAACTGCAAGGAGCGCTCGGTCGACCTCGACGGGTACGACGGCTTCTCCACGCAGGCGGTGCAGTGCCGCAGCTGCGCGTTCGGGTTCCTGTACGAGCTGCTCGAGGACTACTACCCGGCGCCCGAGACCGGGTTCGTCGTCTGCGACCGCGAGGCGCGCGTGCTCGCGGCAGGCCGGGGAGTCTTCGAGCTGACCGGCTACCGCGACGCGGACCTCATCGGGCGCGAGGTCGCCGAGGCTCTGTCGCTCTCGGACACCTCGCCGATCGAGGTCGTCCGCGAGTGGGGCGTGCGCAAGCTGGGTCAGCAGCTCGAGATCCGCACGAGCGCCGGGCTCGAGAAGCGCGTGGTCGTGGACTTCTTCCCGGCCTATGACGACGACGGCGGCCTCTTGCTGGCGCTGACGCCTCGCAGCTAGGACTTCGGCTGGATCCACACCTGGCGCGCGACCGCCAGGAGCTCGCCGTCCTCGGCGAAGAGCGCCGTCGCCGCATAGAGCTTGCGACCGTCCTCGCCGAGTGGCCATGCAGTGACGACGCATGGCTCTCCCGCCTCCGGCACGCGCTCGACGCGTGCGGTCATGCGCCCGAGCACGATGTCTCCGCGCCCCTCGGCGCCGACGGCGTACGCGCCCGGACAGTCGATCGCGGCCCAGACGATCTCCGGCAGCGAATCGGGCAGTGCGATCGGCGAGGCGTGGAGCGGCTCGCGCCCTGCGACCGGCCCGACGCGGATCTCGAGGCCGTCCTCTCTGACACCGCAGACGAAGCACTCGTTGAACTCGGTGCTCCAGCCCCGCACGTGCTTCTCTCGCGACTCCTCCGCTACCTCGAGCGACACCGGCGTGGGCACGTCGACCTCGACCGGCGCCGGACGTCCCTCGGCGACGACGGCCTCACCGTCGAGCAACCGAACGCCGGCCCCGTTACGTTCGACGACGAGCGGCCGGTCGAGCGGCGGCGGCAGCCGAAGCGTCACCTCGACCTCGTCCGCGTCGACGAACGCAGCGAGCCGCCCGCATGCGTAGCCTCCGTTCGCGGACGTGAGCGGACCGCGGAAGTGGTGCGGAAGCGTGACCTCCATGGCCGCCCAGCCTACTGATTAGACTCGGTTTGTGACTGTGAGGCGAAAACCCTGAGAATCGCGCTGTCGCAGATCGATGTCGTCGTCGGCGACCTCGACGGAAACAGGGCGCGGATCCTCGAGGATCTCGAGCGCGCCCGAGCCGCGGGTGCGGACCTGGTCGTCTTTCCCGAGCTCGCCGCAACCGGCTATCCGCCCGAGGATCTCCTCCTGCGCCCGGGGTTCGTCCGCGCAGCGCGAGCGTCGGTCGAGCAGATCGCGGCCGCGACGAACGGCGTCGTGGCGCTCGTCGGCACGCCCTGGTTCGACCTCGACCTCGCGAATGCGTGCGCCGTCTGCGCGGACGGCCGCGTGCAGGGCGTCTACCGCAAGCACTTCCTCCCGAACTACGGCGTGTTCGACGAGCACCGCTACTTCGCAGCCGGCCGCGACCTCGTGTTGCTTCGGCTCGGAGACGTCACCGTCGGCATCACCATCTGCGAGGACGTCTGGCAGCCCGGCCCGCCCGCAACGGATCTCTCGCTGGCGGGCGCGCAGCTGATCGTGAACCTGTCGGCGTCGCCCTTCCACGTCGGCAAGGCGGAGGACCGCGAGGAGATGCTCGTCACGCGCGCGCGCGACACGAGCGCCTACTTCGCCTTTTGCAACCTCGTCGGTGGGCAGGACGAGCTCGTCTTCGACGGCCACTCGGTCGTGCTCGACGAGGACGGAGAAGTCATCGCGCGAGCGGCGGGCTTCGAGGAGGAGCTCCTGGTCGTCGACCTCGATCCGACCGAGGCCATGGGCCGTCGGCTCCGCGACGTCCGGCGGCGCGAGCTCGACCGCTCGCGCGAGCGCGAGCCGCGGGTGGACGTCATCGAGCTCGGCGGCGGCTCCGAGGCACGCACCGACGGCGCGGCCGAACCCGTAACGCCCTTCGAAGCCGAGCTCGAACAGATGCGCCGCGCGCTCACGCTCGGGCTTCGCGACTACGTCGAGAAGAACGGTTTCTCCGACGTCGTCGTCGGCGTGTCGGGTGGCATCGACTCCGCGGTGACCGCCGCACTGTGTGCCGAGGCGCTCGGTCCCGAACGGGTGCACTGCGTCTCGATGCCGTCGCGCTTCAGCTCCGAGGGGACTCGCGCCGACGCGAGGGCCGTTGCCGAGGGACTCGGATCGAGCTTTCGCGAGATCCCGATCGAGCCCGAGGTCGAGGCCTTCCACGAGGCTCTCGCCGACGAGCTCGACGGCGGGCTCGGGGGCCTGGCCGCCGAGAACCTGCAGGCGCGCGTTCGCGGCGTCCTGCTGATGGCGCTCTCGAACACGTATGGCTGGCTCGTTGTCTCGACCGGGAACAAGTCCGAGCTCGCTGTCGGATACTCGACGCTCTACGGCGACATGGTGGGTGGCTTCGCGCTGCTCAAGGACGTGTTCAAGACCGACGTCTACCGGCTCGCCGACCACCTGAACGAGCGCGCGGGCCGCGAGGTCGTCCCCCGCTCGACCATCGACCGCGCCCCGAGCGCGGAGCTCCGCGACGACCAGCGCGATTCCGACTCGATTCCGACCTACGACGCGCTCGACCCGGTGCTCAGTGCCTACGTCGAGGAGGACCGCTCGCGCGAGGAGCTGCTCGCAGAGTTCGACGCCACGGTCGTCGAGCGGGTGCTGGGTCTCGTCGACCGAGCGGAGTACAAACGGCGGCAGGCACCGCCCGGCGTGAAGCTGCGGCCGAAAGCGTTCGGTCGCGACCGGCGCACGCCGATCACCAATCGCTTCACGGGTTGACACCGTAAACCGTAAGTTGTAACTTACGGTAAGTGCAGACTAACGGTCATCCACTCGACGCTCTCGGCGATCCGACCCGGCGGCAGGTCTTCGAGCTGCTCCGGGACGGTCCGCGCTCGGTGAGCGATCTGGCGCAGGAGCTGCCGGTCTCGCGACCGGCGGTCTCGCAGCATCTGCGCGTGCTCGCAGACGCCGGCCTCGTCGTGCACACGAAGGCAGGCACCAGACATCTGTACGAGCTCGACGCGGCCGGAGTGGAGAGCCTCCGCGACTGGGTCGACGGGTTCTGGAACGAGGCGCTCGCTCGCTTCAAGGCGGCCGCGGAGGCCTCGTCACGAAAAGGAGGCGAAAGATGAGCAAGACGACGACGCTCGAGGTCGTGCGCAAGACCGTCACCGTCGACTGCACGGTGGAGGAGGCATTCCGGATCTTCACCGCCGAGGCAGGAAGCTGGTGGCCGGTCGAGACGCACTCGATCAACGTGCAGGTCGACGAGATCGTGTTCGAGCCGAACGTCGGCGGTGCCGTCTACGAGGTCGGCGCGAACGGAGAGCGCAGCCACTGGGCGACGGTGCTCGAGTGGGATCCGCCGCACCGGCTGGTGCTCGCGTGGAACATCCTGAGGCGGCCGGGCGACCTCACCGAGGTCGAGGTGCGGTTCCTTCCAAATGGCGACGCCACCAGAGTCGAGCTCGAGCATCGCGGCTGGGAGGACGTCGAGGTGGACGGCTCCGAGAAGCGGTCGAACTACGACGTGGGCTGGGACGTCGTGCTGGGCTCGTACGTCGGGTCGTAGACGAGCTCGCGGAACGCACCAAACCAGCGAAGCCGCTCCTCCCAGGGCACCGAGGCGTTGGCGGGCGAGGTCGACGGCAGCACGAAGAGTGCGGCCTCGCCCAGCCGGCGCTCTTGCAATCCGAGCCCTGCGCGCTGGCGGGACATCCCGCGGTACGCGGCCTTGCCGACGAAGCCGATCGCGCGTGGCTCGTACCTGATCGCGACGTTCTCGAGGCGCTCGTACGCGCCGGCGAAGTCCGCGGCCCGAAGATCGCTCGAGCCGCGCGTCGCGCGCCGCGCGGCGTTCGTCAAGCCGATCCCGAGCGCGGCCAGCTCCCCGAACTCGTGCGGCTCGAGCCTTCGCGGTGTGAACCCCGCGGCGTGGAGCAGGCGCCAGAAGTCGTTGCGCGGGTTCGCGAACGGCGCCCGCGCGGCGGCGCTGACCCGGCCCGGATTGATCCCGCAGAAGAGCACGCGCATCCCGGGCGCCAGAACGTCCGGGACGACGAGGTCGGTCAGGCGGCTTCGGGCTCGCGCGCGTCGAGACGGAGCTCGAGCAGCACTCGCAGTCTCTCCCCCACGTCACCGGCCGCCACCGTCGGCCTCGAGCGAGGCAGCAGCTTCACGGAGTCCTCGTCGTGACGCCAGCCGTAGCAGCGCTCGTAGCACTCCGCCTCGCTGAGCGTCCGGAGCCGCTCCATCTGCCCGCAGGCTAGGAGACCGCCCGGACGACGGGATAGTCTGGCGCGATGCCCGCTCGGCCCCGCGTGCTGAACTTCGACGTCACCGTCGACCGCGCAGGGGACGCGCGCAGCGCGCTCGGCGGGAGCCCGGTACCGCGCGAGGTCGAGTGGTGGGCCGAGCATCTCGTCCTCGTCGGACTCGTGCGCTGCACGCTTGCGAGCATGGACTACTCGGCGCGCCGTGCCGGGCTCAACTCGAAGGGAACGGGGAGTGCGCACGGCGTCGTGACCAAGCGCGAGGACGACGGCCTCTACGCCTTCGTCGAGGTCGAGACCACCCTCGAGGTCGATCTCGCGCCCGCCCCGGAAGGGGATGCGCTGCGCGACCTCGTCGCACGCGCCGAGCATGGGTGCTTCGTCTCGAACTCGCTGACGGCGAAGCCGAGGCATCGCTGGATCGTCAACGGCCAGGAGGTTCCGTCGTGAGCACCACCGCCCTCGACGTCACGAGCGTCCGAACCCGCTTCTCTGCTCTCGACCGCAGGCTCGCATTCTTCGACGGGCCCGGCGGGACGCAGTGCCCCGACGAGGTCATCGACGCGATCTCGCGCTACCTGCGCGAGGACAACGCCAACATCGGCGCCCCGTACGCGACGAGCAGGCGCACGACGGAGCTCGTCGACGTCGCGCACGAGAAGGCTGCGGTTTTCCTCGGCTGCTCGGCCGGCGAGACGGCCTTCGGGCAGAGCATGACCGCGCTCAACTTCCTCCTGAGCCGCGCGTTCGCGCGAACGCTGCGCCAGGGCGACGAGATCGTCGTGACCGCCCTCGACCACGACGCGAACGTGTCGCCGTGGCTCGAGCTTGCGCACGACCTCGGGCTCGTCGTCCACGTCGCCGGCCTGACGGCCGAGCTCGAGGTCGACTTCGACGACATCGAGGCCAAGGTTTCCGACCGCACGCGCGTCCTCGCGTTCCCCGTCGCCGCGAACTCGGTGGGCACGGCGCCGAACGTCCGCCGGCTGACGGCCCTTGCGCATGCCGTGGGAGCGCTGGCATGGGCGGACGCCGTCCACTACGCACCGCACGGGCCGATCGACGTCGCGGCCTGGGACGTCGACGTGCTCATCTGCTCGCCGTACAAGTTCTTCGGCCCGCACATGGGGCTCGCCTTCGGAAAGCGGGAGCTGCTCGAGTCGTGGCGCGCGTACAAGGTGCGGCCCGCGGCCGACGACCCCGTCGGACACCGCTTCGAGCTCGGCACGAGCCAGCACGAGCTGCTCGCCGGCTTCGTCGCGGCGGTCGACTACATGGCGTCGCTGGGTTGGGACGCCATGCTCTCCCACGAGCGCGGCCTCGGCGAGCGCTTCCTCTCAGGGCTTCCGGATGAGGTCGAGCTGTACGGGCTCCGTGGGATGGAGGGGCGCGTTCCGACCTTCTGCTTCAACGTCCCGGGGCGAAGCGCGGAGGAGGTCGCAACCTTCCTCGCCGAGCGCGACGTCGCGGTCTGGCACGGCGACTACTACGCCGTCGAGACGATGAGGCACCTCGGGCTCGCGGACGGCGCCGTCCGCGCCGGCATCGTCCACTACAACACCGAGGACGAGGTCGACCGCCTGCTCGACGGGCTCTCCGCGCTCGCGTGAGGCTCCTGCTCCTCGGCGGGCCGCGCTTCTTGGGTCGCGCCGTCGCCGACGCTGCGCTCGCCGAGGGTCACGAGCTGACCTTCTTCAACCGCGGCCGGACGAACCCGGAGCTCTACCCGCAGGTCGAGCGCCTGGTCGGCGATCGGGCCGAGAGCCTGGAGGCCCTCAGCGGGCGCACGTGGGACGCGGTTGTCGACACGTGTGGCTACCTCCCAGAGGTCGTGCGCGGCTCGGCCGAAGCACTCTCGGCCAGCGGCGTGTACTGCTTCGTCTCGAGCATCTCCGTCTACGCGCACTTCAGGCAGGGCCACGACGAGAACGGGCCGATCGCGGAGCTGGGCGACCTTCCGGCCGACGAGGTCACGGACGAGAACTACGGCGCCTTGAAGGCATTGTGCGAGGACGAAGTGCGGAACGTCTTCGGCGATCGTGCCCTCGTCGTGCGGCCTGGGCTGATCGTCGGCCCGCACGATCCGACGGGTCGCTTCACCTACTGGCCGCATCGCGTCGCGCGCGGTGGCGAGGTGCTCGCGCCGGCGCCGCCCGAGGCGCCGACGCAGGTCATCGACGTGCGCGACCTCGGGGCCTGGATCGTCGATCTGTGCGGGCGCCGTGTCGGTGGGACGTACAACGCGACGCATCCGGGAGTGAGCTGGGTCGAGCTGCTCGCCACCTGCCGTACGGTGGCGAGGAGCGACGCGGCGATCACGTGGGTCGATCCCGCGTTTCTCGTCGAGCACGAGGTCGGGCCGTGGATGGAGCTGCCGCTATGGCTCAATGATCCGGACGCCGAGTACGCCGACCGCGTCGACGTCAGCCGAGCGGTTGCTGCCGGTCTCACGTTCCGTCCGCTCGAGGACACCGTCAGAGGAACGCTCGAGGATGCGGAGAGGACCGAGGCCGCGGGCCTCGCGCCCGAGCGCGAGGCGAGGCTCCTCGCCGCGTGGCACAGCCGCTCGTAAGATCACTCGCTGTCGATCTGCGCCCGGAGCCCCTTCGCCGCCATGCGGACGGTCCGCTCGACGCGCCTCGCACGCGTCTCCGGGCGCTTGGCACTGACGACCCACCAGAGGATCGCCTTCCGCGAGGACGGGCTGAAACCGTTCCACTGCTCGCGCGCCGCGGCGTTCGCGTCCAGCGCACCAGCGAGCTCGGGTGGCTCCTCGAGTCGCTCCACTGCATCGAGCGCAGTCCACGTGCCGCTTTCCTTCGCCAGCTCGATGGCGGCGATGCCGGCCGGAGCCAGCAACCCCTCGCGCTCGAGTCGGGCGACACGCTCCTTGTTCGACGCCGACCACGTGCCACGTGGCCTGCGCGGAGCGAACAGCTGCAGGGAGCGATTCTCGTCCAGCTTGTTGACCGTGCTGTCGATCCAGCCGAAGCAGAGCGCCTCCTCGACGGCCTCGTCGTAGGTCGGGCTCGAACCGTTGCTCGCCTGCTTGTGGAAGACGAGCCAGATCGACTCTCGCTGCTCGTGCCTCTCGGCCAGCCAGCGCCGCCACGAGGCGCGGTCTCCCACCTCGACGATCTCGCGCCCGTCGACGTGCCGCTCCACGAGGTCGAGCCTAGTGCCCGCTCAGGCGTCGGCGGCCGTGAAGTCCTGCGCCTTGCGCGCTCTGTCCCACGGCTCCTCGTCCCAGCGGATCATGTCCGGATCGACGCCACGCCCGTCCGCGAGGTCGCAGGCGAGCACCTGGAAACGCACAACGTCGACCACCGGGTGCGTCGTCGGCACGAGCAGCGCGGCGCAGCCGAGCTCCCCCAGCGCGCGCATCGCGTCGACCGCTCGCTCCGCGGCACGCCCCTCGCCCTCGAGGACGAAGCAGCGAACGGACGGATCGATCGCGGCCAGGTGACCGTGGAGGAGCTGCTCCGTCTGATGGGCCTCGGCTGGCACGTGCGCACCCTCGCGCAGCTTGAGGACGGCCTCGAGCGCGGTCGCAAGATCCTTGCCGGCTCCCGCGACGACGAAGCGCTCGTGCGCCGACGGCCCGAGCGGCTCGGCCTCGAGCTCGCGGAACACCTGGGCCGCCAGCCCGCCGACGTCCTCGCCCTGCAGCGCCCGGCCGGCTGCAACCGCGGCCGTATAGCTCGCGGTGTGGCAGTAGCTCTTCTCGATCTCCGGCGTCGCGACCACGACCTGATCCACTGCCTTCGCGAGCGCGCTGTCCTCGGCTCCGGTGACGAGCCACGTCTCGCCTCCGAACGCGCGAACGGCCTCGAGCGTGAGCGCAGTGCCGCCCTCGTGCGAGATCGCCACGAGGACATCGGCTGCCGGTGCGTTGCCGATCACGACCTCGAGCGCCTGGACGGCGGGCCCGCACGCCAGGGCGGCGTGGAACGAGGTACCGCACCCGGTGAAGAGGGTACGCGCGCCCTCCGGGAGCCGACGGTCTCCGACCCGCTCGGGAACCTGCGCAAGCCATTCCGGCTGGGCCGCAATCGCGGTACGGGTCAGCTGTCCGGGCACGAGGACGGTCTATACCATCGAACGCGATGGGGATCTTCGAGAAGACGACGCTCTCCAACGGGATTCGCGTCGTCTCCGCACCGTTTCCGCAGGTCGGATCGGTGTCGTGCTTCGTCATGCTCGCCGCCGGCTCGAGGTACGAGACACCCGCGTCCAAGGGCATCGCGCACTTCGCCGAGCACATGTTCTTCAAGGGCACCGAGCGACGGCCGACCGCCCGGACGATCTCCGCCGAGATCGACGCGATCGGCGGCGAGTTCAACGCCTTCACGGGGAAGGAACTGACCGGCTACTACGTCCGCTGCGGCTCGGAGACGCGCCACACCGCGCTCGACGTGCTGACGGACATGCTCCTGCGCTCGAAGTTCGACGAGGCGGAGATCGCGAAGGAGAAGGGCGTGATCCTCGAGGAGATGAACGTCTACCTCGATACGCCGCAGCGCTACGTCGGGAACGTCTACGACCGGCTCCTGTACGCGGATCAGCCACTCGGCTGGGACATCCTCGGCACGCGCGAGACCGTCGAGAGCGCGACGCGCGAGACCTTCACGTCGTATCTCGACACCTGGTATCGCCCGGAGCGGATGGTCGTCGGCATCGGCGGGCGGATCGAGGACGGGCTCGTCGACGAGCTCGAGGAGCTGCTCGGCGGGATCGAGCCGCGCGAGACGGGCGAGGCGGCGGTCGTCGAGCTCCCGCCGGACCGGTCACCCGTGCTCCTCCACACGAAGACGTCCGAGCAGGCGCACCTCATCCTCGGAGTCCGCGGCTATCCGATCGGGCACGCCGACCGGTATGCGCTGCAGCTGTTGGCCGTCGTCCTCGGAGGAGGAATGTCCTCGCGCCTCTTCACCGAGGTCCGCGAGCGCCGCGGCCTCGGTTACTACGTGCACGCCGGCGCGACGTCCTACACGGACGCAGGCACCTTCTACGCGAGCGCCGGCGTCGACGTCGCGCGCGTCGACGAGGCGATCACGACCATCCTCGGCGAGCTGCGCAAGATCGCCGACGATCCCGTTCCCGCGGAGGAGCTCGAGAAGGCCCGCGGCTACACGAAGGGCCGCTTCGTGCTGCGGCTCGAGAGTCCGCAGGGAACGATTCAGTACGGCCTTCGCAAGGAGGTGCTGGAGGGCGAGATCGAGGAACCCGACGAGCTTCTCCGCCAGCTGGACGGTGTGACGGCGGAGGACGTGCAGCGGGTCGCGCGCGACCTCTTCGAGCACAAGCGGCTCTACCTCGCGCTCGTCGGGCCTTTCGACGACCCGGGTAGCTTCGAGAGCCTGCTCGCGGCCT
>DASQLF010000154.1:0-4652 GCA_035630135.1 Gaiellaceae bacterium
GCCAGGCTGCTCGACGACGTAGACGGCGCTGCGCTCTCCCGGTGCGTGCGTCAGGAGCACCGGCGCGTCGAAGCCCTGCGCGAACACCGTCTTGCGAAACGCCGTCTGCGCCCCCTGCGCCGAGCCCGCGAGCGACGCGACGAGCACACCCAGGCAGACGATGACGCCGACGCGCACCGGGCCACGGTAGCCAACGCTTGTAAGCGCGAGATGCCGGAGTACGCTACGCCCTCGTGCGGGTCTTCGTGATCGGGGCGGGGCAGGTCGGATCGACGATCGTGGAGGCTCTCCACGACGACCACGAGATCACCGTCCTCGACAAGGAGACGTCGCGGCTTCAGGCCATGACCGCCCGGTTCGACGTCGCCGTCTTCGAAGGCGACGGCACGTCGAGGAAGGACATCGCCGCTGCCGGCATCGGCACTGCCGACCTCGTCATCGCCTGCACGTCGCGCGACGAGGTGAATCTGGTCGCCGGCATGTTCGCTCGCAAGGAGACCGAGCGGGCGACGACGGTCATTCGCACGTCGAGCACCGAGTACGTCGACCTCTGGCGCGAGGGCCAGCTCGACGTCGACTTCGTCGTTTCGTCGGAGCTCGAGACCGCGTATGCCATCAGCCGCATCCTGGGCGTGCCTGCGGCACGACAGACGGACGTGTTCGCCGAGGGGCAGGTTCAACTCGCGGAGTTCGACGTCGACGACGGCGCGTCCGAAGCGATCGTCGGAGCCGGTCTTCGCAACGCGGAGATCCCACGTGACTCGAAGATCGCGGCGATCATCCGCGGCGAGGATACGATCCTCCCTGGCGGAGACGACCGAATCGAGATCGGCGACCGGATCGTCGTGATCGGCTCTCCGACAGCGGTGAAGCAGTGGAGCACGCTGCTCTGGCCCGAGGGCAGCGTCGTTCGCGACGTCGTCATCTTCGGCGCCGGCCGCGTCGGCACCGCGATCGCGCGCGTCCTGCTCTCGCAGGGGCTCAGCGTCCGCATGATCGAGGCCTCGCGCGAGCAGGCGCAGCGGGCGGCCGAGACTCTCCCCAAGGCCAGGGTCTTCAACGCCACCGGGCTCGACGCCGACTTCCTCGAGCGCGAGCGCATCGGCCAGTCCCAAGCCGGGATCTTCGCCATGCGCGACGACGCGAAGAACCAGTATGCGGCGACGATCGCGCAGGTGCACGGTATCCCGTTCACCGTCGCGATCGCCCACGAGGCCGTATCGGTCAGCGCGTTCGACCGCGGCGGGATCGACGTGTCGATTAACCCGCGCGCGGTGACCGCGGAGGAGATCGTCCGCTTCGCGCACGACCCGAGGACACAGCAGGTCGCAATGCTCGAGGGCAACCGCTACGAGGTGCTCGACGTCACGACCCGCGACTCCAGCCGCTACATCGGCATGGCCTTCCGGGACATGCCCACGCACGGCTCGATCATCGGCGCCATCGTCCGCGACGGCGAAGCCATCTTCCCCCACGGCGGCGACGTGCTTGAGGCGGGCGACCGCGTCATCATCTTCACCGAGGCGACGCGCGTCCCCTGGGTCGTCGAGGCGCTCTAGTCCGTGCCGCAGAGCTCCGCCCGAATCGGGAATCCGCGACGGCACGCGATCGACGTCCCCGCGGTCGCGAACCTCGTCGGGACGCTCGCGAAGTACCTCGGTCTCGTCGTCGTCTTCCCGATCGGCGTTGCGCTCTGGTACAGCGAGCCCGCGTGGCCGTTCATCGCAACGGGCCTGGGAACGAGCGCGTTCGGGTATCTCCTCGAGCGAGCGACGCCGGACGCGAAGACCCGGCTCGGCGCGCGCGAGGGATTCCTCGTCGTGTCCGCGATGCTGCTGGCGACCGCGGCGTTCGCCTCGCTGCCGTACCTGCTCGTCGGCGGCGAGCAGCTCGACCATCCGATCGACGCGTACCTCGAGGGCATGTCCGCCGCGACGACGACCGGTGCCAGCGTCGTCACCGACTTCGACGAGCTCTCGAAGTCGCTCGCGATGTGGCGTCAGTTCACGCAGTGGCTCGGCGGGATGGGAATCATCATCCTCGCAGTCGCGATCCTGCCGCGGCTGCGGGTCGGCGGGCGTCAGATCCTCGAGACGGAGCTGCCCGGCCCCGAGGTCGCGGCGCTGTCCGAGCGGATCCGTGAGACCGCGCGGTCACTGTGGGGCCTGTACGTCGCGCTGACCGTGGTGCTGGCGCTTCTGCTTGCCTCACTCGGCTGGCTCGGCGTGGACGACGCCATGACCCCGTACGAAGCGCTCGCGCACGCGTTCTCGACGATGCCGACCGGAGGCTTCTCGACGAAGGTGAACTCCATTCAGGCGTTCTCGCCCGAGGCGCAGTGGATCATCGCCGCGTTCATGCTCATCGCGGGGGTGAACTTCATCCTCGTGTTCCGCGCGATCGTCCGCCGGCACCCGCGTGTGCTCGTGCGCGACGAGGAGTTCCGCCTGTACCTGGCGCTCGTGGCGGTGGCGTCCATCGCCCTGTTCGTGCAGCTCGTGAGCTACGACCTGTTCTCGGGCGAGGAGGCCGTGCGCACGGCCGTCTTCCAGGCGATCTCGGTGATCACGACGACGGGGTACGCGACGACGGACTTCGCGCTGTGGCCCGTCCTCTCGCTGCTGACGCTCTTCGCGCTCATGTTCCTCGGCGGCTCGGCGGGCTCGACGACCGGCTCGATCAAGGTCGTGCGCCACCTGCTCGTCGGGAAGATCCTGCGCCGCGAGCTCGACCAGACCGTGAGCCCCGAGGTCGTCATGCCGATCCGGCTGAACGGGGCGCCCGTCGACGAGCGCACGCTGCGCGCGATCGCGGCGTTCATCCTGCTCTACGTCGGGCTCTGGGCCGTCGGCGCCTCGGTCGTCGCCATCGATGTCGCGATCGCGGACGTGCCGCTGTCCGCGCTCGACTCGTTTGCCGTCTCTGCCAGCGCGCTCGGGAACGGCGGCCCCGCCTTCGGGATCACCGGTCCGTTCGGCTCGTTCGCCCCGCTGCCCGACGTGTCGAAGATCACGATGATCCTGCTCATGTGGCTCGGGCGCCTCGAGATCATCCCCGTCGTCGTGCTGTT
This sequence comes from Gaiellaceae bacterium, assembly GCA_035630135.1. Taxonomy (GTDB): domain Bacteria; phylum Actinomycetota; class Thermoleophilia; order Gaiellales; family Gaiellaceae; genus GMQP-bins7. The sequence continues at coordinate 3,071 of DASQLF010000154.1, forward strand.
CACGCGGCACTACTGGCGGTTGTAAGGGCCGCGAGCGCGCCCTGGGCTAGCTGGGCGCGCCGAGCAGGGCGCGGCGAAGGTCCGCCGTCGCCTCGCTGGGGACGACCGCCAGGACCTGGTCGCCGGGCCGAACCACGGTCGAAGGCTCGACGAGCTCGGTCCGGCCCTGCCGCCACACCGAGATCAGGCGCGAGCCGGCGGGCAGGCTCAAGCCGCCGACCTTCTTGCCCGCTGCGGGGGAGCCGCCGACGATCTGTACCTCCACGACGGCGAGGCCTTCCTTCTGCAGGTCGAGGAGGCGCACGAGGCCATGCTCGGGAACCTCGTGCTCGACGAGGCCGAGGATGCTCGTGGTCGCACAGAGCGTCTGCCTGATCCCGAGCAGGTCGAAGTGCTGCTGGTTGCGCGGGTCGTTCACGCGCGCAATGGCCGTACGGACGCCGTAGGTCTCCTTCGCGATCTGGGAGATGACGAGGTTGTCCTCGTCGTCCCCGGTGACGGCGAGCAGGATCTCCGGCGGTCGCGCGATCCCGGCGCGCTCGAGCACGGCGATCTCCGTGGCGTCGCCGCGGATCACCACGGGGCCGAACTCCTCCTCGAGCCGGGCGAAGCGATCGGCACGCTGCTCGATCAGAGTGACCTCGTGGCCGAGCTCGAGCAGAGAGCGAGTGACGTTCGAGCCGACCTTCCCCCCTCCGGCGGCGATCGCGTACATCAGGCAGCACCCACCGGCTTGGCGGCGCGAACCGTCTCGAGCAGCCCGGAGATCGCAGTTTGCGTCGGGCAGACGATGCTCATCCCGCGATCGGCGTACAGCTTGGCGCGCGCCGGGTCGAGGATCCGGACGACGACCGTCGCGACGTCGTAGCGCTGCTGCAGCACTTGACCGACGACCAGGTTCGTGTTGTCGCCGTTCGTCGCCACCACTGCCGCATCAGCGTCCGTGACACCCGCTCGCTCGAGCACGGACACGTCCATCCCGTGACCCACGACGAACCCTCCGCGCCAGCCCTGGCCGAGGCGCGTGAGCGCGTCCTCGGACTCGTCGACGACGGTGACCTCCCAGCCGTCCGCGGCGAGACCCATGGCCACCGCCGAGCCGACGCGCCCGCACCCGATGACGACGGCGTTCACGGGGGCGCAGCCTACTCCTCGAAGACGCCGTCGGGAAACGCGACGACGAGCACCTCGCAGGGCGCGTTGCGAAGCACGAAGTCGACGGTCGGGGAGAAGAAACGAGACTGCCGACGCCAGCGCGGCGACGACCCGAGTACGACGAGGTCGGATCCGCGACGCTCGGCCTCCTCGACGATCGCGTGCCCGATCGAGCGCGCGCGCACGACGTCGCCCTGCACCTCGACGCCGTAGTCCGCCCCAAGCACACGAACCTCCTCGAGCGACGCGTCGACCCGCATGGCGACCTCCTTCGGCAGATCACCTTCGAGCTCGAACCTCCGCGGCACGCGGACAACGGTGATCGCGTCGATCGCAGCGCCCCGCTCCTTGGCGAGCGCGATGGCCGTCGCAACCATCTCCTCCCCGATGTCCCCGAGCTTCATGGGCACCAGGATTCGCTCGAACT
>DASQLF010000155.1:0-10350 GCA_035630135.1 Gaiellaceae bacterium
ATCGACGACCAGACGCTCGAGGACGACACGGTCACGATCCGCGATCGCGACTCGCTCGAGCAGGAGCGCATCCCGATCGCGGGTGCGCGGGCGTACGTCCTGGATCGGCTGACGGCAACGTGGGCGACACCGAAAGTGGACTGAGCGTCTCTGAACTCGCGCGCAGCACGTCTCGTCACGAGGGCCTCGCTCGCGTGGGCCGGTGGCTTCGTCCTGATCACCATGCTCACGACGGTCGCGGTGCGCTCGAGCGGACGAGAGCTCACCGACATCGCTCATTACGCGAGCTATGCGACGGCGGTCGGCGAGAAGGGCCTTCTCCCCTACCGCGACTTCGCCCTCGAGTATCCGCCTCTTGCGCTCGCGGTGTTCCTGCCGCCTGCGATCCCGCCTGGCACTGGCGCGTACTACTGGCTCTTCGTCCTGCAAATGGCGGTTCTGGGAGCCGTGGGGATGCTGGCCACGACGGCCAGCATCGGCTGGCTCGGGCGAACCACAAGACGACGCCGAGCCACGCTCGCGCTGCTCGCGGTCTCACCCGTCCTGTTCGGAAGCGTCGTCCTGACACGCTTCGACCTTCTCCCGGCAGCGTTCGTGGCGCTCGCGACCTACCTCATCCTGACCTCTCGTACACGCTCCGGTGCCGTCGTGCTCGGGCTTGGGGTCGCATCGAAGCTCTATCCCGTTGTGCTGCTTCCGCTCCTCGCCACATGGTGCTGGAAACGATGGGGACGATCCGAAGCTTTCCGTGTCACGATCCTCACACTAGGCACCGCGAGCCTCGTGTACCTCCCATTCGTGCTCAGCTCCCCGGAAGGCGTGTGGTCGAGCCTTTCACGACTGTTCGACCGGCCTCTGCAGATCGAGAGTCTCGGCGCGGGGGTCCTGATCGTCATGCACCAGCTCGTGGGACTCGACGTGAGCGTGACATCGAGTTACGGGTCCGACAACCTCTTCGGTGATCAGACGGCACTCGGCGCACGCGTCCTGTCGGTCCTCGCAGCGGCGGGCTTGTTGTGGGTGTACGTCGGTTTCGCACGTGGGCGGGCCGACGACGAGCGCCTCGTCCGCTACGTCGCGGCGTCACTGCTCGCTTTTGTCGCGTTCGGCAAACTGGGGTCGCCTCAGTTCCTGATCTGGCTTCTCTTCCCGCTCGCGCTCGTCGGCGGTAGACGCGGAGCGACTGCCGCGACGTTCTTCGCGGTCGCCGCACTGGCAACCGCCGTCTGGTACCCGTGGCGGTACTTCGACCTCTACCAGCTCGACCCGCTCGTCGGATCGCTGGTACTCGTCCGCGGGCTGGCGCTCGTCGCCGCGCTCGCGGTTCTTCTCTGGCCCGGCACGGCAGGGACGCGCGATTAGCCGCAGCGCTTGCCGACACCGAAGCGCACGGTCGCGCTGCGGTTGCCGACGGAGAACGTGAGCGGGACGCAGGCCGCGCGCGTTCTCAGATAGAAGCCGCCCGCCCACGGGTTCCAGCCGTCGAGCGTGCTCGACGCCGTGCACGTCGGGAACCGCAGCGATGTGCTCGGGGAGGTGCCGCCCCACGCGATCGCCACACGACTTCTCCAGCGCGGAGCCACGCTGACGACGACGGGCTGGCTGTCGGCACGAACGACCATCCCGGACTTGATCCAGTACGGCCAGCGAGATCCGCCCGAAGAGCCGGTCTGCGAGATGTACACGGGTGGCACGTCGACGACGCCGAGGACGACGCGCGTCGGACGCCAGTCGCGAGCGCTGTCGAAGTCGGGATCGATGATGCTCGAGCACCCCACGGTCGGGATCGATGCCGACGATCCCGCGACGACGAGGCACGCAACCGCGAGAGCGGCTGCCAGAACGACGCGGAACGACGCTCGCATCGTCCGTCTACACCGCCGGCGCAGACCTGGTTCCGGAGCCGCGCTCCAACACGCGTTCGCTCGGCTCCCCGAAGCCGAACTTGCGATAGAGGTCGTGCGCGTCAGCCGTGTGCAGATACCACTTCGTCTCTGCGAGCGGCCCCTCTTCGACCGTGAAGCGGACGAGCTCGACGCCGAGCCCTCGACCTCGGTGCGCGTCGAGCACGTAGACGTCCGCGAGGTACGACTGGACGTGCCCGTCGGAGAGCGTCCGCGAGAACCCGATCTGTGCACCCTGGTAGTACATGCCGACGACGCGCTCGGCTCCGTCGATCAGCGCGTCCTGCATCTCACGCGTGCGCCCCTCTGCCCAGTAGGACACGCCGCCGAGGTACGCGTGCACCGCCTCGCGGTCGATCCGGTCTGGATCGTCGTCGAGCTCGTAGCCGTCGCCGAGGTCGCGCCTCATACGGCGAGCGTGCGGAGCCGGAAGCCTCCGTGGAACTCGTACGACGCGACGACGACGGCCAGCGCGTCGCGCAGCGCGCGATCGCCGAGCGCGAGACCCGAGGCGTCGGAGAGCGGGCTCCAGATGAGCGCGCGGATGCCACGGAAGCCGTCCGGCGAGAGGAACACCGTCTCATCCGGAGCGCAGGGCGAGCACACCGCTCCACCTGCCCGCGCGAGGTAGCCGACGAGGCCGTCCACGCCGCCGCACTCGACGCAGCCCTCCAGGTGCGGGACGTAGCCCGACAGCCACAGGAGCTTGAGCTGGAACGCGAGCGCGACCGGGTCGAGGGCCGCCTGGCCTCGCGTTCCCGCGGGAATGGCATCGACCGCAGACAGGAAGCGGGTCAGCGCCTCGAACGCGCGCTCGTTGCGCTCTTCCTCGACGAAGAGCCGGAGCATCGCCTCGGCACCGACGAGCCCGACGGAGAGGCGGTACGAGTCCTCTCGCGTCGGCCGGTGTGCGTCGACGAGCGAGACGCCGGTCACCGTGTGCAGCTCGCCGGACCCCTCATGCAGCATCAGCTCGACGTGCGAGAACGGCTCGAGGCGGGCACCAAAGCGTGACTTCGTCTTGCGCACGCCCTTCGCGATGGCGCCGACCCGTCCGCGGTCGTGCGAGTACAGGTGAAGCACGCGATCGGCCTCGCTGAAGCGGAACGAGCGGAGCACGACCGCCTCCGTCTTGCGCACGCGGCCCACGTGGCCAGTGTAGGCCGAGCGCCTGTCGAGGCCTCGATTCCGGAGGCGTTGTAAGGCTCCCCTTACACGAGAGTGCTGGTTGCTCTATTCTCGCCTGCATGACACCACGCACATTCACCCGTTCCGGCCGCGCGGCCGTTGTGGCGGCCGTAACGGGACTTGCCGTTGCAGTCGCCGCCGGCGGGACTGCGGCCGCTCCGTCCTCACCGTCGCAGCGCGTGAATCTCGCTCCGACGAAGACGTATCTCCTGGCGCACACCGTGAAGCTCGAGAACACGACGAAGAGCTTCAAGGCACAGGCGAACCGCTACTTCGCACTCGCCAAGGCCTCGGACTTCGACCACGCCGCCATGTGGCGGGCCGAGGGCTCGAGCGTCCGCACCATCCTCTCCCGCTCGAAGGCGCTCTGGATCAAGGGCAACCCGTACTACGAGCGTGTCGAGGGCGTCGTCGCAGGCACGCCGTCACTCGCCGTGTACGACGTGATCCTCGACGCCGGCTCGAGCGCGAAGGAGGATCCGGCGAGCGCCGTCCCCTTCGACCTGAAGCTCGCGGACGGCCGCACCCTCCGCAAGCCGGGGAACCTCTTCAATCTCACCGAAGGGATGCTCTGGGGCACGCTGCCGCAGTACACGGCCAAGGGCGTCAAGGCAGATCTCGACGGCGACGGCACGATCGGGTTCGGCGAGGCGCTCCCCGACGCAGCCGTCTTCAAGGCAGCAGCGGATGGATTCGCGCTCTACTCGGCCAAGCTCGACGCTTCCTCGCGCGCCTGGAAGCCGACGGCCTCCGACGCGTTCACCGCGGTCGTCGTGATGGTTCCGACGATGAGCGAGTACTTCGGGCAGTGGAAGACGTCGCGCTTCGTCCTCGGCGACAAAGCGAAGAGCGATGCGTTCAATGTCGTCTCGCGCCTCTCCGACATCGGCGACATCCTCGGCGGCCTCCGCGTGATCTACGCGGGAATCCGTCCGGCAATCGCCTCGGTCGACAGCCAGCAGGCCTCGCAGACCAAACGCGAGCTCGACAGCCTCTGGTCGTACGTGGCCAAGCTCCGAACCCAGGAGCAGGCCGGGCGCCGGTTCACTCCCGAGCAGGCCGACACGCTGGGGCGTACCGCGCAGGAGCGCGCAACCGCGATCGCCGGTCAGGTCACGCAGGCCGCGGCCCGGCTCAAGGTGAAGATCGCCCAATAGCGTGAGACGACTGGTCATCCTCGCGGTTGTCGGAGCGGCGAGCCTCGTGCTCGCCGCTTCGGCGTCCGCAGCTCAGCCGGCGCCGTGGAGCGCCGCCAGCGACGTACAGCTCTCGCTGTCGGATGCCCAGTCCTCACTCGTGCTCGGCGACCGCGCCGGGGCCGTTGCTCGCGTCAGAGCTGCGCGGCGCGGAGTGGAACGCGTCCTCGGGGACGACGAGGACGCAACTGTCGCACTCGCGAGCGCCGAGCGCGCAGTGACAGCAGGCGACGAGCGGGCTCTCGCCGCTGCGAAGAGCCTGCTCTGGACGGCGATTCTCGCCACTGCGCTCGACCGCGCGACGGAGGCGGCAGTGCGGGGCGACGCGAAGACCGCGCGCAGCTGGCTGCTCGTTCGCGAATTCCGTCCTCCGACGCGCTTCTCGCGTGCGGCGGAGGATGCGACGGTGGCGCTCGACCGGCTCGCCGCCGGCGAGCTGACACCGGACGCGGCCGCGAAGGCGGTGAGGCGCGACCTCCTGGACACGTACGACTATCGCCTGCGTTCAGCACTCTCCGGCCTGCGCGAGGCGGACGAGCTCGGCTACTCGACGACCCGTGCGGAGATGGGAGCGCTCGCGCTCGGGTACTGGTCGATGCTCAGGCGTACGTATGTGGCACAGCAGGATCGCGCCGCCGCGCGCGAGCTCACCGCGGCCTTCGGCACGATCGCCGCCGCTTCGGCCGCCGGTCGTCTCGCAGCGACGCCTCTGACTCGCGTCGAGCGCGCCCTCGCGAGTTTCCGTGCGGCCCCGCTCGTGGGCGAGGAGCTCGTCCGGAAGGCGGGGCAGCTCGAGCGCTTCGTCAAGCTCGTGCCGATCGAGTACGGGCGCGGTGTGAAGGACGGTCGCGTGACGCTCGACTTCGAGATCCAGGAAGCCGTGACCTTCCGCGACGGTGCCGAGTCGGCGTTCCACGACCTCCAGCCGACGCTGGCGGCGACGAGCGCGAGCTCGACCCGCCGAATCGGCATGCTTCTCGACGAGCTCGAGGTCGCCCTCGCCGACGCGTCGCGCGGTGACGCCGTCGCTGAGCCCGAGCGCGTCGCTGCGCTTGCGGACGAGGCGCTCGCGCTGACGGGTCCGCTCTACCCGAAGGAGTGGAAGGACGCGGCCAAGACCGCCGACTTCGACGTCATCGCGACGACGCTCGACCGCCTCCAGGCAGCCGCGGCGGCGGGCGACTGGAAGGGTGCCGAGTCGGCGCGGCTCGAGGCGTACAGCGTGTTCGAGCTCGGCCCTGAGCAGCGGCTCCGCGGGCTCGGCCCCGAGCTCTTCCAGGAGGTCGAGGGCTACTTCTGGTACGGCCAGGGCGACGTCGACGGCCTCGTTCAGCTCATCGGCCGACGCGCGACGGATGCCGAGATCGTCGCGACCCGCGCCGCGCTCGACGACGCGCTCGATCGCTCGGAACAGCGGATCGGCAGCGGCCCGCAGTCGAACGTCTCCGTCGTCACGAACTCGGCGATTATCGTCTTCCGCGAGGGTCTCGAGGCCGTTCTCATCCTCGCAGCGCTGATGGCGAGCCTCGTCGGGGCGCAGCGACATTTCCGCAAGCCCATGTTCGTCGGCGTCGGCCTCGCACTCGTCGCGAGTGCAGTGACGTGGATCGTCGCGCAAACGGTTCTCACGTCGATGCAGCGTTACGGGGAAAAGCTCGAAGCGCTCGTCTCACTCGTGGCCATCGCCGTCCTGCTCCTGATCCTCAACTGGTTCTACCACCGCGTGTACTGGCAGGAGAACCTGCAGTCGCTGCACCACAAGAAGCGACGCGTGCTCGCGGGCGCCGGCCTGTCGCTCGCAACCGCACAGGTCGTCGGGCTCGTCCTCCTTGGCTTCACGAGCGTGTACCGCGAGGGGTTCGAGACCGTCTTGTTCCTGCAGGCGATGACACTCGAAGCGGGCGCCGTCACGGTGCTCGAGGGCGTCGCGGTGGGCATGCTCGCCGTGGCCGCCGTCTTCATCCTCGTCGTCGCGCTCGAGCGCAAGCTCCCGCACAAGAAGATGCTCATCGCGACGGGGATCCTCATCACCTGGGTGCTCGTGATCATGGTCGGCAAGACGGTGCAGACGATGCAGAAGGTCGGATGGATCGGCGTGAATCCGATCGAGGGCCTCGAACTGCCGTTCTGGGCAGGGCTGTGGCTCGGAATCTTCCCGACGTGGCAGGGTCTCATCGCCCAGACGGCGGCGCTCGTGTTCGTGATCGGCAGCTACTTCGCCGCCGAGGCTGCGCGGAAGCGCAAGCGCAACCGGCGCATCACCGCAAGCGCGGCAAGCTCAGCCGAGGGGCTGGCAGCGCGGGCAGAACCACGTCCCGCGCCCGCCGACACGCGTTTTGGTGATGGTCGCCCGACAACGGACGCAGGGCGCGCCGTCACGGCCGTAGACCCGGAACTCGTCCTGCATGGATCCGGACGCCCCGTCGGGAGCGGCGTAGTCCCGTAGCGTCGAGCCCTGACGCTCGATGCCCATACGCAGCGCCGCGCGGATGGCGCGGACGAGACGTCCGACCTCATCCTCGGTGACACCATTTGCCGCCCGCAGCGGATTCAGCCGCGAGCGCCAGAGCGCCTCGTCGGCATAGATGTTCCCGAGACCGGCGACGACGCGCTGGTCGAGGAGCACAGCCTTGAGCGGGGCCGTGCGGCGGGCGAGCTGCTCGCCCAGCCAACGCGTCGTGAAGCGACCCTCCAGGGGCTCCGGTCCGTTCTTCGTCGCGAGGTACGGCTCGATCTCCGCGTCGTCGAGCACGAGCCAGGTTCCGAAGCGCCTGATGTCGCGATACGCGAGCCGCGTGCCGTCGTCGAGCTCGAACACCGCGCGCTCGTGCGTGACCGGATCCCAGTGGAAGCCGCCGGTCATGCGCAGGTGCACGAGGAGGCAGAAGCCGCTCTCGAGTCGTAGCAGGAGGTACTTCCCACGCCGCTCGACGGCGACGACGCGGTCGCCCTCGAGCTCTTCCGCGACCTCGAAGAGGTCGTGCGGCCGTGTCAGTCGCGGATCGAGGATCTCGACCCGCGTGAGCACACGTCCCGTGAGGCGAGGCGCGAGGTGTGCGCGAACGGTCTCGACCTCCGGCAGCTCGGGCATAGAGACATCTTGCTGATCGCGAGATCCGCTGCGCCTAGGGATTCGTACTATCCGAAAGGTGCCTACGGTCACGATCCGCGACGAGACGCGACCTGGTCGAGCCATCGCGGAGCTCGCGCTGCCGGGTCTCCCCGACCGCATCAGCGTGCGGGAGCTCATCCGCAGCCGCGTGCGCGAGGAGGTCGCCCAGGCAAACCTCGACCGGCAGAGCTCCCACCGCCTGCTCGTGCTACCGACCGACGCCGAGAGCTCGCTGAACGGCTACCGCCTCCGCACTCCGCGCCTGATCGACTGGGAAGCGCAGGCCGAGGTCGCACTCAAGGCTTTCGATCAGAACGCATTCTTCGTGATCGTCGACGGCAAGCAGGTCGACTCGCTCGACGACGAGCTCGAGCTCGCCGTCGAGAGCCAGATCCGGTTTCTGAGGCTCACGCCGCTCGTCGGAGGCTGATGCGCCTCCGCAGCGGCACGTTTCGGCTCAAGCGTGAGAAGCCTCTGCTCGTGGGCAAGGATCCGTGGGTCACGGCCGTCCGTCCGGCCGTCTCGTCCGACTACGACACCGAACGTCCTCTCCTCGAGCATCTCGCGACGGCGACGGCCAGCCGTCCGTCGGGGCGTTGGCTCGCGTCGGCGAAAGATCTTCTCGGGACGAAGGGTGCCGCACTCCTCGAGCTCCTCCTCCGCTCCGCCGCGGAGACTGAGGCAGTCGAGACGGGCAGGGACGTGTGGGACGGTCGGACCTACATCCACACGCTCTGGCTGAGCGATCCGAGCTCCACCCTGATTCGAGGCTGCCTGTGGGCCACGACGACGCTCGAAGACGAGGTCTGGGTACCCGAGATCGCCGGCCTCCTGGCCGAGCGCGCACTCCGCCAAGAGGACATCCGGGTCGGCAATGCCGCAGCGTTCGCGCTCGGTGAGTCGTCACGGCCGGAGGCGATCGCCGTGCTCTCGCGCCTCGCCTTGCGCGTGAAGGATCGGCGCTTCCTCAAGGGGATCGAGAAGGCTCTCGAGCGCGCGGCGGAGATCCGTGGGCTGTCGCGCGGGCAACTGCGCGAGTCCGTCGTTCCCACCTTCGATCTCGGTTCCGACGGGACGATCCCGGTGACGATCGGTGACGCTCGGGCGACGATTCGCGTTGATCCACCCGGGACTGTCGGGGCGCAGTGGATCGATGCAGCGGGGAGAAGCCTCAAGAGCCCGCCTACATCAGTGCGCGAGGCACGGGCCGACGAGCTGAAGGGTCTCAAACAGCGCGTCGCTGAGATCCGCAGGGAGCTCGGCACCCAGCGGCTCCGTCTCGAGACGCTGCTGGCGGCCGACCGGGTCTGGACGCTCGACGAGTGGCGTCGCCACTACCTCGAGCATCCGCTCGTGCAGACGCTCACGCGAAGGCTCGTCTGGCGCTTCGACGGGATTGCCGCGATGCCCCTCGAGCCTGACCGCGCAGTGGGTCTCCGGGGCGAACTACCCCTACCCACCGCAGACGAGATACGTCTGTGGCATCCGCTTGGCGAGACCCCCGAGACCATCGCGGAGTGGAGAGCCCTGCTTCGGGCTCGAGAGCTCGTGCAGCCGTTCAAGCAGGTCTTCCGCGAGGTCTACCTCGTCGCACCCGCGGAGGAGGAGACCGACACGTACTCGAACCGCTTCGCCGCGCACATTCTCCGGTACCCCCAGACCTATGCGCTCATGAAGCAACGCGACTGGAACGTCGTCGCGCTCGGCCCGTACGACAACGACGGCGGACGCCAGTGGAAGGATTTCCCCGAGCACGGGATCCGGGCGGAGTTCTGGGTGGGGCATGTCGACGAGGGCTGGAACGAGACAGCGAATCTCAGCCCTCTGGCGGCAACCGACCAGGTGCGGTTCTACCGTGAGGAGGATCCCGAGCCGCTCTCGCTGCTCGACGTGCCGCCCGTCGTGTTCTCGGAGGCCATGCGAGACGTCGACATGTTCGTCGGCGTCACGTCGGTGGGTGCAGACCCCGAGTGGCTCGATCACGGGCCTGACCGCTACCACGCCTACTGGCGCGAGTTCTCGTTCGGCGAGCTGTCTCAGTCGGCAGAGCTTCGCCGAGAGGCGCTCGCCGAGCTCTTGCCGTCGCTGCGGATCGCCGACCGCTGCATGCTCACCGACAAGTACCTCGTCGTGGAGGGCCGCATTCGCACGTACAAGATCCACCTCGGCAGCGGCAACGTGCTCATGGAGCCGAACGGGCAGTACCTCTGCATCGTCGCGTCGCGAGGACGGTCTCCGGGCCGCGTCTATCTGCCGTTTCCCGAGGACGAGCGCTTCAGCGTCATCCTGAGCAAGGCGCTTCTGCTCGCCGACGACGACCGGATCACGGACCGGTCGATCCTCGCGCAGATCCGATGATCAGGCGACGACGTCGAGCAGAATGCCCTTGACGGGCGGCGCCTCGTCACCGATCTCGTAGGCGGCGGCGACCGCCTCCACCGCGCGTGCGGCCGACTCCTCGTCGCGCGCGTGGACGTCGGCGAGCACCTGCCCCGTCTCCACCGTCTGACCGCGCTTGGCGCTGCAGACGACGCCGACCGCATGGTCGATCTCGTCGTCCTTCGTCCGCCGTCCTCCACCCAGTTCGAGGGCAGCGACGCCGACCGGCAGTGCCGCGAGGCGGGTCACGACGCCCGCGCGCGGAGCGCGCACCTCGGCGACGACGGGAGCCTTCGGCAGCGCGTCGACGTCCGGGTCTCCTCCCTGCGCCCGAATCCAGCGCTCGTAGGTCTCGCGCGCGGATCCGTCGGCCAGCACCTGCTCGGCGCGCTCGCGGCCTTCGTCGGTGTCGATCCCGAGATCGGAGAGCGCGAGCAGCCGTGCGCAAGCGTCGATGACGAGCTCTGTGAAGTCGGCCGGGCCCTGTCCGCGCACCGTCGTGCGGGCTTCGCGCACCTCGACGGCGTTGCCGACGGCCGCACCAAGCGGTTGGTCCATATCCGTCAGCAGG
>DASQLF010000156.1:0-28667 GCA_035630135.1 Gaiellaceae bacterium
CCCTTCGGAAACAGGCTGCGCACGTAGAGGCCCTTGTCGACTCCGAGCGCGCGCACCTCGACGACCTGGTGCCCGGCGAGGATCTCGGCCGGCGCGCCTGCGAGATGCTGGTGGAGGTCGTTCAGGAGCTCGCGCGCGCGCCACGAGCCGTACTCGGGTTCCGCCTGACGGTAGTGCCATGCGACCGCGCACGACTTCCGTTCCACGTGGGCGCCGGGAACGTCGGCTGCGACGCGCCGCAGGAGCCGCTCGATCGGCCGGAGCCAGCTCAGGTCGAGGTCGACGAGCGTCCGCCACTCCCCGCCGGGAGCGCGTGCGAGGTAGCCGTGCTCGGCGCTCAGGTAGATCGGCAGCCGCCCGAACCACTGCTCCAGATTGCGACGCCTGCGGCCGCTGACGATGTGGACGTCCGTGTCGGGCAGCTTGGCGAGCGAGCGCAGGAGCGTGCGGATTTCCGGCGTCGGCTGCGCGAGGTCCGGATGCAGCTCGAACTCGCGCAGGGTGCCGTCGTAGTCGAGGACGACGGTGCGCTTCTCCGCCTTGCCGAAGCGCCGCGCCAGCTTCTCCCGCAGGGCGTCGTCGACGGTCGGCGGCCGCTTGGCGGCGCGGTCACGTCGCGCGTAGCGGCCAAGCCGGGTGAGGAAACCCTCCGCCCAGCGCCGCGTGTCGAGATCCACGACCCGCTTGGCCATAGTCTCGAGACGCCGCTGCCGCTGCCTCGGAGTCTGATCGAGCGCCGCGCCGAGCTGGTCGACGACACCGTTGACGTCCCACGGGTTGACGAGCAGCGCGCCCGGGAGCACCTGGGCGGCGCCGGCGAGCTCGGAGAGGAGCAGCGAGCCACGCCAGCGGCCGGGTAGCCCGGGCTCCGACTGGCAGATGACGAACTCGTGCGCCACGAGATTCATCCCGTCACGCAGCGCCGTGATCATCATCACGTCCGCGCGCCGATAGAGCGCCACGAGCGCCGGCCGCGAGATGTCGCGGTGGATGTACTCGACAGGGGTCGAGCCGGGCTGGCCGAAGCGGCCGTTGATTCTCGCGATCAGCAGCTCGATCTCGTCGCGCTGCGCGCGGAACTCGGAGCTCTCGAGCCGGGACGGGACGAGCACCTGGATCATCGTCGTCGTGCGCGCACGACTCGGGTCGCGCTCGAGGAAGCGCTCGTACGCCTGCAGCTTCTGCGGGATCCCCTTCGTGTAGTCGAGGCGCTCGACGCCGAGGATGAGCTGCCGCCCGCCGTACTGCTGGTCGAGATCGGCGAGCAGCCGCGCGGTCTCCGGATCCGCGAGCGTGTCGCGGAACCCCTGCACGTCGATCCCGATCGGGTCGACGCCGATGCCCACGCGGCGGCCGTCGACCTCGAGCGAGTCGGGCTCCGAGTCGATCCCGAGGATGCGGAGGCACGACGAGCGGAAGTGCCGTGCGTAGTCGCCGATCTGGAAGCTGACATAGTCGGCTCCGAGGACGCCTCGCAGCAACTGCTCACGCTCGGGCAGCAGGCGGTACACCTCGGACGAGGGGAACGGCGTATGCAGAAAGAAGCCGATGGCCAGGCGCGGCTGCCGCGCTCGCAACATGGCCGGCACGAGCATGAGGTGGAAGTCGTGGATCCAGACGCGGGAGCCGGGCTCGCAGTGCTCGATGATCGTGTCGGCGAACCGCTCGTTGACCTCGACGTAGCGCTGCCACGCCTCCGGGGTGATGCGCAGGCGGTCGGAGAAGTAGTGGAAGAGCGGCCAGAGGGTGTCGTTGCAGACGCGGTTGTAGAAGTCCTCCTCCTCACGGCGCGTGAGGAAGACCGGGTACAGCTCGTTCTCGGCGAGCTTCTCGGTCACGCGCTCGACGAGCGCGGGCGCTACGACGGTTCCCGGCCAGCCGACCCAGGTCGCGTCCCCGCGCACGGCCTGCAGCGCCGTCGCGAGACCGCCCGAGCTGCGCTCGACCTTGACGTCGTCCCCGGAGATGGTCATCCGGACCGGCAAGCGGTTGCTCGCGATGACGAGCCCGTGCTGTCCCGAGTGCCGCGCCAGCTTTCCTCCCTTCCGCCGCCCGTAGGTAGGTAGAAGGTACGCGTCAGCGAATAGCTTCGTTTATGGCACACGGCCTCGCCATCATTGGGAACTGCTCGTACAGCGCTCTCCTCAAGGAGGGCTCCGTCGAGTGGTTGTGCTGGCCGCGGCCCGACTCGAGCTTCGTCTTCGGGCCGCTCCTCGACCGCGAGCAGGGTGGGGCGTTCGCGATCGAGGGCGTCGACGCGACCGAGGTCGAGACGGCCTACGTCGAGAACACGAACGTCGTGCGGACCGTGTTCAGCGGTGACGGCGGCTCGTTCGAGCTGATCGACTTTGCGCCGCGTTTCTCGCTGTACGACCGCTTCTTCAAGCCCTCGATGCTCATCCGGATCATGCGCCCGCTCGCCGGCGAGCCGCGAGCGCGGGTGCGCTGCAGGCCGACCTACGAGTACGGGCTCGACCCCATCGGCCGCTGGCGCGCCTCGAACCACATCGAATTCACGGGCTTTCCCACACCGGTTCGGCTCACCACGAACGTGCCGCTCACTTACGTCGAGGACGAGCGCCCGTTCCTGCTCGAGCACGACCGGCATCTCGTGCTGACGTGGGGCGAGCCGCTCGAGGCCGGCCTCGAGGAGACCGCGGAGCGCTTCCTCGAGCGCACCCTCGACTACTGGCGCCGCTGGGTGAAGGGGACTCGCGTGCCGCGCGACTACCAGCAGCAAGTCGTCCGCTCCGCGCTCGCGCTCAAGCTGCACCAGTACGAGGACACGGGCGCGCTCCTCGCCGCCACGACGACGAGCCTGCCCGAGCATCCCGGCTCCGGCCGCACGTGGGACTACCGGTTCTGCTGGCTGCGGGACGCGTACTTCACGCTGAACGCCTTCGAGCGGCTCGGCCACTCGGAGGAGATGGAGCACTTCCTCGAGTACCTCCGGAATCTCGCGGAGGAGAACGGAGGCGTCCTCCAGCCCGCGTACCGGATCAACGGCGACTCGAACGCCGAGGAGCGGGTGCTCGAGCATCTCTCCGGCTACAACGGCGACGGCCCCGTGCGCATCGGCAACCAGGCCTTCGAGCACGTCCAGAACGACGTCTACGGCGAGATGGTGCTCGGGGTCAGCCGGTTGTTCCTCGACGCGCGCTTCGTCGGCGAGGTGCCGCGCAGCACTGCCGTGGACATCATCGGCGTGCTCGTCGACCAGATGGACACGCGGCTCGAGGAGCCCGACGCGGGTCTGTGGGAGTTTCGCGGGAGGACGCGGCTGCACTCGTTCTCCGTGCTCATGCACTGGGCCGGCGCGCGGCGCGCGGCCGAGGTCGCGGAGGCGCTCGAGGACTCCGAGCTCGAGGCTCGCGCACGCGCGGTCGAGGCGCGGGCACGTGACGTGCTCGAGACCCGGTGCTGGAACGAGGAGGTCGGCGCGCTCACGCAGGTCGTCGGTGAGCCGCAGGTGGACGCGTCGATGCTCCTCGCCGTTCATCTCGGCTACTTCGGCGACGACGATGCGCGCGCGGGCCGACACGTCGACGCGATCCGCAGTGCGCTAGCCGTGGACGGCGGCCTGCTGCGCCGGTACACCGTCAAGGACGACTTCGGGCACATGGAGGCCGCCTTCACGGTCTGCACGTTCTGGCTCGTCGAGGCGCTCGCGCTGATCGGCCGAACGGACGAGGCGCGCGAGCTCTTCGACCACCTCCTGAGCCTCCACAACGGGCTCGGGCTCTACTCGGAGGACGTCCTGCCGGAGACGCTCGAGCAGAGCGGGAACTTCCCGCAGACGTACAGCCACGTCGGCCTGATCAACGCGGCCTTCCGGCTGTCGCGCCGCTGGGACTGACGTCGCATTAGCGGGGCCGCTGCAGTCGAGCAGCAGCCCGAATGGCCATCCCGGAGTTGCGCGACGACGCTGGGCGTTCTCACACCTATGCGCCTTTCCGCGTTTCCCCTCTCATGACCGCCCCCGCCAAGCACGTCTGGATCGCCCTCGTCCTCGTCTACGTCCTCTGGGGATCGACGTACTTCGGGATCAAGGTCGCGGTCGAGACGATCCCGCCGCTCTTCGCCGCGGGCTCGCGGTTCGCGGTCGCCGCACTCATGCTCGCCGCGGTGCTCGCCCTGCGCGGCGTGTCGCTGCGTGCCACGCGGAGCGAGCTCGTCGCGAGCGCGATCGCCGGCGGGCTCCTGCTCGGCCTGGGCGTCGGGGTGGTGCACGTGGCCGAGACGCGGATCGACTCGAGCGTCGCGGCGATGATCGCCGGCACCGTTCCGCTGCAGATCATCCTCCTTCGGCTCGTCGCCGGAGAGAACCCCGCCCGCGCGACGCGGCTCAGCACGCTCGCGGGCCTGGCCGGCCTCGGGCTCGTCGTCGCCCCCGGGCTCGGCACCGGCTCGACGGCGCTGGGGCTGGCCGTGATGATCTCCTCGACGTTCGCCTGGTCGACCGGCTCGTTCCTGTCGAAGCGGCTTGACCTGCCTCGCGATCCGTTCGTCGCCACCGCCTGGGAGATGGCCTTCGGCGGGGCGTTCCTCCTCGTCGGAGCGGTGGTATTCGGCGAGTACGGCGAGCTCGGCGCGAGTACGTTCGCGCTCGACTCGGTGCTCGCGTGGGGCTACCTCGTCGTCTTCGGCTCGCTCGTGGGCTTCTCTGCCTACGCGTGGCTGCTGCGCAGCGCGCCGATCTCGCTCGTCGTCACGCACCAGTACGTCAATCCACTCGTCGCGATCGCCCTCGGCATGCTCTTCCTGGGCGAGCGGCCCAGCCCGTGGGCGCTCGCCGGCGCCGGGCTCGTGATCGGCGCCGTCTACGTCGCGATCAAGAGCGAGTTCCCGCGGAAGGCGCCTCGACCTGCGAGCGCCGTGCCGCGAGGAACTCCAGCAGATCAGAGCGCGTGAGGATGCCGGCCGGCCGGCCGGCAGTCACGACGACGACCGCGCCGCTCCCGCTCGACAGCCCCTCGTAGACCTGGTCGACCGACGCGTCGCCGTCGACCGCGGGCAGCGGCGGCTGCATCGCGACCGCAACGTCCTCATTCAGCGCGTCGGCATTCTTGAAGACGCGTTCGAGGAGGTGGCGCTCCTGAAGCGAGCCCACGACGTCGGCCAGCGAGTCCACCTGCTCGTCCCCACGCACGACCGGGAGCTGTGAGATGCCGTAGCGCTGCATCGCGTCGATGGCTGCCCCGACCTTCTCGTGCGAGCCGATCGTGACCAGGTCCGGCACCTCGTGCCCGGCTCGCCGGAAGCGAAGCACTTCTTCCACGGCCGGCGGAGGCGTCGTGCGCTCGAGGAACCCGTACTGGATCATCCAGTTGTCGTCGTAGAACTTCGAGAGGTACGAGCGGCCGGAGTCCGGGAACATCATGAGGACACGCGCGTCCGGCCCGAGCGCCTTTGCGACCTGGATCCCCGCCCACGCGGTCGAGCCGGTCGACCCACCCACGAGTAGGCCCTCCTCGCGGGCGAGGCGCCGCGCGGTGAGGAACGAGTCGCGGTCGGACACGCGCACCCACTCGTCGACGACGGAGGCATCGAGCGTCTCGGGCCAGCACTCCTTCCCGATCCCCTCCACGAGATACGGCCCGGCCGGATGCCTCTCGTCGGCAGTGAAGACCGAGCCTTCGGGATCCACCGCGACGATCCGCGCCTTCGAGCCGTTCTCCTTGAAGTAGCGGCCGACACCCGTGATCGTCCCGCCCGTGCCGACGGAGATGACGATCGCGTCGATCTCGCCGCCGTCCGTCTGCTCCCACAGCTCCGGCCCGGTCGTCTCGTAGTGCGCCTCGGGGTTCGACGGGTTCGAGTACTGGTCGGGCTTGAACCCGCCGGGAATCTCCTCGGCGAGCCTGTCCGACACTGCGTAGTAGCTCTCGGGCGAGTGCGGGTCGACCGCGGTCGGGGTGATCACGACCTCCGCGCCGTAGGCTCGCAGCATCGAGATCTTCTCCTGGCTCATCTTGTCGGGCATCACGAAGATGCAGCGGTAGCCGCGTAGCGCGGCCGCGATGGCGAGCCCGACACCCGTGTTGCCCGAGGTCGGCTCGACGATCGTCCCGCCGGGGCGCAGCCGCCCGTCCGCCTCCGCCGCCTCGACCATCGCGAGCCCGATGCGATCCTTGACCGAGCCTCCGGGGTTGAGGTACTCGAGCTTCGCGAGCAACTCGCCGGGAACGTCGCGGCCCAGGCGCTCGAGCCGGACGATCGGCGTCTGCCCGACGAGCTCGAGGACTGTTGGGAACTGGCTCCGCGCCATGGAGCCGGAAGCCTAGTGGCGGAAGTGACGGCGGTCCGTGAACACCATCGCAGCGCCTGCCGCCGACACCGCCGCGATGACCTCGTCGTCGCGCTTGGAGCCTCCCGGCTGGATCAAGGCGACGACGCCCGCGTCGAGCGCGAGCTGCGGCCCGTCGGCGAAGGGGAAGAAGGCATCGGAAGCGAGGACGGCACCCTCCAGCGAATGACCGAGCTCGTGCGCCTTTGCGACGGCGATGCGCACGGCGTCGACACGGCTCATCTGGCCGGCGCCGATGCCGAGCGTCTGGCCGTCCCGCGCGAGGACGATGGCGTTCGAGGTGACGTGCTTCACGACCCGGAGGGCGAACAGCAGATCGTCCCAGTGCGCCGCGTCGGGCTCGCCGCACACGACTTTCATCCAGTCGCGCCCGGCGATGCCGCGATCCCGAGACTGCACGAGAAGTCCGCCGAGCACGCGTCGGTAGTCGCGATCTGCCTCGCCCGGCGCACGCTGCTCCGTGTGCTGGAGGACGCGCAGTGACGGCTTGCGCGCGAGGATTTCCGCCGCCGCGGGCTCGTAATGCGGGGCGAAGAGCACCTCGACGAACTGCTCCGCGAGCGACTCGGCCAGCGCGGCGCTCACCGTGCGATTCACGACGACGACCCCGCCGTACGCGGAGACCGGGTCGGCGGCGAGCGCCTTTGCGTACGCCCCCTCGAGCGTGCCCGCGACCGCGACCCCGCACGGGTTCGCGTGCTTGACGATCACGCAGGCCGGGCGGTCGAGTTCGGACAGAAGGAGCCGCGCGGCGGAGAGGTCGCCGAGGTTGTTGAAGCTGAGCTCCTTGCCCCCGAGCTGCTCGACGAACGCCAGGAGATGGGTTCTCGCCCCCCGCTCGGCGTAGTACGCGGCCTGCTGGTGTGGGTTCTCGCCGTACGAAAGCTCGCGCAGGCGGTCGAACGCCGGGACGAACGTCTCGGGCAGGTCGACGCCGCGCTGGAACCAGCGCGCGATCGCCGAGTCGTACGCGGCAGAGCGCGCGAAGGCCGTGGCAGCGAGCCGGCGTCGCAGCTCCGGACTCGTCGACCCCGAGTCGCGCAGCTCCGCGAGCACGGGCTCGTAGTCCTGCGCCCGCGAGACGACGGTGACGAACGCGAAGTTTTTCGCCGCCGCGCGCAGGAGCGCCGGTCCGCCGACGTCGATCATCTCGATGAGGCCGGCCTCGTCGAGCTCGGGCCGATCCACGGCGAGCTCGAACGGATAGAGGTTGACGCAGACGAGGTCGAAGGGCTCGATGCCGTGGGCGTCGAGCGCGGCGACGTCCTCGGTGCTCTGCCGGCGCGCGAGGATTCCGGCGTGGACGCGCGGATGCAGCGTCTTCACGCGGCCCTCGAGCATCTCCGGGAAGCCGGTCAGATCCTCGACCCGCGTGACCGTCAGCCCCGCCTCCTCGAGCGCGGCCGCGGTGCCTCCACTCGAGACGAGCTCGAAGCCGATCTCGGAGAGGCCACGCGCGAAGTCCGCGATCCCTGCCTTGTCGTAGACGGAGATCAGCGCGCGCACAGCTCACGCACCACCTTCGGCAGGAGCCGATGCTCGGCCTCGTGCACGCGCTCGCGCAGTGTCTCGACCGTGTCGCCGGCGAGCACCGGCACGGGCTCGCACGCGATCACGGCGCCCGTGTCGACGCCCTCGTCCACGAAGTGGACTGTCGCAGCAGCCTCGGCGGCCCCTGCGGCGAGCACGTCCTCGAGCGGGTGCGCGCCCGGAAAAGCCGGAAGAGGCGCGGGATGGACGTTGACGACGCGACCCGGGAAGCGCGTAAGGAACGACGGCCGCAGGAGCTGCATGTACCCGGCGCAGACGACGAGCTCGACGCGCTGCTCCTCGAGCCAGTCCGCCATCGCAGCGTCACGCCGCTCGCGATCCTCGTAGGCCTCGAGCGGAAACGCCGCGCTCGCCACGCCGGCCACCTCGGCTCGCTCGAGCGCCCGCGCGGTCGGCACGTTCGTCGCCACCGCGACGACAGGGAGCCCCGCGTCGAGCAGCGCCTGCAGATTCGACCCTTCGCCGCTCACGAGCACGCCGATCACGCCCGCACGATCCTCCCGATCACGAGCTCAGTGCCGGGCTCGGCCATGACCGTCAGATACCCGATCCCGAGGTTGAACACACGACGCAGCTCGTCCTCGTCGACGTGTCGGGCGAGCCAGCCGAAGACCGCAGGGCGCTCCCACGCGTCCCAGTCGATCTCGGCACGCAGTCCGTCAGGAACCACGCGCTCGAGGTTCCCGAGGATGCCACCGCCCGTCACGTGTGCGAACGCGTGGGCCCGGTCCCGCAGGCGCCGGACGTCGGCGAGGTAGAGCCGCGTCGGCGCGAGCAGGTCGTCGCCGACGTAGTCCTCGTCGGCAATCACGCGTCGCACGAGCGTGAAGCCGTTCGCGTGCACCCCCGCCGACGGCAGGCCGACGACCGCGTCGCCCTCGCGGATCGCCGAGCCGTCGAGGAGCCGCGCGCGCTCGACGCGTCCCACGCACGTGCCGGCGAAGTCGAGCTCGTCCTCGCGGTAGATCCCGGGCAGCTCGGCCGTCTCCCCACCGATGAGCGCGACGCCCGCCTCACGGCAGACCTCGGCGGCTCCCTCCACAAGGTCGGCGACCGCCTCGAGGTCGATCCGGTTGGCCGCGACGTAGTCGAGGAAGAAGAGCGGGTCGGCGCCGCACGTGATCACGTCGTTGATGCAGTGCGCGGCGAGATCGGCGCCGCACAGCCGCAGGGCGCCGCGCTGTCGCGCGAGGATGAGCTTCGTCCCGACCGAGTCGGTCGACGCGGCGAGCAGCGTGTCGTCGTCGAGCGGGTGGAGCCCCGCGAACGCTCCGAACCCCTTCGCACCGGTCGACTCGACCGCCGTGCGCAGGCGCTCGACGACGGCATCGGCCGTGGCGATCGAGACTCCAGCGGCCTCGTACGTGCGCTCCCCGGCCACGGGCCGAGCGTACAGTCACCGCCGGTGAGCGAGCCTTCCCTCCTGACGAGCTGGACGATCGACCCGCTCCAGCTCGCGCCGATCGCGCTCGTCGCGATCGCGTACGCGCTGCGGGCTCGCACGGTGGCACGCCGCGGGCAGCCGGTGCCCGGCTGGCGCATCGCGTTGTTCGCCCTCGGGATCGGGCTCCTGGTCGTCGCCGTGGCGTCACCCATCGCGGAGGTCGGCGAAGAGGAGCTCTTCACGTTCCACATGACGCAGCACCTGCTGCTGGGAGACCTCGCCCCGCTCTGCCTGCTCGCCGGGCTCACAGGACCGGTGCTGCGACCGATCCTCGCCCTGCCCGGGGTAATGCGGCTCCGCATCCTCGCGAACCCGCTCGTCGCCTTCCCGATCTGGGCCGCGAACCTCGTCCTCTGGCATCTTCCGGTGCTGTACGAGGGCGCGATCGAGTCGAGCGCCCTGCACGCGATCGAGCACGTCGCCTTCTTCAGCGCCGGGATCGTGCTCTGGCTCCCCGTGCTCGAGACGCTGCCGGCGCCCGAGTGGTTCGGGACGGGCGCCAAGCTCGCGTACATCGTCGGCGTACGTCTGGTCGCCACCGTTGTCGGCAACGTGTTCGTCTGGGGTGGCTCTGCCTTTTACGACGTCTACGACACGGGCGACGACTTCCTCGGGCTGTCGCCCGATGCCGACCAGAGCCTCGCGGGCTCGCTGATGATGCTCGAGGGCTCGCTCGTCACCGTCGTCGCGCTCGCGTGGCTCTTCCTGCGCATGGCACAGGAGGGCGAGGTGCGGCAGGAGCTGATCGAGAAGGGGGTCGACGAGCGGACGGCCCGCAGAGCCGTCCGCTACCGCCGCTGGAGCGAACTGGTCTGAACGCCGCTTCCGTGCGTACACGCCCTCGATGACCTTCTTCGCTCGCATCGTCTCCGGGCGCCGCTCGAAGTTCGCGGTGCTCGCAGCGTGGATCGTCGCGCTCGTCGCGCTGGGTCCGCTGATCGGCTCGTTCGAGTCGAAGCAGAAGAACGAACCGTCGAGCTTTCTTCCCGAGGACGCCGAGTCCGTGCGCGCGCTCGAGCTGGCAGAGCAGTTCCCCTCGGGCCGAGGCGTTTCCGCGATCGCAGTCGTCGCGCGGGAAGACGGGCTGACCGAGGCCGACCGCGAGGCGATCTCCGGTGTCGCGGCCGACCTCGCCGACTCGCCGCCCGAGGGCGTCGTGGCGGTCATTCCGCCCCGGTTCTCCGAGGACGGCGAGGCTGCGATCGTCTTCGCCCAGATCGTCGCCGACGGCGATGAGAAGGTGCTGATCGGCGCGGTCGACGGCCTCCGGGAGGGGCTCGCCGGACTGCCCGAGGGCCTCGAGGCGAGGATCACCGGCCCGGCCGGTTACTCGGCCGACGCCAGCGAGGTCTTCGAGGGGATCAACTCGACGTTGCTCATCGCGACGTCGCTCCTCGTCTTCGTGCTGCTCGTCCTGATCTACCGCAGCCCGATCTTCTGGATCCTGCCGCTCCTCTCCGTGTTCTTCGCCGAGGGTCTCGTCCGCGGGATCGGCGCGCTGCTCGTCGATGCCGGCGTCGTCGTGAACGGACAGACGGGCGGGATTCTCCTCGTCCTCGTCTTCGGCGCGGGAACCGACTACGCGCTCCTTCTGACGTCGCGCTATAGGGAGGAGCTGCACCGCCACGAGGACAAGCACGACGCGATGCGCATCGCCGTGCGCCGCGCCGGGCCAGGCATCGTCGCGTCGGCCGCCACGGTGGTCGCAGCGCTGCTGTGCCTCTCGTTCGCATCCGTCAACTCGACGGCGGGCCTCGGGCCTGTCGGCGCGATGGGCGTGGCCATCGCCGCAACCGCGATGCTCACGGTGCTTCCGGCGCTGCTGCTCATCGGCGGGCGGCGCGCGTTCTGGCCGTACCTACCGCGGTTCGACCGTGCCGATCCCGAGGAGAGTGACACAGCCTGGCGGCACGGGTTCTGGGGCCGCCTCGGCGCGCGGATCGAGCGGCGCCACCGCCTCGTCTGGATCGTCACGACGCTCGGGCTCGCCGCCCTCGCGCTCGGCACGCTGACCCTGGACTCGAACCTCACGACCGCGAACGCGTTCCGCGGCGAGGTCGAGGCGGTCGAGGGCCAGCGCCTCCTCGAGCGCTCGTTCCCGGCCGGCGCGAGCGCTCCGACGACGGTGATCGTGACGAATCCCGCGGCCCTCCAGCCGGTCGTCGAGGCCGCGCAGCAAGCGCCGCAGGTCGTCTCCGTCGGCGAGATCGAGCAGGGCGATCCCGGCGCGCTCTTCACGGTCACCCTGACCGAGGATCCGTTCAGCGAGGCGGGCTTCGGCCTGATCGACCCGCTTCGCGATGAGCTGCGAGTGGCCGGCCGCGATGCCGTCCTCGTCGGCGGTGCGACCGCCGAGGAGCACGATCTCCGCGAGGCCGTTCGCTCGGACACGCTCTTCCTCGTCCCGCTCGTCCTGATCGTCGTCTTCGCGATCCTCGTCCTGCTCCTGCGCGCCGTCGTCGGGCCGCTGATGCTGATCGCGACCGTCGTCCTCTCGTTCTTCGCCGCGCTCGGGCTCGCGCTCGTCGTGTTCGAGCTGTTCGCCGACTTCCCCGGCGAGGATCCGAGCTACCCGCTGTTCGCCTTCATCTTCCTCGTCGCGCTGGGCATCGACTACAACATCTTCCTCATGGCGCGGGTGCGCGAGGAGGCGCAGTCGCAGTCGACCAAGGGGGCGATGCTGAAGGGTCTCGCGGTCACCGGTGGCGTCATCACGTCGGCTGGAATCGTCCTCGCCGGCACGTTCTCCGTCCTTGCCGTGCTGCCGCTCGTCGCCCTCACCCAGATCGGTATCACCGTCGCCCTCGGCGTCCTCCTCGACACGTTCGTCGTCCGCTCTATCCTCGTCCCCGCCCTCACCTTCTCGCTCGGCGAGCGGACGTGGTGGCCGTCGAAGCTGGGGCGGCGATGATCGGCTCGGTCTGGGGTCTGCTGATCGTCGGCGCCGTGCTTGCGTCGGCGGGGATGGTGCTCATGTGGCTGATCCAGGTGAGGATCCGCGACGCGAGCCACGTCGACGTCGCGTGGGCCGTCCTGATCGCATCCTGCGCGATCGCCTACGCGCTTCTCGCCGACGGTGACACGGGCTATCGCGTAGTCGCGGCCGCGCTCGCGTCCATCTGGGGGTTCCGCCTCGGCGGCTACCTCCTCTTCAACCGCGTCCTCGGCAAAGAGGAGGACGGCCGCTACCAGGAGCTCCGCCGCCGCTGGGCGCCGAACGCGAACCGGAACTTCTTCGTCTTCTTCCAGGCCCAGGCGCTGTTCGTCGTCTTCTTCTCCGTGCCGTTCGCGTTCATCGCACAGAATGACGGGAGCGGACTCGGCATCCTCGAGTGGGCGGGAATCGCGGTGTGGGCGGTCGGGAACGTGGGGACGATCCTTTCCGACTATCAGCTCGCGCAGTGGCGCACGAACTCCGAGAACAAGGGCAAGACCGCCCGCGCCGGCCTCTGGAGCTGGTCACGCCACCCGAACTACTTCTTCGAGTTCGTGAACTGGTGCGGGATCGCTCTCGTCGCGAGCGCAGCGCCGTGGGGCTGGCTGTCGTGGGCCGTGCCCGCGGGCCTGCTCTATCTCCTGTTCAAGGTGACGGGGATCCCGGAGACGGAGGCGCAGGCTCTCCGCTCGCGCGAGGACTACGCCGAGTACCAGCGGACGACGAGCGTCTTCGTTCCGCTGCCGCCGAAGCGCGCCTAAGCGCGGGCAGGCTCGAAGCGGAGCTTCTCGGTGCGCGGCGGAACGCGCGTCGGGTAGTCCCGCGTGAAGCACGCACGGCAGACCGAATCCTCCGGAAGCTCCGTCGCAGCCTGCATGCCCTCGACCGAGAGGTAGTGGAGCGAGGTGGCGCCGATGTGCTCTCGCATCTGCTCGACCGAGCGGTGCGCGGCGGCGAGTTCGTCCTCGTCCGCCATGTCGATGCCGTAGAAGCACGGCGACACGACAGGCGGCGACGACACACGCACGTGCACCTCGGCCGCGCCCGCGTCGAACAGCATCTGGACGAGCTGGCGCGTCGTGTTCCCCCGCACGATCGAGTCGTCGACGACGACGATCCGGGTGCCCTCGACCTCACTCAGCGGGTTGAACTTCATGCGGATGCCCTGCTCGCGCATGCCCTGCTCGGGCTGGATGAACGTGCGCGCGACGTAGCGGTTCTTGATCAGCGCCTCGTTGTACGGGATCCCGGACGCCTTCGAGAAGCCGATCGCGGCGGGCGTCCCGCCGTCCGCGACGCCGATGACGAGGTCGGCGTCGGCGGGCGCTTCCGCTGCGAGCCGCTCGCCCATCCGCACGCGGGCGCCGTGCACCTCGACACCGCCGACCCGCGAGTCGGGTCGCGCGAAGTAGACGTGCTCGAAGATGCAGAGCGCGCTCGGGCCTGCCGGAACGGCCTGCGCCGCGTGCAGCCCGTCCTCGTCGACCCAGACGACCTCGCCGGGCCTGACGTCGCGCACGACCTCGGCGCCGACCAGGTCGAGTGCGCACGTCTCGGACGCGACGACCCAGTCGTCACCGATGCGACCGAGCGACAGGGGCCGGAAGCCGAGCGGGTCGCGGAAGGCCACGAGCGTGTCGTCGACGAGAGCCGTGACCGAGTAGGCCCCCTCGAGCCGGCCCATCGCGTTGGCCACGGCGTCGACGAGCGGGGCCGGATCGCGCGTGACGAGGGCGGCGATGAGCTCCGTGTCCGAGCCCGACGCGAGCTTGATGTCGTCGGCGATCAGCTCCGCCCGCAACTCCTCGACGTTCACGAGGTTGCCGTTGTGGCCGAGGGCGATCGTCCGCGCGCGTCCGCGGTGGATCAGCGGTTGCGCGTTCGACCACTTGTTCGCACCGGTCGTCGAGTAGCGCGTGTGCCCGATCGCGGCCTCGCCCGGCAGCGCCTGCAGGCCCTGCTCGTCGAAGACGTGCGCGACGAGCCCCATCTCGCGCAGCACCGTCAGCCGGCCCGCGTCGGAGACCGCGATGCCCGCCGACTCCTGCCCGCGATGCTGCAAGGCGAACAGGCCGAAGTACGCGAGACGCGAGACGTCCCGCTCGCGAGAGCGGATTCCGAAGACCCCACACATGTCAGTCGGTGGGCTCCCACACGCTCCGAAGGCGGTCGAGCTCCACTCCCAGCAGGGTACTGCCGCCGACCTCGCCGACCCGGCGCAGCGGTACGCCCCTCTCGTCCGCAACACGCTCGACCTCTGCGGCGGCACCCGGCGCACAGGCGACGACCGCGCGACCGCCGACCTCGCCGAAGAGCTCCACGGGGTCATCTCGGAGATCGAGTGCAGCACCGACCCCGGAGTGGAGCGCAGCCTCCGCGAGGCAGACGGCAAGGCCGCCCTCCGAGACGTCGTGCGACAGCGTGGCGTGCGCCGCGGCGTGCCATAGAAACGAGACGAGCCGACCCTCGGCAAAGAGATCGAGCGGCGCGGGCGTGCCCCCGACCTCGCCGAACCGCGCCTGGTACTCGGAGCCTGCGAGCGAGGGCGCCGAGGCGAACGCGGCGTAGATCACGTCGCCCTCGCGCCATCCCTTCGGGACACGGCGCACGTCTTCCACGAGCCCAACCGCGCCGACGACGGGAGACGGATGGATCGCGCGCCCGTGAGTCTCGTTGTAGAGCGACACGTTCCCGGAGACGACGGGCGCGCCGACGGCCTCGCAGGCCGCGGCGATTCCGTCGATCGCCTGCGCCAGCTCCCAGCCGATCTCCGGCTTCTCCGGGTTGCCGAAGTTCAGGCAGTCCGTGAAGCCGATCGGCTCTCCGCCGACGCACGCGACGTTCCGCGCGGCCTCGAGCACGGCCAGCGCGCCGCCCGTGAACGGGTCGAGCCGCGCGATGCGACCCTGCCCGTCGAGCGAGAGCGCGAGCCCGCGGAGCGACGGACGGAGCCTGAGCACTGCAGCGCCAAGCCCCGGCCGGCGAACGGTGCGCGAGCCCACGAGCTGGTCGTAGCGGCGGAAGACGAACCTGCGACTCCTGAGCGCCGGCGAACCGAGCAGCTCGACGAGCGCCTCGTGGGCGGGCGGTGCGTCGACGATCTCCCGCGCAGGAGTTGCAGCGCGCCGGGTCTGGGCGACCTCGTACCGGGGGCACTCGGACGTGAGCAGCCGCGCCGGAACGGAGCCGACGACCTCGTCGTCCCAGAACGCCCGCAGCTCCCCCGTCGCCGTCGTCTCGCCGATCACCGCGTGCTCGAGCTCCCACCTGTCGAGCACGGCCTCCACGGCCTCGAGCATCTGCGGGCGGACGATCGCGATCATCCGCTCTTGGCTCTCGGAGATCATGACCTCCCACGGCTCCATCCCCTCCTCGCGCAGCGGCACGCGGTCGAGGTGGACGTCGATCCCGAGGTCGGCCGCCATCTCGGAGAGAGAGGACGCGATCCCCGCCGCGCCACAATCCTGGAGCGACTCGACGAGGCCAGATGACGTGAGCTCGACGGAGGACTCGATCAGCTTCTTGCCGGTGAACGGATCACCGATCTGCACCGACGGCCGCTTCTCGGCCGCCGCGTCGTCGAGCTCCTGGCTCGCGAGCACCGAAGCGCCGCCGATCCCGTCCCGGCCGGTCGTCGCGCCGTAGAGCACGACGAGCTGACCCGCAACGGTCGCCTTCGCCCGCAGCAGTCTCTCGACCGGGAGGAGACCGACGCACATCGCGTTGACGAGCGGGTTGTCGCGGTAGGCCTCGTCGAACACGGCCTCGCCGCCGACCGTCGGCACGCCCACGCAGTTGCCGTAGTGGCCGATGCCGCCGACCGCACGCGAGAAGTGCCAGTCCGGCTCGGCGAAGCGGAGACCGTCGAGGAGCGCGACGGGCCGCGCGCCCATCGCGACGATGTCGCGCAGGATCCCGCCGACACCCGTGGCCGCGCCCTGGAAGGGCTCCACCGCCGAGGGGTGGTTGTGGCTCTCGACCTTGAACGCGACCGCGAGACCGTCGCCGAGATCGAGAACGCCCGCGTTCTCTCCCGGCCCCTGCAGAACGCGTGAGCCGCGCGAGGGCAGCCTGCCGAGCAAGGCAGCCGAATGCTTGTACCCGCAGTGCTCCGACCAGAGGAGCGAGAACACCGCGAGCTCGAAGTCGTTCGGGTCGCGCCCGAGCAGCGAGCGGATTCGCTCGAACTCCCCGTCGGTGAGGCCGAGTGCGCGATGGAGCGCCGGATCCGCCGCCGTGCTCAGAAGATCAGCTTATCGGCGGCGTCCGACCTCACATGGGGTAGATCCACGCGCCGTCGGTAGCCTCGTCCTGTGCGCTCGTACTGGCCGCTGATCCTGCTGCTCGCGGCGATGTGGGGCGCCTCGTACCTCTTCATCAAGGTCGCCGTCGAGGACATCCCGCCGGCCGCGATGACGGAGCTCCGCGTGCTCGGCGCTGGCATCTTGCTGTTCGCCTACCTCGCATGGCGCATGGGGATCAGCCGAGCCGTCGCCGAGCTGCGCTCCGCCTGGGTTCCCTGCGCCGTCCTCGGCGTCATCAACGCGGCGGTGCCGATGGGCCTCGTCGCCTGGGGCGAGACGAGGATCGACTCGAGCGTCGCCGGCATCGCCCAGGCGACCGTGCCGATCTTCACGTTCCTGCTCGCAGCCCGGTTCCTGCCGCACGAGCACGTCGGCGCGGTTCGGATCGTCGGCGTCGGCCTCGGCTTCCTCGGCGTCGCAGCACTCGCCGGCCTCGACGCGGGCGGGGGCTGGTGGATCATCGCCGGCACCCTCGCCGTCGTCCTCTCGTCGCTCTCGTATGCGGCCGGCGGCGTCTACGGCCAGCTGCAGATCCGCGACATCCCGGGACCGGTCCTCGCGACCGGCAACATGCTCGCGGCGGCGGTCGTGCTCCTGCCGTTGACCATCCTCGACCCGCCGCGCGAGGTTCCGGGCTCGACCGCTCTCGCCGGCCTGCTCGGACTGATCCTCATTCCCACGTTCGCCGGCCAGCTGCTGCTCTTCCGCGTCCTCCGCCTGCACGGCAGCCGCAAGCTCTCGATCGTGACGTACCTGATGCCAGCCTTCGCCGTCGTCTACGGCGCTCTGCTCCTCGACGAGCCGATCACCTCGGCGATGCTCGTCGGGTTCGGGCTGATCGCGGTGGGCGCCGCGCTCGCCTCCGGGCAGCGCTACTTCGGCGTGCGCACGCGGGAGTCACCGGCGTGAGCGTCGCCATTCGCCGGGCACGTGACGACGACGTCGAGTTCCTCGTCGCGCTCGTAACGCATGACGACGTCGAGCCGTACCTGGCCGCGGTGCGCGCGAAGGGGCGCGAAGAGATCGCCGCCGAGGTCGCGCGCTCCGACTCCGAGCCGGAAGCGTTCGGCGTGTTCGTCATCGAGGTCGACGGCGAGCTGGCCGGGACGATGCGCTTCGAGCGCGGCAATGCCCGCAGCCGCATCGCGAACCTCGGCGGGCTGGCCGTGCATCCCGACCACCGCGGCGGCAAGGTCGCCGACACGGCCGCGCGACTCTTCCAGCGGCATCTCTTCGACGACCTGGGCTTCCATCGCGCCCAGCTCGAGATCTACGGGTTCAACGAGCGCGCGATGCGCCATGCGGAGCGAGCGGGCTTCACCCGCGAGGGCGTCCGCCGGAAGGCGTACTGGCGCAACGACGAGTGGGTCGACGGCGTGTTGTACGGGCTCGTGGTCGAAGACCTCGAGCCCTGACAGCGGTACCGCTAGTGGCTGCCGTTTGACGTGGTCTGAGCGACCGCGCGCAGGAGCGCGCTGCGAATCCACTCCGGCTCCGGCCACCCGCACGGGCCGCGCTCGGTGCGGTAGATGCGGTCGCCGGCCGTGTAGTCCGCCCACGGACTGGGATCCGGATCGACGTCGCGGCCGTCGACGAGCACCGTCGGCGAGCCGAGCACCCGGTACTCCTCGGCGTCGGAGTCCGACTCGACGTCGACGACCTCGATCTCGGCCGGGATCCCCGTCTCGTCGACGACGCGCTCGACCACGACGAGGGCCATCCCGCGATTCGGGCAGTCCTCGCGCGCGAGGATCTCGATGAGCACGGATCCGCTTCCGTCTGTTGCCACGTCGGCCCCCTCCCCAGGGTGAGCGTCGACCTCTACGTCCACACCTGACGCTACGGCCGGAAGGGGTACGCGCAATCCCTCGGACGAGGGAGCGCGTGACTCAGTTCGATATCTGTAGTCTATGTACGATGTTCATCGGACAGACTCTCACGACCGAGGTCCGCGCCGGAACGTCGTTCGCGCTGCTCGCGGCGCTGGCCGGCGTGACCGGCGCCCCGCGCGACGAGCTCGCACCGGAGCTCGCCGACGCCCTTCGGGCCGTCGGCGATGCCGAGGGCGAGACCTGGCTGAACCTCTTCGGCATCCCGCTCGACGCGGCCGCGAACACCGCCGACGAGCTCATCCGCGCCGTGGACGCAATGGATCCGGTCGAGCTTCGTCTACACCTACTCGGCCGCCACGCGTGGTCGTGGTGCAGCCTTGCCGGGGTCGACGACATCGAGGCGGCAGCGCACGGCGACACGTCGGCGGCGACGCGCCTGCTCGAGCATCCCCGCTACTACGGCGGCCACGCCCGGTCGTCGCTCGCAACGCTTCTCCCCCTCGATCCGCCGGAGACGCGCAACCGGATCGCCGACGCGATCGCGGCCGGCTCGCGCTCGCTCGTCGACGACGCCACGCGTCGGCTCGCGGCCGCGGCCGACACGGCCGAGTCACTGCTGCAGGCGCGCCCGGCGAGCGTGGCAATCGAGGGGCTGACGAACGGCTACCGCTACGTCCCCGAGCCCGAGGCCGAGCGCGTCGTTCTCGTCCCGCACCTGGAGCCGACGCTTCCGCTCGTCCTCGCACAGCACCGCGGCGCGAGAGTCATCGCCTACCTCGCCGCGTCAGAGGGCTCGAGCGAAGACCGGCTGCTCGCTCTGGGGCGCGCGCTCGCCGACCCGAAGCGCGTCGAGATCCTCGCGCTCGTCGGACGCGGGGTCGGTCGCGCAGCCGAGCTCGTCGAGGCCACGGCTCTGACGCGCTCGACGGTGCACCACCATCTCGCGCAGCTCCGCGAGGCTGGGTTGGTCACGCTCGAGGGGAACGCACGTGCGTATACGTACGTCGCGCGGCGGGAGGCGGCTGACGAGGCCGCGGCGCTCGTCGCCGACATCACGAGAAAGGGAGAGTGATGCGCTACACGCTGCTCGGCGCGAGCGGCCTTCGCGTCTCGGAGGTCGCGCTCGGGACGATGACCTTCGGCGAGACGTGGGGCTGGGGCGCCTCGGAGGCCGAGTGCGGACGGATCCTCGAGGCGTACGTCGAGGCCGGCGGAAACTTCGTCGACACCGCCTGCAACTACACGGACGGACAGAGCGAAGAGATCGTCGGGGCACTCACCGAGGCCGACCGCGAGCGATATGTGCTCGCCACCAAGTACACGCTCACGGGACGCCGCGAGGATCCGAACGCCGGCGGGAACCAGCGGAAGAACCTCGTCCACACCCTCGAGGCGAGCCTGCGGCGCCTGCGCACGGACTACGTCGACCTCCTCTGGCTGCACATGTGGGACGGCATGACGCCCGTCGAGGAGGTCTTGCGCGGCCTCGACGACCTCGTCTCGTCGGGGAAGGTGCACCACATCGGGTTCTCCGACACGCCGGCCTGGGTGATCTCGCGCGCAGTCACGCTCGCACGGCAGTACGGCTGGTCGCCGCCCGTCGCGGTGCAGGCCCCGTACTCGCTCGCCGACCGCGACGTCGAGCGCGAGCTCCTGCCGATGGCACGTGACCTGGGCCTGGTTCTCACGCCCTGGGGCCTGCTCGAGGGAGGCGCGCTCACGGGCAAGTACCTCGAGGAGACGGAAGAGCCGCGGCGCTACGAGAGCAGCGGCCCACGGACGAACGACATGGCCCGCGAGGTCGTGTCCGTCGCCTCGGAGATCGGCGCGACAGCGGCGCAGGTCGCAATCGCGTGGGTGCGGTCACAGCCGTGGCACATCGTCCCGATCGTCGGCGCCCGGAGCGAGACCCAGCTGCGAGACAACCTCGGCGCGCTCGAGGTCGAGCTCTCGGACGAGCAGCTCGACCGCCTCGACCGGGTGAGCGGCTTCAGTCTCGGTTTCCCGCGCGAGTTCCTCGAGTCCGACCACGTGCGCGGTTTGATCTTCGGAGACACGTTCGACCTGATCGACGACCCGCGGCGCCGGGCGCTCACGGCCCGAACGAGATCGCCGGCCTGACGCTCAGAGGCCGCGGAGCGCGCGGTCGAGCACCGGGTCGCGCCCCGAGAAGTACTGCGCAGAGGTCAGGTCGACGCGGACGTCCGGATCGACAGCGAGCCGGCTGTCCGAACGGCTCTTCTTGCGCTCGTGGTAGCGCGCCGCGATACGCACGGTCCAGCCGACGCTGGGCAGGAGCACCGGGAACGTGTCGCCGTACGTCTCGACGCCTCCTCCCGTCGGCTCGCCGACGATGACGGCCTTCGTCGCGCGGTCGATCTCGGCGGAGAAGTTCCCGGCCGCCGAGAAGGTCGCGCGACCGACGAGGAGGTACAGCTTCCCGCGCTTGTTCACTGCCGACGAGCCGAAGAGCGTCGTCAGGGAGCCGTAGGTCGTGTTGTCGCCGCCGCCGTTGAGGCGCACGTCCACGATCACGCGCCGCACCTTCGGGCTCTTCACGAGCCGGTCGAGCTTGCGCAGGATCGCCGGCGTCGGCGAGCGCACGGAGTTGTAGCCCACGTACACGGCGCGGCCGTTCGCGAGAGTGGTCGCCCACAGCGGCCGAGCGCTGGCCGAGAGATAGAGCGGGCGCTGCGCAGCCGGAAGAATCGAGGGGTAGTGGCCGAACAGCGGATCCGCGAAGCGCGACGTGTACCGGCTGGCCACGACCCGAGTGAGCGCGACATCGGCTCGCGACCCGCCAGGCGCCTCGAGCGTGAAGTCCGCAGGTCCGCCGTCGTCCACCACTCCGAGCCCGTCGAGTACCTCCGCGGTGAGCAGGTAGTGGGGTGCGAGGCCGCGAAGGTTCGAGGAGTTGTCGCGGGGCACGAGCGGCTCGACGAGCTCGAGCACGCGCTCGACCGTGACACCGTCGATCGCGACGAGCTTACGTCCGACGAGCGAGCGATCGATGGCGTCGACGACGTACATGCCGTCCGCGAAGTGGTAGAGCCGAAGCGGATACAGATGCAGCGTGCTCGTATGTGCGGGGTCGCCCGGGAAGAGACCCGTGTGGCCATTCCGCGGCCCGAGGAGGGCGACGATCCGCAGCATCCCGACGAGCAGCTCGTCGCGCTCGAGCGAAGGGGCACGTTGTGCGAGCGCGTTCACCTCTGCGCTGAAGCGCTGCTTCGAGACGCTGCGGAAGGCCGCCGGGTGGATCTGCTCGATCGACTTGCCGAGCTCGCGAACGTCCTCGGCAGCGGTCGACGGTGCGGAGGGACTGGCCTGCACGGATCCTGCGCCGACGACCATGGCGAGCAGCACGGCGAGGAGCAGGCCCGGCATCCGCATCGCGTGGGATCATGTCCTATCGTTCTAGACATGTCAATAGTGACATATAGATGAGCTTGCGCTTCGCCCTGCTCGGAGCGCTCGCCGACATGCCGCGCACGGGCTACGCCCTCCTCAAGCACTTCGAGCAGTCGCTCGCGTACGTCTGGCCCGCGAGCCACAGCCAGATCTACCCCGAGCTGGCCCGCCTCCGCGAGGAGGGCCTGATCGAGCAGACGGGATCGGGCGCGCGCAACTCGAAGACGTACGCGGTCACGGAGGACGGCACCGCCGAGCTCCGCCGTTGGCTGCGTGAGACGGAGCCCGACCGGCGAGTGCGCAGCGATGCGGCGCTCCGCACGTTCTTCCTCTGGCTGCTCGAGCCGGACGAGGCGCGTGCCCATCTCGAGCGCGAGCAACGCCACTGGCGTGCGCGCCTCGCGGAGCTCGAGGCGATCGAGGCGGGGCCACGCGGCCCAGGCCGTAAGGAGCAGGCGTTCGGCATCGCTCTCGAGGGAGGTTTGCGATCCATCCGCACCCATCTCGAGTGGCTCGAGTGGGCCGAGAGCGAACTCGACTCGACTCCTCAGTGAGCCGCGTCGGCTGCGGCTGCAGCCCAGCTCGCTACCGAGCGGGCGCGCCGGTGATACGCGTGCAGCCCCGTCTCCAGCGCGAAGCCGACGGCGCCGTGCACCTGGTGCGCCGACGCCGTCACCTCGCAGCACGCCGATCCGGCGAAGCGCAGCGCATCCGGCTGGAGGCCACCGTCGTTCGCCGTCGCCGTCCAGGCCAGGAGCGTCACCGAGTCGGTCGCGAGCGCTGCGCCCGCGAGGCGCGACTGCACCGCCGGTAGCGACCCGAGCGGCGCGCCGAACTGCTCGCGCGTGCGCGCGTGCTCGACCGCCAGCGCGAGCGCGTGTTGAGCGAGGCCGGCGAGGTAGGCGAGCGTCGCCGCGTTCCATGCACGCCAGCACGCCGTCGCCGCGACCTCCTCGAGCCGGCCGGTCGCGCTCACGTCGACGAGCACCGTCCCCGAGCCGTCGAGCGTGAGCTCGGGCCGGGCCTCGGACGACGGCGGGCCGAGGCCGAGCCCGCCGCGGGGCTCCGCAACGGCGAGCGAGGCCGAGCTGAGGGCGTGGCGCGAGCGTCCGTCGAGCCAGAGCGGTGCGCCGAGCGTCGCCTCGTCGACGAGACAGACCGGCGCGGCGGCGCGGCCGAGCTCGATACCGCCCGCGACTGCGGCGGGAAGCAGATCCTCGCCCGCCCACAACTCGGCCCAGCCGGCCTCCGCCACGCGTGCGGCGAGCTCGTCGTCCCGGTCGTCGTGCCAGCCGCCGAGGTCGGGCTCGCGCGGTGGCTGCCACGCGCCGATCGCAGCGCGGACTGACTCCGCGAAGAGCACGACCTCCGGATCCAGCTCGAATCTCAACCCAGCCCCAGCCCGCGACGCGCGACGACCAGCTCGAGGATGTCGGCTGA
The DNA here is from genome assembly GCA_035630135.1 of Gaiellaceae bacterium. GTDB lineage: Bacteria > Actinomycetota > Thermoleophilia > Gaiellales > Gaiellaceae > GMQP-bins7. The sequence goes on from DASQLF010000156.1 coordinate 23,225, forward strand.
GCCGCCGGAGATGGTGGAGCCGACGGACGCGCGGTAGAGCCCGCCGATCCGGCCCTCGAGCGGGGCCGAGGTCTGCGCGTCGGCGAGTCCCTCCACGCCCAGCAGCTCGATGCCGTCGCGGGCGAGGCGCTGCGCCAGCCGCGCGCTCGCGAGCTGCGCCATGGCCGAGGCGGCGCTCGCCGACTCGCCGCGGTCGAGGAGGTCGGCAGCGCGCAGAGACAGGAGACGAGCTGCGGCAAGCTCTCCGCGGAGCGCCTCGACGCGTGCCCGCGAGCCGTCGAGCCGGTTCGTCGAGCGGAGCCGTCGCTCGAGCTCGTCGAGGACCCACGCGAGCCCGCCCAGCTTCTCGGCCGTGATGCGCTCGAAGTCGAGCGTGTGCATCACGACGTCCCAGCCCCGATTCAGCTCGCCGACGAGGTTCGCCGCGGGGATCTCGACGCCGTCGAGGAAGATCTCGCAAAGGAAGCCGCCGCCGAGCACCGGGAACCTGCGCACCTCGATCCCGGGCGTGTCGATCGGCGCCACGAGAACGGATACACCGCGGTGCCGCGGCTCGTCGGGGTTCGTGCGCACCGCGAGATAGATCCAGTCGGCGAGCCAGGCGCTCGATGTCCAGATCTTGTGACCGTTCACGACGAAGCGGTCGTCCTGAAGCGTCGCGCGCGTCGTCAGCGACGCGAGGTCGCTTCCCGCCTCGGGCTCGGAGAAACCCTGGCAGAACGTCAGCTCGCCGCGGGCGATCGGGCCGAGGAGCCGCTCCCGAAGCGCGGGCGCGGCGAAGCGCTCGAGCGCGCAGCCGACGGTCTTGTACGAGAGCAGGTAGAGCGAGAGCGGCAGCCAGTGGTAGCCCAGGGCGTCCTCGACGAGCGCGGCGTCGACGTGGGTCAGCCCCCGGCCGCCCACCTCCTCCGGCCACGTGAGGCCGATGAGGCCCGCATCGCCGAGCGCGCGGGTCACCTCGCGCGAGTCGCCGTCGGAAAGGAGGCCCTGGCGGCGCCACTCCGGGTCGTCCGCGAGCGCCGGGCGGAGGCTCGCGCCAAGGGCGTCCGCCTCGTCGCGAAGCGCGAGCTGGGCGTCTGTGAGCCGGAGATCCACGCGGGTGCGATCGTAGACTCGCCGCGTGGAGCACCGGCACGTCTGGATCGAGACGGAGGACGGCCCTCGCACGATTTCGGTCGCGTCGCGCGTCGCGCCGGGCTCGGCCTCGCGCGAACCGGTTCGGTCGCGCACCACGGCAGCGGCGAGATCTTCGTCGCATTCTCTGCGGCCGGGTCGTCGAGGAAGGTCGAGCTGAACGACGTCTTCGAAGCGGTCGTGGACGCGACCGAAGAGGCGGTGCTGAATGCGCTCCGGGCGGCGCCGGAGGTGACCGGCCGCGAAGGACGCGTGGTGCCCGCCCTCCTCCACGAGCCCGTGCTCGAGCTCCTGCGTTCCCACGGGCGCCTGGCTGGGTAGGCTCGAGCCATGGCCACCTTTCTCCACACCATGGTTCGCATCACCGATCCCGAGCGCAGCCGCGGCTTCTACGAGGCGCTCGGCTTCCGCTTCTCGCGGGACATGGACATCGTCCGCAACGGCGAGCGCGAGGCGACGAACTACTTCTTCTCGCTCGGCGACGACGAGAACGTGCTCGAGCTGACGTACAACCACGACGGCCGCACGTATGACGTCGGCACCGGCTACGGGCACATCGCGATCGGCGTCGACGACCTCGACGGCACCCTCGGCACCCTGAAGGACCAGCACGACATCGAGCCGGAGCGACCGCCGTACCAGGTCTCGGAGGGCGGCTCGCGGATCTGCTTCGTCCGCGACCCGGACGACTACCGCATCGAGCTGATCGAGCGCCGCTAGTCGTGCCCGCCGGCGAGCCCGTCGCGATCGCGTACACGGAGTGGGCTCTCGTCGAGCTCGACGGAGAGCCTGTCGCGATCGGCTCGGACGAGCTTGCGCCGGGCCTCGCTCTCGACCTCGAGGAGTCCCGCGTCTCCGGATCGGGTGGCGTCAACCGCTTCACGGGAACCTTCTCCATGAGCGAGAACGAGCTGCGCTTCGGCCCGCTCGCGAGCACGCGCATGGCCGGTCCCGAGGATGCGATGAGGCTCGAGGACGCGTTCTTCGCAGCACTCGCACGGGTGACGTCGCACCAGCTCGAGGGACGCGCGCTCACACTGCTGGCCGATGGCGAGCCCGTCGTGCGACTCGAGTGCTGAACGTCGCCCGGCTCGCGCTCGCGACCCTCGCGATCGTGGCCATGACGTACCAGTTCGCCGCAACCGCCGACTCGAGCTTCCAGAAGGCGAACTTCTTCAGCTTCTTCACGATCCAGTCGAACCTCCTCGCAGTCGCCGCGCTCTTCGCGCTCGTCCTCGTGCCGAGAGCGGCCCGCAGCCGAATCTTCGACGCCGCTCGCGGTGCGGTCGTCCTGTACATGGCGATCACGGGCGTCGTGTTCGCCCTCCTCCTCTCGGGACTCCAGGCCGAGCTGCAGACCACGATCCCGTGGGTCGACTTCGTCGTCCACAAGCTCATGCCGGTCGTGCTGGTCGCGGACTGGCTCCTCGACCCGCCACGGCATCGGCTGCCGCGTGCGACCGTCGTCGCGTGGCTCGCGTTCCCGCTCGCCTGGGTCACCTACACGCTCGTTCGTGGGGAAGCGGAGGGCTGGTACCCGTATCCCTTCGTCAACGTGGATCGGCTCGGATACGACGGTGTACTCGGACGCGCTGTCGTCCTCGCCGCCGGCTTCGCGCTCGCGGGCGCCGCGCTCCTCTGGCTCGGAAACCGCCGCGCGCGGACCTAGAGCGCCCTGATCTCCACGGCCTCGCCGGCCGCGACGACGACGTCGGAGACGAGCTCGGGCGGAAAGAGGCCGTGCTCGACGACACCGGGCTCGGCGGCGAGCCGCGCGGCGAGCGCACGCGGGTCGGCAACGTCACCCGTGTAGTCGGCGATGACACCTCCGTCCGGACTCCGCGCGACGTCTCTGAGCTCCACCGATCCGAGTCGCTCGAGCGTCGCGGCGAGCCCGAACTCGGCGAGCTCGAGCGGAACGGGTGGCGCCACCCGATCGACGAGCTTGCTCGAGTCGACGACGACCACGAAGCGATCGGCAGCGGCGGCGACGGCCTTCTCGCGCGTGTGCGCCGCGCCACCGCCCTTCACGAGCCAGCCGTCGGGGTCGACCTGATCCGCACCGTCGATCGCGATGTCGAGACGGGCCGGCGCGTTCGGTCCGGAGAAGGTCTCGACGGCCAGCCCGAGCCGGCGCGCCTCGGCCTCCGTCGCCGGCGACGTCGCGACGCAACGCAGGTCGAGGTTGCGACGGGCGAGAGCGGAAAGGAGATGCGCGACCGTCGAGCCGGTACCGAGGCCGACGACCATCCCGTGCTCGACGAGCTCCGCGGCGGCCTCCGCCGCGCGCCGCTTCTCGTCGTCGAGCGCCATCGGAGAGGAAGCTACCCTGAGTCGCCGTGGAGCACAGCCCCGAGCGCGAGCTGAAGCTGGCCGCAGGCGCGGGATTCCGGATGCCGAGCATCTACGGGCTCGGCGGCTCGACCGTCAGGAGCGCGCCGCCGGAGCGCAACGCGACGACGTACTACGACACGGCCGACCTGCGGCTCGCGCGTTGGGGCGCGAGCCTGCGCCACCGCCCGGGAGAGGGCTGGACGGTGAAGCTCCCGGCCGAGCGGGATGCACCGTTCCTCGTGCGGCCCGAGATCGTGTTCGAGGGAAACGGCGCACGCCCGCCTGCCCGTGCGATCGAGCTCGTGCGCGGGTTCGTCCGCGACGAGGAGCTCGCGCCGAGCGTGCAGATGACGACCCTGCGGCGACGCACCGGTCTGCACGACGCGAACGGCCGCCTCATCGGCGGGGTGGTGGACGACGCGGTGTCCGTCCTCGACGACGAGTCGCCTACGAGCTTTCGCGAGCTCGAGGTCGAGATCGGGGACGGGATGACCCCGACCCTGCTCGATGCCGTGGTCGAGCGCCTGCGCCAGGCGGGAGCCGGCGCGCCCGACCAGACGGCGAAGTACATCCGCGCCCTGACGCCGCGCGCGGCCCTCGTGCCGGAGGTCTCGGTGGGCGACCTCGGAGGCGACGCGACCGCCGGCGACATCGTCCGCCGCGCCATCGCGCTCTCGGTGATCCGCCTGATCCTCCACGACCCCGTCGTCCGCCTCGACGCCGATCCGGAGGGCGTGCATCAAGCTCGGGTCGCCACCAGACGCCTGCGCTCCGACCTCCGCACGTTCGGGTCGCTCGTGAAGAAGGACTTCGCGTCGTCGCTCCGGAGCGAGCTCGGCTGGCTCGCGGACGCGCTCGGGAAGGTACGCGACGGCGACGTGCTGCTCGAGCGCTTCCGCGCGCGCGTCGCCGCGCTCTCTCTGGACGAGGACGCGGGAGCCGCCGCGGCGGTCGCCGCCCTCGAACGGGAGCGCGGTGACGCCCACGCCGCGCTCGTCGAGACGTTCGCGAGCGAGCGCTACGTCACACTCCTCGACGCCCTCGTCGAGGCTGCCAACGATCCGGCGCTCGGCGAGGATGCGAGCGCTCTCGCCGCCGACGTCGTGCCCGGCCTCGTCCGCCGCCCCTGGCACAAGCTCGCGAAGCGGGTGCTCCGTCTCGATGCGAGCCCGTCGGACGAGGAGCTGCACGCGATCAGGATCAGGACGAAGCGCGTGCGCTACGCGGCCGATGCCGTCGCACCCGTCGTGGGCAAGCAGGCGCGGACCCTGGCGAAGGCCGCGGCCGGACTGCAGGAGGTGCTCGGCGACCTCAACGACAGCGTCGTCGCCGTCGCCTGGCTGGACGCCTGGCGCGAGTCCGAGCACGGCGCGTCCGAGCTCGGCGCCGCCGACGCACTCGCGACCGCGGAGCGAGAGGACAGCGACCGCCTGCGTACCAGCTGGCGAGCGGCCTGGGAGAGGCTGGCGGCTCCGGAGCTCCGCGCCTGGATGTGAGAAGCACGATTCGTGCAGCCGGCGGCATCGTCTGCCGGCCGGGAGAGAACGGCGTCGAGGTGCTGATCGTCCATCGCCCTGCGTACGACGACTGGTCTTTCCCGAAAGGCAAGCTCGAGCGCGGCGAGGACGAGGAAACCGCCGCCGTGCGCGAGGTCGAGGAGGAGACGGGCCTGCGCTGCCGGCTGGAGCGCGAGGTCGCGACGACCCACTATCGCAACGCGCTCGGCCGTCCGAAGACCGTCCGCTACTGGCTCATGTCGCCGGTCGCCGGCACGCTCGCTGCCGCGAACGAGGTCGATGACGCCCGCTTCGTCGCGCTCGCCGAAGCACGCGAGCTCCTGACCTACGAGCGCGACCGCACACTGCTCGACAGCCTGGCGCCGTCGTGAGCGTCGTGCACCTGATCAGGCACGCGAAGGCCAAGAACCGCGACGCGTGGGAGGCCCCTGACCACCTGCGTCCGCTGACGAAGCGCG